>CAXMSF010000076.1:0-12467 GCA_964196055.1 uncultured Gammaproteobacteria bacterium | reverse complement strand
TGAGAGCAACGCGGCCTCGTCGAAGCCCCATTGAACGACGGTCGCGACCAGGCTGAAAGCAGTCCACATCGTCACGTAGCCCGCGACGAAGGCTGCCGTCGGGGCGACCGGAGTGCCCTGCCGCGCGGCTTTTCGGCCGACCGCCGCGTAGACGAGAGTCATGGGTGCCGCGGTAGGGACCATCATCCCGATCATCATGACCGCCCACATCAGGAACATCATGGCGAAGTGCCGTGGGGTCCAGGCGTGCATCTGCAGCATTGCCCCGGCTTCGCTCATCCGGCCGTCCGACATGCCCGGCATCGCGCTCGCGAGATCGAACAAGTACAGCCAGGCGAGCGCGGTGACGCCCGAGAGGGCAACGAGAACCGCGATTCGATCGCGGCGCGGCAGGCTTTTTGCGTTGGGGGTCTGGGACGAATTCGGCATGCGCGATCGGCTCGAGCGGCGAGCCGCGACTAGCGGATGATCCCGTCCTGGTTCATGTGAAGGGTGTTGAATTGCCCGTAGCTGTTCTCGAGTGCGACACGCTGGTCGGCGTCGGCGCCCTCGTCGATGATGAATTGCTGGCGACCGTTGCCGTCGGCGATCTCGCCGGGCCACCAGATCAGCATGATCCATCGGAGTCCATCGAGGCGGGTATCGTTGAAGTGGCCTTCCTCGACGATTCCACCCGCGACCGCTTCGCAGTTGCCGTAAGTGGTCGGAGCGTTGAACTGGCAGGGGCAACCCCAGTCGCAGTTGCCGTACTCGACCCCGCGAATCGTCCACTGGTCCGCCAAGGCTGCGTCCTCCCCGTTCAGGCCAGCATATACCGGATCGCTTGCGCGTTCATCGGCGAATTCCCGGCGGCTGCGGGGTTCATTCGCCTCGGGCAGACGATTTCGCGGTCGGCGCTGCGGCTGCGAGGATCTCGCGGGCTGACGGCGTCTTCTGGTTGGCCGGGTCGAGCAGCACGATCTGCCCGGCTTCGGAGCCCGCGGACATCACCGGCGTGACTTCGTAATCGATCCCGATCCCGGCTGCGTCGATCACTGCGTCGAAGTTGCGCCCGATCGCGGCGGTCGCGATGATTCCGAGGCGCCGTTCCGCAACTCGATTGATGTCGACGACGCCGCCGCTGCGATCGGTGAGAACGATACCGACGGGAAGCTGTTGGATCAGCGCGTGCTGCGAGATGGCGAGAGGCTGGAGCAGGCCGCCCGCGAAGATCCCGCCGTGCAAGGTCACGAACGTCACGCCGAGCAGCAGCGGCGTCGGGTCCGCGGGCAGCTGCCAGATGCCAGTGAAATAGAGCCCGCTGCCCACGAGCGTGACGAGCGGCGCGACGCCGATCGCGATTCGGCGTCGCGCTTCGCCGGGTCGATTCCAGCGGATCGCCGCCGAGATGAGGATCGCGCAACCGGCGATCGAGAGGCTGAAGCCGTAGATGGTCATCACCGTCCACAGCGGCCCGGTGAGATTCGTTCCGTCCGCGCCCGCGGTCAGGAACAGTCCGCTCCAGCGTTTGCTGAAGAGCAGCGCGACGATGAACAGCCCCGGCGCGAGCAGGGGGAGCGGAAACCATGGAACCCGGCGCGCGATCTCGAGACGAGCGGTCTGCGCGGACAGCCCCAACCACAGCGGCGCGATCAGCATGATGCCGGCGTGCGCGAGGTGTACTGAGGTCGGCTGACTCAACCAGCCGCGGGTTCTCGCGAGCTCGCCGAAGCACCAGACCATCCAGGCCGCGGTCGCGAGCGCGAAGGTCTTGCGCCCGGGCGTGGAGCGATCCTTCTGGAGCACGGCAAGGCAGAGCCAGGCGCCCAGCAGCAGCATGATCTCGAGCAGAAGTGAGTGGAATTCCAGCATTTCGGGGTCGTATTTCCGTGAGGTCCTATCGACCCAATCGAGGGCATTTCTTGAGAGGGCGGAGCGTCATCTCACGTCCCGGAAGTAGATATCTATGGGAATGTGTTCGCTTTTCAAATTGTGCTCTTGTGTTCGTAAGCGTCAGCCGATTCTAGTATAGTGGTCGGACCTCTGACCTCATACCGGATGCGCTCGACCAGAGAGAGACATGAACGCGAATCTCGAATCATTGGCATCTCCGCGCCGATCGGACGCTGTCGCGGATCGCTTGCGAGGCCTGATCCTCACGGGCGTCTACGCCGTCGGGTCACGTTTGCCGAACGAACGCGATCTGTCGGAGTCGCTCGCGGTCAATCGGGCCTCGGTGCGTGAGGCGCTCAAGCGACTCGAATTCCTCGAGCTGATCGAGGTTCGCCACGGTCAGGGCAGCTTCGTACGCGAAATCCGGGCTTCGTCGGCGCTCCAGCTGATCGAGGATCTCCTCCAGGACCGCCGCACCATCACGGCCGAGCTGCTACGGCAGATCCTCGAATTCCGGCGTCACATGACGGTGCACGCGGTGGAACTTGCGGCGTGCAATCGCTCCGAAGCCGATGTCGATCGGGCACGCGCGCTGATCGAGCGTGAGGCGTGCGACGGTCGCGAACCTGCGGTCGCGCTCGAGATCGATGTCGAAATGAACGCACTGCTCGGTGAGGCGACGGGCAATCTCGTCTACCAGTTCCTCACGAACCTCTTCACCCGGTTGTTGCGCAAGCTCGGGCCGCTCTATTACAACGAGCAGCGCGACTTCGCGCGTTCGCTGGGAAACCATCGGGAGCTCTTCGCCGCGATCGAAGCGGGTGACCCGATCGCTGCACACCGAGTCATCGAGGAGATGCTCGATTACAGCGAAGCGGCGATCATGCTGGAGGCGAACCGCCTCGAAGCCGAGGGGCTGATCGGCCCGGATGCGCGAGCGCCGAGCACGTGACCGCCGAATCCGCGCGAAGCTGGTCGTCCGCGGACCGCAATAGCGATCTCGCCAAAGCGGCCCGTGACGGAGTCGATCTGTTGGTGATCGGTGGCGGCATCACTGGGGCCGGGGTTCTGCGTGACGCCGCCACTCGGGGCCTGCGCGCGCTGTTGGTCGAGCGGGAAGATTTCGCGTCGGGGACGTCGAGTCGCTCGTCGAAGCTCATTCACGGTGGTTTGCGCTACATCGGCGAGGGCCACCTCGCGATGACGCGCGAATCCTGTCGCGAGCGCGATCGCATGATGCAGCTCGACCCCGATCTCGTGCGTCCGTTGGAGTTCCTGTTTCCCGCCTACCGCGGCGGTAGGTACACGATGTGGCAGGTGCGGTCCGCGCTCGGCATCTACTCCGCGCTCGCGAATTTCCGGCGGACGGCACGTTTTCGGACCATCCCGCCTGCCGGCGTCCTCGAGCGCGTCCCGGAGCTTCGCAGCGACGGGCTGCGTGGTGCGGGGCTGTATTGCGACGGTCAGGTCGATGATACCCGCCTGGTGGTCGAGACCCTGAAGAGCGCGCGTGAGCTCGGGGGCGACGCGGTCAACCACGCTGAGGCGGTCGAGTTCCTGCGCGGAGGCGACGGGCTGCTGTGCGGCGCACGGATTCTCGACCGGCTCTCCGGCTACACGGTCGAAGTTCGGGCGGACGCGATCGTGAATGCTGCAGGTCCGGCGGTCGAGCGGGTGCGTGGGATCGACCGGCCGGTGGCATGTCCGGAGCTGCGACCCGCGAAGGGTGTTCACCTGGTGATTCCGCGCGACCGTGTTCGTGCCGAAACCGCGGTGACCTTCGAGGCGGGTGATGGTCGTCAGGTCTTTCTGGTGCCGTGGGACGATGTCGCACTGATCGGCACCACCGACACCTTCAGTGACGAAATCGACGGGCCGACCGTCTCGATCGAAGAGGTCCACTACCTGCTCGACGCCGCAAATCTGGCCTTTCCGGGTGCGTGTCTGACCACGAACGATCTGAGCAGCGTATTCGCGGGCGTGCGACCGCTTGCGGCCTCGAACGACGATGAGATCCCCTCGACGAAGGTTTCACGCGAGCACCGCATCTACGAAGATCCGTCCGGGCTGTTGTCGGTCGTGGGCGGGAAACTCACGACCCATCGCCTGATGGGCAAGCGGATCGTCGACCGCGTGCTTCGCGCCTTGCCGACCGACCGTGCAGCGGAAATCGGGCCGAGCCGAACCGTGGATCTTCCCCTCCGCCCCGCGCTCCCCGAATGGCGGCATGCCGCAGCCGAGTTGAGCGAACGCTACGGAATCGAGCGCAAGCAGAGCAGCCACCTGGTGCGAAACTACGGGGCGCGCGCGGCCGACCTGCTCGCCGACGCTGCGCCCGGCGATCTGCGCCCGATCGGTCACTCGCGCAACCTCTTCGCCGAGATCCCCTGGTCATTCCGGACCGAGTGCCCCGCGACGCTCTGCGATCTACTCGAGCGGCGCCTCGGGATGGCGATCTTCGCGGTCGGGCAGGGACTCGCCGAGCTGCCGGCGATTGCAGAAGCGGCCGCGCGGGTCGCGGGTTGGGACGAAGAACGCACCCGCGCGGAATCGATGGCGTACGTCGACAGCGTCCGACGCCGCTACCAGATCGTCGCGTCCAAGGCGTCGGCACGAAAGGCGACCGCCGCGTCGAGAAGCGCGGCCTGAGGGGGGCGGCCGCTGCGCGGCCGCTGTGTTTCTGCTGCGCGTTCGAATCGCACCGCAATTCGAACGTTTGCCCTCGCGCCGGTTCCAGTACCATGTTGGGGTGTCTGCACGGACGCTCGTGATCGTGAACCCGCGCAGCCGGAACGGCGCGACCGGCCGGCGCTGGGCTGCGCTCGAAGCGAAGCTCCGAGCAGAGTTCGGTGCATTCGAGAGCGAATTGACGCGAGGCCCGCGCGATGCAGAACGGATCGCGCGCGAGGGGGTCCGCTCCGGGATCGAACGGGTACTCGTCGCGGGTGGGGACGGCACGCTGAACGAAGTCGCGAGCGGTTTGCTCGCGGCCGGGCTCGGTGGCTACGCACAGATCGGTGTCTTGCCGCTCGGAACCGGCGGTGACTTCGCGCGCAGCGCAGGCGTGCCGGCGCGAATGGACGATGCCATCGCCGCGCTGAAGCGGGCCAAACCACGTGCGATCGACGCGGGCAGGATCTGTTACCGCGACCGCGATCTGAACGAGACCACCAGCTATTTCGTCAACGTCGCGAGCTTCGGAATCAGCGGGCTGATCGATCGACTCGTCAACCAGACGAGCAAACACTTCGGCGGTCGGGCTTCGTTTCTGGCCGGGACGCTGAAGGCTCTTGCGCGCTACCGCGCGGCGCCGGTGGCCGTGCGGGTCGACGGAACGCTGGTACACGACGGACCGCTGATGATCGCCACCGCGGCCAACGGGCGCTGGTTCGGGGGCGGCATGCACATCGCGCCCGAGGCACGCCTCGACGATGGCTTGCTCGACATCGTGCTGGTACCGGAGCACCCGAAGCTGAAGTTGATTTCGAAACTGCCGCTGCTCTATTCGGGCAGGCATCTCGACGATCCGATCTGCAGCTTCCTGCGGGGCCACGAGATCGAGGCCGAGGCGGAACCGGGCACGGTATTGCTCGACATCGATGGCGAAGCGCTCGGGTCGTTGCCGGTGCGAATCGAGATCATGCCGCAAGCGCTGTGGCTGATCGGTTCGGGGGAATGAGCGAAAACATCTTCGACGTGATTCGTGCAGCATCGGCGCGCGTTGCGGCGATGGCCCGTTTCGTACGCATCGACGACACCGCTGTCGGGGCTCTCGTCGACGAGATCGCCCGCATGCCCGCGGCCGATCCGGACTTCGATCCGGGACACCACCGGGTTGGCGACGCTGACGCGACGCTCGCGTTCGTCTTCACGCTGAATGCGATCAACTTCGGCTCGGGCTGGTTTCCGTATTTGTCGAAGCGCCCGGATCTGTCGGGTTACATGACCATCGCGACGAACCTGAAGGAGCACTTCATGCGGGCTGGTCCGTGGAGCGCCGACGCGCTCCGGGCGCTCACTGCCGCGGATTGCGCCGCCGTCCTCGGGCAGGACCTCAGGATTACGGAAGTCGGCGAACTGATGGCGCTGTATGCGACGGCCTGGAACGACCTGGGTCGCTTCGTCGCGGAGGGCTACGACGGCCGGTTCTCACTGGTTGTCGAATCCGCGGCAGCTTCGGCGGCGGCGCTCGTTCAGGCGCTGGGCGACATTCCGTTCTATCGCGACGTTGCACGTTATGCGGACTTCGAGGTGCCGTTCTACAAGCGCGCCCAGATTACCGTGGCGGATCTCGCCGTCGCTTTCGAGCAGCGGGGGTATGGGGGTTTCGACGACCTCGATCGGCTCACGATTTTCGCCGACAACCTCGTGCCACACGTTCTGCGTCGCAAGGGGGTGCTGGTCTACGAAGCGGAACTCGCGCGGCGCATCGACGCGGAAGAGTTGTTGATTGCCGGATCCCCCGAAGAGATCGAAATTCGGGGGTTGGCGTTGCACGCGATCGAGCGCTGCGTTGCCGGCCTCGCCGATGCGGGCATCCCGATGACGGCTCAGCAGGTCGATTACCTGATGTGGACTCACGGCCAGAGCCCGGAGATGAAGGCCACTCCGCGGCACCGCGCGCGATCGACGTACTATTGATCGGCGGTGCCGCCGGACAGCGCGGCGATCGCATCCGCAATCTCATGCTGCGACGACTCGGAAAGGCGCGGCGTTCGCAGTTGATCGCGCGCGGCGATGCGGACTTCACGCGGATCGAGCCCGGTCGGGAGTGCGACGATCAGACGCGCGATCTTCTCTCCGATTCGCATCAGCGCCGGGCGCAGCACGTCGCCGACGTCGGGGGGGTCGTCAGGCCGCACGAAGTTGGGATCCTTGAGCGCCGACGATTGCAGCTGTTTCGACGCCTCGATCTGTGCGCGGAAGAACGCCCGCACGAGTGACGCAGCCGGAGGCGCAGCAACGGCTGCGGCGGTCGCTGCGTCTGCGACGGCGGCGACGGCGGCGTCGAGTACGATGACCTCTCGACGCGGGACGACGAGCGGCAGGCCGGCTTCACGCTTCGCGACCGCGATCAAGGGCATCAACGACAGGCGTTCATCGACCGCGGCCAGCAGCGCGGTGAGGGGGGTCGCGACCGCGGGGCCCGCACTCGCACCGAGATAGAGTTCGCGGACCGCTGCGAGCGTGCCGTCCGCCTCGCGCGCGAGCAGCCAGCGGTCGAGCTGCGCGGCGAGGTCGGGCCGGTCCGCACGCACGAGGTAGGCCTTGCGGTCGCGGGTGATCGGGCCGAGCTGTTTCGCGCCCGGCGTGACTCCCAGCCATAGGGAGGCCTCGGCGGTGTCGGTGACGACCGCGTGTACGTTCCCGGTCGATAGCGCGTCGAGTACCGCTGAGTTGTCGGGGATCGCGAGCAGGGTCGCCCTCCGGAAACGGTCGCGCGCGACCCGTTCGAGGTAGCCGCCCGCGTTGACGCCGATCCGAACCGACGATCGATTCAGCGATTTCAGGTCGGGATAGCTTTCCGGCTCGCTAATGAGCACCACCGCACCGGTTTCGACGACCGGAATGCTGAAGCGGCCGATCGCAGAACGATCGGGGACGATGGTGACTCCCGACATCGCGACGTCGAATTGACCGGCCTCGAGCGACCGAGACAGGTTCGGCCAGCGAAAGCGTTTCGGAACGAGTTCGTAGCCATGGGCTTCGGCGAACGCGCGCGCGACCGCGATGTCGAAGCCTTCGAAAACGATCGCATCGCCCTCGAGCGCGAGGCTGAAGGGTGCGTAATCGCCGCTGGTGCCGACCCGTATCGCGGCTCTTTCTCGCGCCCCGAGGTCGGGGGCGAACAACAGCAGCGCGATCAGGAGCGTGGAGCAGAGTCTGGCCATTCTCGGCCTCCAGGAGGTCGCGCGCTGCAGCATAGCCCTTGGAGGCTTGGTTTGACCCAGGTGGGAAAGTCCCCTAACCTCCGGACCTTACTGCGTTTCTGGCCAGCGAGCGCCGGGCGTGGTTCCCCCGCTCGAACCCCTGAAATTCCCCACCCGCGTCGTCGCGGTCACTGGCATTCGGGCGCGGAGCCAAAACGAGGTCGGGTCGATGCTGCAATTGGATGAAGTCGAGTCAGGGTCGCAGGTCACCCACAAGAACACTGGGCTTCGCTACCAGATCGTCGAGATCGGCGACGACGAAGTGTTGTTGTCCCCGGAATCCCAGGACATGCAGGACCTGGAAGTTCCCGCCGAACTCTTCTGCAGCGAGTTCGTGAGCGGCGACCGTTACAACACCGGACGCCCGCGCCGGAGTAGCAGCCGCGGCCGTGGCCGCCGGCAGGCGACGATGCGCACAGCGCCGGCGGGTCCGAAGGTGAAGGGGAAAATCAAGAAGCTCGTACGCGACCGCGGCTTCGGCTTCGTGCGCGGTGACGACGGCAAAGAGGTCTTCTTCCATCGCTCGGGGCTCGGAGCGCAGGACTACGACTCGTTCTCCGAGGGAGACCTCGTCGAGTACGTGGTGCAGGAATGTCCGCGTGGCGCGCGAGCGGAGAACGTACGCGCGATCGCCGAAGGCGCCGAGTAGCCCGCCACTCTGCCGGCTGCGGCCTCAGTCCTCCGATTCGATGAAGCGGTGGACGATCGGGAGCCGCCTCCCCGATCCGAATGCCTTGGGCGACGTCCGCAACACGAGCGGCGCCTGGCGGCGCTTGTACTCGTTTCGATCGAGCCGTTTCGTGATGTCGCGCACCGCCTTTGCGGTGGTGCCGGGCGGCACCTCGATCCCGGACGCGCTGCGTTGTCCTTCGATCGCCTGTTCGAGCACCGCGTCGAGCACCTCGTAGGGGGGCAGGTCGTCGGAGTCGAGCTGGTCCGGTGCGAGTTCGGCCGACGGTGGTTTCTCGATCGTGCGCCTTGGAATTCTCTCCTCGCTGCGGTTCGCGAGATGCGCAAGCGCGTAGACGTCGCGCTTGTAGACGTCGCCCAGTACCGCGATCCCGCCGACCGTATCGCCGTAGAGGGTGCAGTAGCCGGTCGACAACTCGCTCTTGTTGCCGGTCGCGAGCACCAGGCGCCCTTCGGCGTTCGAAACCGCCATCAACGTCGCTCCACGGATCCGCGATTGGATGTTCTGCTGTGCGATGCCGTAGTCGTCGCGCCGGCCGAAGAGATCGCCGAAGATGGTCAGGTAACTCTCGTAGACGGGCGTGATGTCGACCTTGCGAACCTCGATACCGAGGCTTCGGCCGAGTGCGAGCGCATCCTCGACGCTGTGATCCGACGAGAACGGACCCGGCATCGCGATGCCGAGCACGCTCCCCGGGCCGAGTGCGAGGCAGGCGAGGTGAGCGGTCACCGCCGAGTCGATTCCACCCGACAGCCCGATGACGGCGTCAGGCGGCAGGCCCTGCTTGTGGAAGTAGTCGCCGATGCCGAGCGTCAGTCCCGCCTCAAGCTGAGCCACGTGCTCCGGGTCGATCACGGCGTCGGGCGCGAGCGACTCGTGCGCAGCATTGAGATCGATCACTTCGAATGCCGTTTCGAACAGCGGCAGGCTGGCGATGATGCCGCCCTGTGCATCGCAGACGAAGGAACCACCGTCGAAGATCAGTTCGTCGTTGCCGCCGACCTGGTTCACGAACACGATGGGCGTGCGCTGGTTCCGGGCGAGCCGGGAGATCATCGCGCGGCGTTCGCCCGTCTTGTCGAGATGCCAGGGCGACGCGGAGATGTTGAAAATACACCGTGCTCCCGCCGCCGCGAGTTCCGCGATGGGGTTCACGGGATAGCCGTACTCGTCCGCCCACGAGTCTTCGCAAACCGTGAGGCCGACCGGCACACCGCCGAGTTCGCATGCTGCGCGCTCTTCCGCGGGGCGGAAATAGCGCTTCTCGTCGAAGACGTCGTAGGTCGGCAGGTGGGTCTTGTCTTGTCGGGCGACGCGCCGACCGTCGGCGAGCAGCACCGCGGAATTGTGGATCTCTCCCGCTGGTCCGCCTTCTGCGGGCAGCACCGCGCCGAGCAGGATCGGCACCCGCCTCGATGCAGGCAGCAGGGCGTCGAGTTCGCGAATCTGGTCGCGCACGAATCCCTCGCGCAACAGCAGATCCATGGGGGGGTAGCCGGTGAGGACCAGCTCGGGCAACACGACGACATCGGCGCGCGCATCGGCGGCCTTCGCGGCAGCCTCTTCGACGAGCCGGCGGTTGCCGCGAAGATCGCCGACGACGGGGTTTAGCTGTGCGATCGCGACACGCATCGTCCCAGGATCGGCGTCCGGCCCGGCGGCGTCAAGCAGACCGCAGGATCGGAGATTTCGCCCCGGCCGAATGTCGAGAAAGCACGGCTGGTTCACGCTAATTTCCGACCGAAGCAAGTCGAAGGGGTGGAGGTTGGATCGAAACGCAGCCCGAGGCACTGAGCGACCCGGTCGAGGCTGGTTCGTACGCGCGGCCGTGGTCTTGCTCGCAGTTCTCCTGGCCGCCGAGGGCTTTCTGCAGGTCGGATCCTTCGTTGCGCGCAAGCGGCCCGCGGCGTGGCGGCCGTCTGCGACCACGCGGGTCCTGGCCGTCGGTGACTCGCACACCTATGGGCCGGGCCTGCCGGAAGACGAATCGTATCCCGCGCAATTGCAGAGCCTTCTCGACGTTGACGCGCCCGGAGAATTTTCGGTCATCAATCTCGGCCTGCCCGGAATGAGCACGACCCAGGTGCGCAATCGTCTGCCGCGATTCGTCACCCTCTATCAGCCCGACATCGTCATCGTGTGGTGTGGCGTGAACAACGCCTGGAACTACTCCGAGGTTTTGGGAGGGAGCTGGAAGGCGCAGTTGGCCGCCTTCGCCTATCACTCCCGCCTGTATCGATTCGTCACCGTATTGCTTCACAACCGCGAACTCGGAAGAGGTGCCGAGGGGACGGTGGGCGAGGGAAGTCACCAACCCTGGGAGCGAAACGTGTCGATCGGCGAGAAGCAGGCCTTCGAGATCCCGGCGGGCGACAAGGTTCAGACCTACACCGGACAGCCGCGTCTGGAAACCTATGAGCTGCGGCGGGGTGACAAGGTCGAGACGATTCGACACGTCCACGGTCCGCCGCGCGAGGACGACTCCGTGGAGGCCAGGACCCACGAAGACCTGCGGGAAATGATGGCCTGGCTCGAGCGTGTCGGCGTTCCCGGCGTGCTCATTCGCTATCCCCAGTCGGTTTCGGCATTCGGGCTGGCCAACAGCGCGATCCTGCGCGTGGCCGCGGAGGCGGGCGTTCCCGTGGTCGACGCCTCGATCTCGATGTCGCGGATTCCTCTCGAAGAGCGTGAGTGGCTTCCCGGCTTTCATCCGAACGCCGCTCTGTACCACGAGATCGCCAAGGACGTTACGCCCGTCGTCGTGGCCATTAGCAAGCGCGACGATGACTAGAACCCATCTCATAAACGCTGACCGAGCCAGGGACTCGAATTTTGCCCGAGATCGAGGCGCGAAATCGCAGCCATATCGGGCGATACGGCGAGATTTCGCAACGAATAGATCGGGCCGAAGGCGGGTGGCTGGCGACCGAAGCGTTTATGAGATGGGTTCTAGGGCAAGGGCTGCGAGCCGCGGAAGAGCTCGATGCGGTTTCGGCCCTCTTGCTTCGCGACGTAGAGGGCGCTGTCGGCAGCCGCGACGAGATCGTACGGCATATCGAAGCTCGCCTCGAATTCGGCGACGCCGATGCTCACCGTCACCCGGGCATCGCGACCGTCCGGCAACTCGAACACTGCCGCTTCGACCTGCGCACGCCAGCGTTCCGCGAACACCTGCGCGCCGTCGATCGTGTTCTGCGGCATCAGTACGATCAGCTCCTCGCCGCCGTAGCGACCCGCGACGTCCGTCGCGCGTACCTCGTCCAGAAGCAACTCCGAAACTCCACGCAGCACCGCATCTCCGCCCGGGTGTCCGAAATTGTCGTTCACCGCCTTGAACTGGTCGAGATCGGCCATGATGACGGAGAGTGGGCTTTCGTAGCGGCGGGCGCGAAGGAATTCGATCGACAGACAATCCATCACGTAGCGACGTGTCCGAAGGTCGGTGAGAACGTCGATGGTCGACATGCGTGCCAACGCGGCGTTCTTCTCCAGCAGCTCGTCCTGGAGCCGCCTCACCTTCAGGTGAAGGTGCACGCGAGCGATGAGGTCGGCGGGGTGGAAGGGCTTCGTGATCGCATCGCAGGCGCCATCCTCGAGCAGGCGCGCCTTGCGATCGCGGTTCGTCGACGCCGTGATGAACAAAAACGGCACATTCGCGCCGCCCGGCGACGAGTTCTTCACGCGCAGCAGCTTCTCGCCGTCGATGCCCGGCAGTTCCAGGTCACACAATACGACGTCGACGTCCTTTTCGAGCAACAGCTTGAGCCCGCGAAGGCCATCCGAGGCTTCGATGATGCAATCGATCTGATCGGAACTCTCGAGCGCTTTCCGAATCTCGGCGCGGTGAGCGTCGGAATCGTCGATGACGAGGATCGTCGCCATGAGCCTCCAAGGGGTTCACCTTACCGCTCGTTCATCGGCGGAACGAGCCGGGAGCTGATCGGGAACTTCTCGCTGACTTCGAGTTGCGCACG
>CAXMSF010000075.1:0-6899 GCA_964196055.1 uncultured Gammaproteobacteria bacterium | reverse complement strand
CGAGAGCGCCAGCACCGAAGACGGTGGTATCCCAGTCGTCCCCGCGGTTCTTGCTCGGGGCGAGGCACAAGAGGCATTGGTTCTGTCCGGCGGCTTCCCCTTTGGCCCACGAGTAACCCACGATACCCGTCAGATACAGTTTGAATCGGTCCTCTTCGACCGGCGGCGGAGCCGGCGCCGCAGCCGGCGCCGCAGCCGGCGCGGGCGGCGGGACGACGATGTCTTCCCCGCCGATGTCGTCGGCCATCGCTACACCCGTGGCGAACGCGAGCGTCAATGCCGCGACGACTGCGAAGGTTGCGGTCGCTTTTCGAATTCCGATCACGCGCAGAAAATCGTTCATTTCACTCCCCTGTGGTCGTAGACGCGCGAATTGTACACGAATCATTCGGACGAATTCACGGCTAATTGGAAAAAATACTGACCCAGTCGGGAGTTCCGCCGAGATCTTCCGATTTCGGGCGAGCCGTCTGAGAGGACATTCGGACGGATTGTCGCGCAATTCGTTTCGCTTGCCACCCACTCTTCGCCGTGTCGCACGTGAATTCCCGTGCAGCAGGAAAGCGACTGAAAACAATCGCTTGCGTCGCCGGGTGGCGAAGCGCGGCGCTCGACCGCCCGGTGGCGGTTCCAAAGCGGGAAGGTTGGGTTTATTGTCGCGGGAGTGTTGCGTCCGCCTGCGTGCCGATGACGACCGCACCCGGCGCGATACTCGGGGAGGGAGATCGATGAATCTGAGCAAGTTCGGCAGCCGAATGGCCCATGTGGATCTCACTGCGGGATCCGTCGAAATGCGTCCAGTTCCGTCGGAGTGGTTGCGGGATTACATCGGTGGGCGTGGTCTCGGTGTCCGGTATCTGCTCGAAAACGGTCCCGACGTCGATCCGCTGTCGCCCGAAAACCTCCTGTGCTTCGTGAACGGGCCGCTTTCGGGGTCGGAGACGAGCATGAGTGGTCGCTGGGCCGCGGTGACGAAGTCTCCCCTCACTGGCACCGTGACGGACAGTCACCAGGGTGGCTGGACGGCTGCGCGTCTGCGCTGGGCCGGACTCGACGGCCTGGTGTTCTCGGGGCGCTCGGAGCGACCCGTCTACGCCTTCATCGAAGACGGCGAGGTTTCGCTGCGTGACGCTTCGGAGACGTGGGAGCTGGGGATCCACGCGACCGTGGAATTCTTTCGTTCGCGATACGGCGAAAAGAATCTGTCGGTGTGTGCGATCGGTCCGGCGGGCGTGAATCTCGTGCGCTTCGCCGCCTGGCTCAACGAAGACGATCGGGCTTTCGGGCGCGGCGGCACGGGGGCGGTTGGCGGCAGCAAACAGCTGAAGGCGATCGTGATCCGCGCCGATCGCAAGACCAGCGACGTGAGCGATCCGGATGCCTGGAAGCAGGTTCGACGCGACGCCCTCGCCGCGATCCGCGATGAGGCGAACATCACGAGTCCGAAGAAAGGTGGCCTCTCCGTCTACGGGACCAACGTGCTGATGAATATCACCAACCGCATCGGTGCGCTCGGGACGCGTAACAGCCAGGTCACGTCGTTCGGCGAACGGGCCGAGGGGATCAGCGGCGAGTATGTCGAGGCCGAGATCCTCACCGGCAATCCCACCTGTCATGCCTGTCCGGTTGCGTGCAAGAAGGAAGTCGAGGTCACGTCGGGGCCGTACGCAGGGCTCCAGATGGAGAGCGTCGAGTACGAACCCGCCTGGTCGCTCGGCGCGAATTGCGACAACGGTGACATCCGCTCGATCGCGAAGCTGATCGATCAGTGCAACGACCTCGGTCTCGACCCGATCGAACTCGGGAACGTGTTCTCGGCATTCATGGAGGCGACTGAAAATAATTGGCTCGATGGTGAGGGGCTCGCGTGGGGTGACGACACTTCGATTGTGGCGCTCACCGAGAAGCTCGCCTTTCGAGATGGGATCGGCGACGTGCTAGCGGAAGGCACCGCGCGAGTGGCGGAGCATTTCGGGCACCCGGAAATCGGTATGCAGTGCAAGGGGCAGGCGATCCCCGCCTACGACCCGCGAGGGTTGAAAGGGATGGGGTTGGGCTATGCGACGAGTAATCGCGGAGCCTGTCATCTCCGCGCCTACACCGCAGCTGCCGAGCTCGGTGTGCTGCCGCTCGACATCGACCCGCTGGCCTGGGAAGGGAAGGGCGAGCTGGTCAAGACCTTCCAGGATCTGCACGCCTTCGCAGACAGTCTCGACTTGTGCAAGTTCAGCGCCTTTGCCGAGGATGCGGCGCTCTACGCCGCGCAGTACGCCACCGCGATGGGGATCGAGTTTTCAGCGGACGACGTGATGCGCGCGGGCGAGCGGATCTACAATCTCGAGCGTCACTA
Organism: uncultured Gammaproteobacteria bacterium; assembly: GCA_964196055.1. Classification (GTDB taxonomy): domain Bacteria; phylum Myxococcota_A; class UBA9160; order UBA9160; family SMWR01; genus JAFDEI01. The sequence continues at coordinate 4,549 of CAXMSF010000075.1, read as the reverse complement.
CAACAATCTCGCTGGATTCGGCGAGGGGTCCGACACGTTGCCGGTTCGCTTTCTCACGGAGCCCTCGACACAGGCGGGGTCCAAGGGGCACGTCTGTGAACTCGACCAAATGCTCTCGGAATACTACGCGGCGCGCGGCTGGGAAGGCGGCGTAGTTCCGGAAGCAAAGCTACGAGAGCTCGGAATCGTCTAGGAGCAGCCGGAAACACGAAGTGTTCCCAGCGACGACGCGGAAGTTTTGGCCGCAAGGCGGCCAACGCGACACCTGGGAGCGGAAGGCGCGAAGCGTGCTCAGCCCCCTGCGATCGCGGGGAAGATGTCGACCGAGTCGTCTTCCGCGAGCCTAGTTGCGTACCTCTCTGGGAGATAACCCGCGCCTCGTCCGTTGACGAATACGTGAATGCCGCGTGGGACGACACCGTGCGGGTCGAGCAAGACTTCGCCGAGCGCGGGGTGTTGGGTGGCGACGGCTTCGACGAGCGTCTGAATGGTTGCGGCCTCGGGCAGCTCGATCTCCAGCGAGCGCCCTCCGGCGAGCGGACGAAGCGTGGCGTAGAAGCGGACCTGCACGGGCGAGCTTCCTCCCGACGAGCCGGTGGGTTCGCGTCCGTCCCGGTGAACGAGGCCCCGTCACTATATCGGCCCGGAGGGTTCCTGGTTTCGGAAATGTTGCAATTGCGTTGTGCTCTCGCGGACTTCCGCGTTTGCGGAGCTTCCGCGCGAAGCCTAGTCTGTCGGACTTCATGTGCCTCCGGACCGCTCGATGACCCGAATTCTGTGTGCGCTCTTCTTTGTTTCGGGCACGGCGGCGTTGTTGTTCGAGACGCTCTGGTTCCACCAGGCAGGGCTCACCTTCGGCAACAGCGTATGGGCCTCGGCGATCGTATTGGCGAGCTTCATGACCGGCCTCGCGCTCGGCAACGGCCTGATGGCCCGCTTCGGTGCGCGGGTCCGTCGCCCGGTTCGTTTCTATGCGCTGCTCGAGGCCGTCATCGCGGTCACTGGGATTGCGCTCGTGCTGATCCTGCCGTTGCTCAGCGGATGGCTCGTGCCGCTTTATCGCCCCTTTCTCGATCAGCCGGCGATCCTGAACCCGCTTCGCCTCGGAATCGCGTTCGTGCTGCTGTTGCTGCCCGCCACCGCAATGGGCGCAACATTGCCGGTGCTGGTTCGCGCGCTGCTCACGAAGGACCCCAACTTCGGTTCGGTGTTGGGGCGCCTTTACGGTTGGAACACGCTGGGGGCGGTGCTGGGCGCCGTCGCGGCCGAAGCCGTGTTGCTCGAATGGTTCGGAATCCGCGGGACGGCGTACATCGCCGGCGGGCTCGACGCGATCGCCGTTGCATTTGCGTTGGCCTTGTCGCGGCGGCTTGCGCCCGAGGCCGAGGGAGCGCTCGCGGAGGTGGCTGCGCGGCCGCGCACACGCATCACGCCTGCGGCTTGGCGCAATCTTGCGGGTGCGTTCGTCGCGGGAGCGACCTTGCTCGCGTTCGAGATCATCTGGTTCCGCTTCATGCACCTCTTCGTCCATTCAGGCGGCCTGGTCTTCTCGCTGATGCTCGCGGTGGTGCTGGCCGGCATCGGGAGCGGAGGCTTCGCAGGCGGTGCCTGGCTCCGGCGTGATTCCGAGGGCTTCCGGCACGCGCCCGCGATCGCGCTGGTTTCTGGTGTGCTCTCGGTTGCGCTCTATTTCGGCTTCTCATTCGCGATTGCGCCCCATACCGAGGTCCTGATCGCCGACCCGTTGCTCGTGCTCCGGCTCTCGTTGTTGCTGATGTTCCCGACCTCGTTCCTGTCCGGGATTTTGTTTACGTTCATCGGCACGTCCTTGCACGCCCAAATCGGTTCCGAGACCCGCGCGACGGGCTTGCTCACGCTTGCGAACACCTTGGGCGGTGCACTCGGTTCGTTGCTGGCCGGCTTCTTGCTGCTGCCGGTTCTCGGCATGGAGCTCTCCTTCTTCCTGCTCGGAGCGGGTTACGGCGTGGTTGCACTGTCGCTCTGGGGAATGCGCTCCTCCGATGGCAGGGCGTCGCAATTTCGTTGGGCTTTCGCGGGAGTCTTCGTCGTCGCGACCCTGTTGTTCCCGTTCGGATTCATGGAGTCCGAGTACTTCCGGATTTCGATCGAACGTTGGGACGAAGATCATGAACTCGAAGTGGCGGCGATTCGGGAAGGGCAGATCGAGACCATCATCTACTTGCGCAAGGAGCTCGACGACGAGACGATCTTCTACCAGCTGCTGACCAACGGCTTCTCGATGTCGGCCACCTCGTCGAACGGCCGACGTTATCAGCGCCTCTATGTGTTCTGGCCGGTGGCTCTCAAGCCCGACCCGAAGCAGGCGTTGGTGATCAGCTGCGGTGCCGGCTCGACGGCGCTCGGGCTCGTCCAGACGGAGAGCCTCGAACACATCGATGTCGTCGACATTTCGACCGCGATTCTCGAGATGGCGGACCTCGTCTACCCGAACCCCGATGCTCACCCGCTCAACGACCCGCGCGTCGAGGTCCACATCGAGGACGGTCGCTACTTCCTGCAGACCACCGACCGTCACTACGACATCATCACCGCCGATCCGCCGCCGCCGAAGAATGCCGGGATCGTCAATCTCTACACCCGCGAATACTTCCAGCTGATGCACGAGCGCCTGAACGACGGCGGGATCGCGACCTACTGGCTGCCCGCCCACAACACGCTCGAATCCGACACCAAGGCGATCGTCCGCGCCTTCTGCGATGTATTCGAGGATTGCAGTTTGTGGAACGGTTTCGATACGGACTGGATGCTCGCGGGCTCGAAGAACGCCCAGTGGCAACGCTCGGAGGCGGGCTTCGTTCGTCAGTGGCAGGAGCCACGGCTCGCACGCGAGCTGACTGCGATCGGAATCGAGCGTCCGGAGCAGATGGGGGCAATGTTCATGGCCGACGCCGACCAACTGCGCGAGTTGATCGGCGACGCTCCGCCTCTCATCGACAACTATCCGAAGCGGATCAGCAATCGTCACCACTCACCCGCGATCGCGCGGAGGCTCTACCGTGACTGGATGAGCCCCGAGTTGACCCGGCGGCGCTTCGAGGAGAGTCGATTCATTCGCGACGCGTGGCCGCCCGCGATGCGCGAGCGGACTCTCGGATACTTCGAGTATCAGCGCATGCTCGTCGACATCTGGGCGCGTTCGAGGCCCCCGATGCGCGACTGGATCGCGCGCCTGCACACCATCCTGACAGAGACCGATCTCGAGACGCTCGCCATCCTGCAACTGGGGAACACGGTCGATATGCAGCGCGCGGTCGCGCGCCTGGTCGAGAAGGGGCGGAAACGGTTCCGCTATGGCCGACACCTCGCGATCCAGGCCTTCGCTGACCGAGAATACGACCTCGCAGCCCGCTACCTGGCAGGCAATCCGCGGAAACCGATTCGCGATGCCGCGGGGTTCTACCTGCGTCTGTACGCGTTGTGCATGGCGGGCAAGGTCGACGAGGCGGAACGCGTCGCCGCGGCCGGCCGGCGATGGTTGCCCGGCGACGCCGAGGGTGCGGCCTACTATGCGTGGTTGGGCGACACGTTCGGATTCGAGCTGCCGCTCGACCCGATCGCTCGTTCGTCAGGCGTTTTGCGCGAATGAGTTGAAGAGCGGCACGAGGTTCGGACCCTGGCGCAAGGTATGACCGCCGTCGACCGCGAAGCTCTGGCCCGTCACCCAGCCGGCTGAATCCGAGAGTAGGAAGCCCACCGCCGCAGCGATGTCTTCGGGCTTGCCGACGCGCGAAATCGGCATGCGGCGCAGGTACTCCTCGCGGGAGATGTCCTGGTCGACGAGCATCGCGGCCATCGGCGTCTTCACGACTCCCGGCAGCACCGAATTCACCCGGATGCCGAATTCGCCGAGTTCGTCCGCAGCACAGCGCGTGAGCATGTCGAGGCCCGCCTTGGACACGCAATAGGAACTCATCCAGGGGTGTGTGAGCGCGGCGGCGATCGAGCTGATGTTGACGATGCTGCCGCCGCCGGCCGCTTTCATGGCGCGTCCCTCGGCGCGTAGGCAGCGGAACGCACCCGTGAGGTTGGCGTCGAGGACGCGCTCGAAGTCTTCGGTCGTGGTGTCGAGGATGGGCCCCGCACCTCCCGTTCCCGCAGAATTCACCGCGAGCTGTATCGACCCGAAGCGATCGAGCGTCACCGCTACGGCGTTGTCGACCGAGGCGTCGTTCGTGACGTCGCACTCCACCCAGGCGGCGTTCTCGCCGAGCGAGGCGGCCGCCTCGCGCAGCGTGTCTTCGCGGCGCGCGCAGATCATTACCCTGCCGCCGCCCTCGACGATGGACCGTGCACATGCGAGACCGATACCGGTGGCCCCCGCGGTGACGAATCCGACTTTTTCGGCGAAATCGAACATCGGACTCCTCTGTATCGGCGCGAGAATCCGCCGTAGCCCAGCCGGGGACGGAACATACCACTTCGACCTTCCGGACCGATTGCGTCCCTGTAGCGCCTCCTTGATCCGTTAATGGCACTCCGGCGAACACACGATCCGCTGCTATCGGGG
>CAXMSF010000074.1:0-21775 GCA_964196055.1 uncultured Gammaproteobacteria bacterium | reverse complement strand
GCAGCCGCCCACCCAGGGGGAAGAAGACGTGGCGAACATCGGAAAGTCGATTTCGATCAAGGGCGACCTGACCGGCAATGAAGACATCGTGATCGAAGGCACGGTCGAGGGGAAGATCGATCTGCCGAACAACCAGCTCACGGTGGGTGCCAATGGCACCGTTCGAGCCGAGATCACGGCCAAGGGAATCGTCGTCATCGGGCGGGTCTCGGGCAACGTCCACGGGACCGAACGCGTCGAGGTCCAGGCCACCGGCGTCGTCGAGGGCGACGTCGTCGCCCCGAAACTCGGCGTCGCCGAAGGCGCCGTCGTCAACGGCTCGATCAAGATGTCCAAGAAGGCCGGCGCCGCCGACGCCCCGACCGCCCCGACCGCCCCAACCAGCAGCAGCGGCGGCTCCCCCGAAGTACGCAAGGCGGGCTGAGGCCCCACCCTCCCCCGACAAACACCCCGTGGACGGACCGGCTGCCCTGTGCACCGCCGTCTTTGGCCGCGTGCTCGTTCCTGAGCGCGCGAATCGGGTGTGGGGTCCCTTCCGCGCCCTTCAAACGGTTGCGAAAGGGACCCCACACCCGATTCGCTCTTGCTGGGTTCGACACGGTGCGACGACAACGGAGCGTGAGGCGGGGGGTGCCTTTCGCGAACGTTTGAAGAGAGCGCAAGGCACCCCCCGCCTCACGCGGATCTCATCGCAAACAACGAGAAACACCCGCCGAGTAGTGCGGCGCGCTACTTCCGCTTGGCGGGCGTGATGAGGGGGTCGCCGCTGCCGAAGCGGTTTTCGAGGAAGAGCAGCGTCGGAGCGGCAACGAACATCGATGAATAGGTGCCGACCACGATCCCAATCGCCATGGCGATCGCGAACGGCCGGATCACCTCGCCGCCGACGAGCAGCAATGCGAAGACCGCAGCGAGGGTCGTGCCCGACGTGAGGATCGTGCGTGCGAGGGTCTGATTGACGCTCAGGTTCAGGACCTCGACGAGGTCGTGTTTGGTGTGCAATTCCATGTTCTCGCGGATGCGGTCGTAGATGATGATGGTGTCGTTCAGGCTGTAGCCCAGGATCGCCAGCAGCGCGGCCAGCACGCGCAGGTCGAACTCCATGCCGAAGATCACGAAGATGCCCGCGGTCACGCCGACGTCGTGCAACAGCGCGACGATCGCACCCGGTGCGAAGCGCGTGCTGAAGCGGAAGGCGATGTAGGCGAGGATCATCAGACTCGCGATCCCCATCGCGAAGATCCCGTCGCGGCGCAGCTCGGCGCCGACTCGCGGGCCGACGTACTCGACGCGCTGCACCGTCAGGGGACCGATCGTATTCGTCAGCGCGAAGGCCAGACGATCGACGATCTCGCCCTTCTCACCGACCGCCCCTTCGCCGCCACCGGACATGGCCGCCTTGGCGAGGCGTTGGCGATCCGCGTCGGTCAGGGGGCAATCCGCGCCCGCGACCCGGTCGCCCTCGGCTTCGCCGCTATCACTTCGAAAGCGGATGAGGAACTCCGCAGCTTCGGTCTCGCCGTAGCGGACCACGGACGAGTCGGGGACACCACAGGCACCCGCCACCTCGCGGATCGCGCCTTCGTCGGCTCCTTCCGGGCTCTCGAACAGCACCTGCATCTCGCTGCCGCCCGCGAAGTCGATGCCGAGGCGTACGCCCTGGATCGGAATCGCGATGAGCCCCGCGAGCAGCACCGCCCCGGAAATGGCCGCGCAGATGTTGCGCCTTCCGATGAAGTCAATCTTGGTCCCGGCCGGGACGATCTCAAACGGCACTTCTTCCTCCCCGCCTCAGATCGACAAACTTTCGATGTGGCGATTGCCCGGGTAGAATTCGAATAGCAGCCGCGTGATGACCAGCGCAGCGAACACGCTCGTCACCACGCCGATCGACAGGGTGACGGCAAAGCCCTTGATCGGCCCCGTTCCGTATTCGAACAGCACGAGCGCGGTGATGATCGTCGTGAAGTTTGCATCGAGGATCGTCCACAGCGCCTTGTTGAAGCCGGTCGCGACCCCCGCACGCGGCAATTTCCCGGCGCGCAACTCTTCGCGGATGCGCTCGAAGATGATCACGTTCGCGTCGACCGCCATGCCGACCGTGAGCACCAGACCGGCGAAACCCGGCAGTGTCAGGGTGGCGCCGAACAGCGACATGATTCCCACGAGCATGAATAGGTTCGCGGCCAGCGCGATGCTCGCGTAGACGCCCGACAACCGGTAGTAGCCGATCGAGAACACGACGATGAGCACCAGGCCGATCACCGACGCCTTCAAGCCGCGGTCGATCGAATCGGCCCCGAGCGCGGGGCCCACCGTGCGCTCCTCTTCGATCACGACCGGCACCGACAGTGAACCGGCGCGCAGCACGACGGCCAGGTCGGCGGCCTCCTGCATCGTGAAGCGTCCGGTGATCTGGCCGCGGGTGCCGATGCGCGACTGAATGTTGGGCGCGCTGTAGACCTGCTCGTCGAGGATGATCGCGAGCCGCTCGTTGATGTTCTCGGCAGTCAGCTCCGAGAAGATCTTGCCGCCCTTGGCGTCGAATTGAAACTCGACGATCGGGCGCTGTTGCCGGTCGAATCCGACACGCGCGTCGGTCAGGTAGTCGCCCGTGACGGCGGCGGCGGTCGGGACCAGATAGGCGAACAGGACCCGTTGCGTCTCTTTGTCGCGCTCGAAGATGATCTCGTTGTCGTCGGGGATCTCGCCGTCGTGCCGAGCCAGCAGCAACTCCTCGCTCGGGGCCGTGTCATTGACGATCTTGAACTCGAGGAAACCCGTCACTTTGATGATCTCGCGGGCGCGCGATCGGTCGATCTGGCCGCCCGGAATCTGGATCAGCACTCGATCGGTCCCTTGGCGAGTGACGACCGAATCCGGAATGCCGCGCACCGGATCGTCGATCCGGCGCCGTAGCACTTCGAGCACCTGCGACATCGCGCGCTGCTCGACCTCCTGGGTCCACTCGTTCGAGAGGGTGTAGACGATCTGATCCTTACCGGAGGAAGCTTCGACGAGGGTGCCCGTTCGTTCGGCCCAATCGCGCACTTTGGCCGCGTTGGCTTCGGTGAACACCGCGATCGTGAGCTGCTGGTTCTCGGCGTCGACATCGCCGAATTCGAAATCGTCGCGTTCGGCTGCGTCGGTCAGGCTCCCGGCCATGAACTCGAGTTCGTGGTCGATGGCCGCTTCGAGCTTGACGCCGAGGACCCAGTGAATTCCGCCCTGAAGATCGAGCCCGAGTCGCAGTCCACCGTCCGGCAACAGCGGGCTTGCGATGCGCCGTTCCTCGGGAACGAAGTTCGCGAGGCTGAAGAACGCGAACAGCGCCACCAATGCCGCAACCGAGATTGCCCGCAACCTGAAGCCACTCACGAGCCGTCGTCCTTCCGAGCCGCTTCCTTCCGGCTGCTCTCGATCCGAGCGCGGTCGACCTTCACCCGCACGCGCTCACCTTTGATGTTCGCGATTTCGAGGGTCAGGACATCGTCCGTCACGCCCGTCACCCGTCCGTGCAGGCCACCGGCGGTCACCACGTCATCGCCTTTGGCGACGGCCTTCACCATCGCCTCCTGCCCGCGCTGACGCTTCTGCTGGGGACGGATCAGCAGGAAATAGAAGATCACGAAAATTGCCGCCAAGGGGAGGAATTGAACGAAGGGCGGCGGTGCCGACGGATCCCCCGCTTGTAGCAGCACGAGTGCAGGTACGAGGTTCATCGGGCGAGGCCCTCCATTACCCGGGTTCCCGGGTAGAAGGTTGAGAGGATCTTGCGGTATCGGGCACCACCCTGGGCCATCGCCTGTGCTCCCCACTGGCTCATGCCGACTCCGTGTCCGTGACCGGAACCGACGATGATGAAGCCGTCTTCCGACGGCTTGATTTCGAATAGCGTGCTGCGGATCACCGATGCTCCCAACGCCGTGCGTAGCGCACGGGCCTCGATGACCTCGCTCCCTTTCTTCCCGCGAACCTGGATCCGCGCCGCCCGCCCGCTCGGCGAGCGCTCGATGACCCGGAATTCCCGAACCGCCCCCACCTCGACACCGACAGGGGCCAGAGCGCGCCCCAGTGTCGTCCCTGAGACGGACACGCGCCAGTAGGTGTCCGGGGAATCTTCCTCGTTCTCCACCTCGACGCTCACCAGATACGGGAGCGACTCCCCCCAGACCTCGTCCGAGGCCGCCGTTCGGCCGCCCGACGCCGAGTGGAAGACCGCGAGAATCGGCGCACTGCGGTACGCGAGGTACTGGCCCCGGGTGGCGCGCGCGGCCTTCAGAACCGACGGAGTCTCCGCATCGAGCCCGCCGTAGACCTGGCTGCCGGTCCCCGCACCGACATCGAAGCCCTGCGTGGCGTTTTGCATCATTTCGTAGAGCGCGTAGGTGCGTGTCACCACAGCCTGAGCCTTCAGGGTCTCGGGATGCCAACTCGAATAGACCTCGCGGCCGAGCGTTCCGGCCACATAATCTTCCAGGCCCACTCGGTTCACGACCGATATCCCGGCCGCGGTACGCCGCACTTCCAGACGCCCACGAACCCGGCGACCGTCGACCGTGAAGCCGCCGAAGGCGGCGGGCCGGGCGGGCCGCCAGACCTCGCCGACTCGCTTGCCGCCTACGAGGATGCCCGCTCTAGCCGGTTTCACCTTGACCTCTCCCCCACCGTGAACCACCCGCACCGCACTCCCCGTTTCCACCAGCTGTACCCGCACGATCGGCTCGACCCGCTGGGAGACCTCGTCGCCCCAGGCCGGGGCCGCGGTCACCACAAGCCAGACGAGAAACAAGATTCCGAAGCGTCCCGACGGCGCGCTGCGCTTCATCGCGTGCGGTGATATCGCATGAACTCCCCGCCGGGTCAAGGTTTTCAGGGCAGACGAGCGCCCTGCGACGAAGCTAGGCGGTGTCTCGTGCGATGGCCTCGGCTCGATTGGTCTCCTCCCACGGGAAGCCCTGATCTTCGCGACCGAAGTGGCCGTGGTAGGAGGTCGCGCGGTAGATCGGCCGCCGCAGGTCCAGCGTCTCGATGATGCCTCGCGGCGTCAGGTCGAAGTGTTTGCGAACCAGACGATCGAGAGCCGCCGCATCGAGCGCCCCGGTCCCGAAGGTCTCGACCCGGATCGACACCGGCTCGGCCAGGCCGATCGCGTACGCGAGTTGCACCTCGCAGCGCTTCGCCACGCCGGCTTTGACGAGGTTCTTCGCCACCCAGCGCGCCGCATAGGCAGCGCTGCGGTCGACCTTCGACGGATCCTTGCCCGAGAACGCGCCACCCCCGTGTCGGCCCATGCCGCCGTAGGTGTCGACGATGATCTTGCGACCGGTCAGCCCACAATCACCCATCGGTCCACCCACCACGAAGCGGCCGGTCGGATTCACGTGGAAGATGGTGTCGTTGTCGACGAGTTCTGCGGGCAGCGTCGGACGAATGGCCCTTTCGATGATGTCCTCGCGCAGTCGGTCGTGCGAAACGCTCGCCGAATGCTGCGTCGATACCACCACCGCGGAGATCCGCTTCGGGGTGTCGCCGTCGTACGCGACGGTGACCTGCGACTTCGCGTCGGGGCGCAGGTAGTCGAGTTCGCCCGACTCGAGCAACCCGCGATGGGCCTCGATGAGCTTGTGAGACAGACGAATCGGCAGTGGCATCAACTCGGGCGTCTCGTCGCACGCGTAGCCGAACATCATGCCCTGGTCGCCGGCTCCCTGCTCCTTGTGCAAGCCCTCGCCCTCGCTGACGCCCTGAGAGATATCGGGGGACTGGCGACCGAGCGCGATCGTCACCGCACAGGTGGCGGCGTCGAAACCCATGTCGGAATCGGTGTAGCCGATGTCGTGCACGACCTGGCGTACCAGAGGCGCAATATCGACCGTCGCCGTCGTCGTCACCTCCCCCGCGACCATCACGAGGCCGGTGGTGGTGAGCGTTTCGCATGCGACGCGCGAATTCGAATCGACGGCCAGCATCGAATCGAGGATCGCGTCCGATATCTGGTCACACATCTTGTCGGGGTGCCCCATCGACACCGACTCAGACGTGAAGAGCGTTTCTCTGGACATCCTGGAACTCCTTTAAAACCGCTGAAGACAAGGCAATCTAGGGAAGCCCCGAGCCGGATTCAAACCGCCGCTGAGCACGAATCGCAGATTCCACGCCTTTTCGACAGCGGCGGCACCGAATCGGCGACGAATCGGCGACGGACGGGAACGGCCCGGCCGCCGTCCCACTGCGCGGGGCCCTGCGCAGCGCCCCGGACCCCGATCGTCCGGGCTTGCTGTTAGCTGGGCGAATACACCCCGGGCGACTCCAAGAAGTCCCCGAGCGCGGTAACGGCGCGGTCGGCATCGGGACCGCTGGCCCGGATGCGCAGAAGGCTGCCCGTCTTCGCTCCGAGCGACATCAACGAAAGGATGCTGCGGCCGTCGACCCACTCACCATCACGACCGACTTCGATCTCGCAATCGAACTTGCACGCCAGATCGGAAAACAAGGCTGCCGGTCGAGCGTGAAGCCCGACTTCACCCCGAACGGTGTATTCACGTTCGATCGCCTCGGTCACCGTTCCTCTTCCGGCAGGATCTCGCTGGCGACCTTGATGTTGCGCTGACCGTAGTCCCGGATCATCGGGGCCAGCTCCTCGAGCGGTTTGTCCTCCGTCAACGAAGCGAGCTTGATCAGCATCGGCAGGTTCAAGCCGGTCACGACCTCGACGCGGTGCTCCTTCATGAACGACAGGCTGATGTTCGACGGCGTTCCGCCGAACATGTCGGTCAGCACCAGCACGCCCATGCCCTGCTCCGCTGCCCCGAGTTCCTTTGCGATCGCATTGCGCATTTCGTCCACGGACTGATCCGGGTCGATCGCAACTGTCCTGAAATCCGGCGGCGACGGAACGATCTGTTTCAAGGAATTCACGAACTCCCGACCGAGTCCGTGGTGCGTCACCACGACGACACCCACCCTCATCGACTTCTCCCCACGTCCCGATGTTCGACGTTCACGTCGCGACCTTCCCCACTCATCGCGGCTGCCAGCGCCTCGGCGATCGCAACCGACCGATGGCGCCCACCCGTGCAACCCACGCCAATGGTGAGATAAGCCTTTCCTTCCTGATCGTAGAGCGGCAGCAGATACCTGCACAAATCCCACAGCCGCTCGAACGCACCCGCGCCGACTTCACTCTCCAATACGTAGCGTGCCACCTCCGGCTCCCGGCCCGAAAGCTCCCTCAGTTCGTCTTCGAAGTAGGGGTTGGGCAGGAAACGCACGTCGAACAGCAATTCGGCGTTGCTCGGGGAACCATAGCGGAAGCCGAACGACACGATATTCACGACGGTCGGGCGCGTCCGGCCCGACACGTATTCGACGACCGCGGCCTTCAGCTGGTGGACGTTCAAATGGGTGGTGTCGATGACCTTGTCGGCCAGCCGAGCGACGTCATCGAGCAGTCGGCGCTCGGCCTCGATCCCGTTCTCGACGCTGCCGTCCTCGGCCAGCGGGTGGACGCGGCGAGTCTCCCGATAGCGGTTCACGACCACGTCGTTACTCGCTTCGAGAAAGATCAGCTCTACCCGCGGATAATTCTTGCGCAGCCCTTCGACGACCCGCGGGATCTCGCGCAGGAAGCGCACTTCGCGCGCGTCGATCGCGAGTGCGATCTGCTCGATCGGCGGGACCGCGTTGGCGCACAGATTCAGAAACTGCGCGATCAGCTGGGCGGGCAGATTGTCGACGCAGTAGAAATCCTGATCCTCGAGTGCCGCCATCGCAGTGGTCTTGCCGCTACCGGAAAGGCCGCTCACGAACACGATCCTGGGAACCGCCTCAGTCACGGTGCATCATCTCCCGTCGTACGCGTTCATCGAGGCTCCGAGCCGCAACGACCCCCTGCGCACGCCTGAGATGCTCCTTCGCCGCAACCTCGACCACGGTCGCCATGCTGCCGCCCGGGCGCGCCGGTAGCGTCAAGGTCGGGATCGAGACGCCGTCCAACTCCTCGTGTGGCCGATCGAGCCCCACGCGTTCGTACTCGAGGCCCTCGTGCCACTTCACGAGACGGCAGACCAGGTCGACATCCATCACCTCGCGGACCGCGTCGTTGCCGAACACCTCGGGCACCGACACCAGGCCGAGCCCGCGGATCTCCATGAAGAAGCGGATCCGCTCGGGCGCGGTGCCGACCAGACAGCCGCCTTCGCGACGGCGAACGTCGAGAACATCATCGGCAACCAGGCGATGGCCGCGCGACAGCAGCTCCAGCGCGCACTCGCTCTTCCCAATTCCGCTGGGCCCGAGGAGAAGCGTCCCGACGCCGTGGACATCGAGAAGGGACCCGTGAAGCATCATGCGGGGAGCCTCGCTTGCTCTAGAGCGCTGCGTCCTCTTCTTCGATCGCGCGAATCACCTCTTCGAGGCTCTCGGCGTCAGCCAGACACTGGCGGAAGGCTGCGTTGCGGAAGAAGCGGGAGATACGCGCCAGGGCCTTCAGGTACTGGCCACCCGAGTGTTCCGGGACCACCAGCAGAAAGAAATGGTGGGTCGGCTGGCCGTCGATGGACTCGAAGTCAACACCCTCGCTGCTGCGCGCGAAAGCCGCGACGAGCCGGTCGAGGCCGGGCATTTTCCCGTGGGGAATCGCAACCCCCTCACCGATCCCGGTGCTCTGGAGCGCCTCGCGCTCGAGGAGGACCTCCAGCAGGCGATCGGCCTCGATCCGAGGCTCGACCTTGGCCAGCGCCGCGGCCATCTCCGCCAGCACGTCCCGTTTCGTCCGGACGCCGAGATCGAGGATCACGGCGTCCTTGACGAGGATATCCATGATGTTCATCGAGGTTCCTCGTTCAAGCCGACTGAGGCTAGCCGACCTGGCGACGTTTCGTCGATGAAAGGAGATTCATCGACTCGCGATATTTGGTGACCGTGCGGCGCGCGATATCGATGTTAGCGACCTTCAACATCTCCGCGATCCGCTGGTCCGACAATGGCCGACGAGGGTCCTCGTTGACGATCAAGCGACGAATTCGCGCCTTCACGCTCTCGCTCGCGACCGCCTCGCCCTCGACCCGATTGATGCTCGAATTGAAGAAATACTTCAATTCGAAGATGCCTTGCGGTGTGTGGACGTACTTGTTCGTCGTGACCCGGCTGACCGTCGACTCGTGCATCTCGATGTCGTCGGCGACATCGCGCAGATTCAACGGCTTCAAGTAGTTGATGCCTCGCTCGAAGAAGGCACGTTGGTGCTTGATGATGCTCTCCATCACCTTGTAGATGGTTCGCTGTCGCTGATGGATCGATTTGATCAGCCACAACGCCGATCGAACCTTGTCGTGGACATACTCCTTGGTGTCCTTCGAAACGACCTGACCCTTCTTCGCGAGAACGTCCTTGTAGAGCCCGTTGATACGCAGCCGCGGCAGGCCGTCGTCGTTGAGTACGACGTGGAAGTCGTCGCCGACTTTGTAGACGTAGATGTCGGGTGTGATGTAGACGGGTTCGTCGCTGCCAAAGCCGCGCCCGGGGCGCGGCTCGAGTCCGCCGATCACGTTCGCCGCCGCCGCGACCTCCTCGATCGTGATGCCGAGTTGCTTCGCAACGCCGCGGAAGTCTCGCTTGATCAGCCGGTCGAGGCTTTCCTCGATGATGCGCTCCACGATCGGATCGTCGATCTCGAGCGCGCGCACCTGGATCGTGAGGCATTCCTTCAAATCCCGAGCCGCCACGCCGGCCGGATCGAGACCGTGGATCGTCTCGAGCGTGCGTTCGACCACTTCCAGCGCGACGCCCGCCTGGCGACCCACCTCGTCGACGGTCGAGCGTAGATATCCGCGATCGTCGAGATTTCCAATGATCACGTTCGCCGCGACCTGCTCGTCGATCGGCAGGGTAGACAGCTGAAGCTGCCACTCGAGATGATCCGCCAGCGACGGGCGGCGCGTCATCGTGCTCTCGAACGACGGACGGTCATCAGGGCCTACAGCTTCGCGAATTCCCGTCTGGGGATTCGAATTCATGTAGTCCTGCCACTCGAGGTCCGCGACCTTCTCGGCGTCCGTCGGCTCGCGTTCGACCCCCGCTTCGAGCCCTTCCGTGGGGCCGGCTTCGGCGGCAGCCTTCGCGACAGCCTCGACTTCCGCTGCGGATTCGTCGCCACTCCCCTCACTGCCCTGCGAATCGGATTCGTCGCCTTCGAAGACCTCTTCGAGAACCGGGTTCTCCTGGAGTTCCTGCTGAACCAGACCCACCAGCTCCATTCGGTTGAGCTGAAGCAGCTTGATCGCCTGCTGCAGCTGGGGCGTCATCACCAGCTGCTGGCTGAGCTTCAACTGCTGTCTCAGTTCGATGGCCACGTCGTCATCCCAGTTGGAAGTTCTCGCCGAGATAGATCTCGCGAACCTGCGGGTCGTCTGCGACTTCCTCGGGCGTACCGTGCTTGATGATCGTCCCGTCCTTGATGATGTAGGCGTCGTCGCAGATCTTGAGCGTCTCGCGCACATTGTGGTCGGTGATGATCACGCCGATTCCGCGCTCTTTGAGCTGATCGACCATCTTGCCGATGTCGATCACCGCAATCGGGTCGATTCCGGCGAATGGCTCATCCAGCAGCATGAACTTCGG
Organism: uncultured Gammaproteobacteria bacterium; assembly: GCA_964196055.1. Taxonomy (GTDB): domain Bacteria; phylum Myxococcota_A; class UBA9160; order UBA9160; family SMWR01; genus JAFDEI01. The sequence continues at coordinate 11,152 of CAXMSF010000074.1, read as the reverse complement.
ATCCAGCACCAGGGCCCTCGTGATCTCGACGCGACGGCGCTCTCCACCGGAGAGCGTGTCGCCCCTTCTGTTGGCCTTTTCGGTCAGACCGAGCTCCGCCAAGAGTTCCCGCAGCCGCTCCCGACGCACGGTTCGGCTCGGCTCGACGGTCTCGAGGATTGCGTTGACGTTGTCCGCGACGGAAAGCTTTCTGAAAATCGAGGGTTCCTGCGGAAGATACGTAATGCCGAGGCGTGCCCGGCGGTACATCGGCAGGTCGGTAATCTCGGTATCACCGAGAAAGACCTGCCCACCGGACGGCCGGATCCCCCCGGCCATCATGTTGAACGTGGTGGTCTTGCCGGCGCCGTTCGGACCCAGCAAGCCGACCACCTGCGCAGGCCGGACCGTCAAATCGACCGAGTGCACGACCTCCCGATCGCCGTAGCGCTTGGTCAGCCCCGTTCCGGTCAACAAGCTCATCGGCACGCCCCCTGCGGCGATGCACCATTGCCACCGATGATCACCGTCGCGCCGCCGCCCACCTTCACCGTATCCGACTCGAGATCGAATTCGATCCACTCGCCCGCGACGCAGTCGTCGCCCTCGCGGAGTTCGGCATTGCCGCGGCAGATCAGCATGTCCTTGGAGCGCTCGTAAGTGGCGCGATCGCAACGCGCCTCGTTCTTGCGGTTCGACATGCGCACGCTCCCGGTCGCCACCAACCGCTCCGGCTGACTCGAATCGGGTGGATAGAAGGCCTCGAGCCGGTTCGACTTGATCGTGACATCGTCCTGAGCGACGACGACGTTTTGCGTGAACAGCAGTTTCCGCGCCCCGCTGGAACGCACTGATTCGAGCTGGTCGGAGCGAATCGATATCGGCCGACCGCCATCGAAGGAAATCCCGGACCCACCACCCGAAGCACTGGACGGCGCCGCGGACACGGCCGGGGCGTTTTCGGGCGCGGCTCCGCCGGCCCCTTCGAGCACCTGCCGCGTGAGATCGTCGACGGCCGACTCGAGCTGATCGGGCCTCAGGATCTCGGCCACGTAGGTCCCGAGGATCTCCCCTGTCGAAGCCGAACGCAGCCGCGCTTCCACGCTGATCGGGATGCCGATCCGCGTGATTCGCCCCACGACGAGCGCCTCGACCTTGGCCTGTTTCGACCATGCCTGCACGCTTTCGGCCGTCGGCTCGGCATCCGCCTCGATCGAGAGTTCGCTGGGTCCGACGATCTTCTTCACGCCCCGCGTGCCGATCCGGTCGGCAAGCAACTGGTCGATGTCGGGCAAGACGACGTCGGGCGCCGCTCGGCGTTCGAACGGCGCCACCGCAATCGAGACTGTCGCCGCTGAATCGAGCTCGGGCTCCGCCGCCGCAAACGCAGTGATGCCGGCGAACAGAAGCCAAATCACTGCTGCTGCGAACGAGCCGGCCCGCATCATTGATTCTGCTCCACCGAGACGTTGCCCAACATCAGGAATGTCCTCTCGTTCACGTGGTACCGGAATCCATCGGCACGGAAGCTGCTGGTCTCGTCCGTCATCTGGATCGGCGCGCTGGTGTGCAACAGCCCCGATTCGTGTTCGTACTCGACCCACGGAGCGGAGTACTTCTGCCCATCGGCCGTGATGCCACGCACCTGCCCCTCAGCCCGAAAGTCGTTGGTCGCCAGGTTCAGCTCGGCACGCTCGCAAGTCATGCGAAAGCTCTCGCCGTCTTCTTCGTCGGTGACGACCGCGCGAACCACCTCGAGATCGGCGAAATCGCGATCCGGGAAGAAGATGGCGATTTCGGAGTTCAAGACGAGCTCGCTCCGATCGTCGCGACTGCCGACGAAAGTCATTCCCGTCGCACGGAGCTCGGTTTCGCGTTCGGCCGACAAAGCCGGAACGACGAGCAGCAGCGACAGGAACGCCACGACCGCCCAGGAACTGCGCGGACCACGACGCATGGAGTGGAGCCGATGCCACAGAGGGCTCATGCAATAACCATACCAGCGAGAAGCCAACCCAACAAGAAGCATTGCCCGGAATGCTTCAGGGCGTCAGGTTGGTTTCGCGGGATCCGTCCGGGTTTCGCGGATTGGACAGCCGCCTGGGCTCAGAAATTCGCGGCGTCTCTTCCTCGTGGCCGAAGATTTTCTTCAGCGGACCCTGGGATCCGATCCAGTGGGCGGGACGGAAGATCAGGTAATCCAACGCCATACCCACCGGGTGCAATACATACGCGGCAATCCGGAGCGGGTGACCGGCAGAATGCGGCTCGTAGTCGTCGCTCACAGCGGGTGACGCGACGAGCAGCAAGCTCGCAAGCAACACGGTCAGCGTGAGCCGCTTCGGTGTGTTCTTCATCATGCCCCGCAAGGGTATCAGGATTTCCGGGGGATGTCGCCGCGAGGGCCACATCCCCCCGGGACGGCGCCCTCTCCGGACGCGCCACGACGCGAGAGACGACCCCGCCGCCCCACACCCACCGAAGCGAGTTCAGCGGTCGGAGTCTTCCGGATCGGCCGGAGCGGAGTCGGACTGAAGCTCGCCGACCTCCGGCCCGGGCCGCGCAGGCGGTGCGCGCCCCGGGCCGAGCAGACGCCGCAGTATCACCTCGACACTGGCGGTATCGAGGCCCCGGGTAGGTGCCGAAAACGCCGCCCACAGCAGGAATATCACCGAGAAATTCGTGATGGGAGAGTTGAACATCGCCTCGGCGATCGGCAACAGATCGCGCCAGAGTGACGATTCTCCAGCGGGGACCGGCTGCGCCGCCCCGTTCACCACCGTCGCGAAGGCTGCCAGCTCGAATAAGAAGAACGCAAAGAACACAGCCAGTGAAATCGGCAGGGCCCATGCGAGCCGACGCCGCTGCATCGGGGTCGCGAGCATCAATGCGGTGAGGGTCGCCAGCGGCCAGAAAAGGCGACGGTAGCTGCTGAACGTCACGCGCCAGTCGTACTTCAACTTCCCTGTCGTGCGCCCGAGCATATTCGTATCGGCGCGGCCGTGACGGGTCTCCGCGTCGGGGGGCTCGAAGCGGAGCGAGCGGCCCTCGGGAAGTGAAGCCAGCATCGCGTTGCCGACGGCGTGAACCGCATGCTGCGTGACTTCGCGAGTGCCCGGGATGAATGCCATCAGCGTCACGAGAAACGCGACGTGGAGCAGGAAGGTGGGGATCGGCTTACGCCGCATCGGAAACGGAGGAAGGCGCCGGCGTCTCCCAGCGCACCCAGAGGATCCAGGTCACGACGGTGACGACGATCAGCGCTCCAGGCCAGACCACCTCATGTGCGGTCTTGAAGTAGTCGGAGAAGTAGGCGCCCATCCAGTAGAGCGACACGATCCGGAGGATATTCAAGACCTGGAGCAGTACGATCCCGATCGCGAGTCCGCGGAATCGCGCCCCCCAGGAAACCGGAAATGCGAGCACGGCGGCAGCCAGCAACGAGCAGACCTGGATCGCGTCGCAGCCCTGCGCAACCGCAACTGCGAAGTCGCCTCCAGCGATCTGCGTCCCGATGACCTTGACCTCCGTACCGAATGAATTCAGGACCCATCCGCTGATCGTCGCGAGCACATTCAAGTATGAATCGAACGCTCGACTGTCCAACGCGACTGCGTAATAGGCGACCTCGGAGACGACCGCGAAGAAGCCGAACATCAACGCGAAGCGCAGCCAGGGCTCCCGTCCGGGCGGAGGTTCTTCCGCTTCGCCCACGACGATCGGTAACGGCGGGGATGTTTGCGCTTCCGGCTCACTCACAGCGGTCGTAGTCTAACCCAACGAAGGCGGTCGGCCCGCGTGCCGACCGAGCCGACCCTCGAATCGGGCATGCGGGCGCTACAGTCGGCACAGCATTCACTCGCAAACGACTTCGACCTGCAGGAGCACTCGCTGATGCCGTTTCGGTGCACCACATTGTTCACTTCACTCGCAGCCACGATGCTACTCGCTGGCTGCGGCCCGGACCCGATCGACTTTTCCGGCCCGCTCGGCGACTGGCCCGACTATGGCGGCTCCAAGGGCGGCCTGCGCTTCTCGCCGGTCGACCAGATCAATCGCGAGAACGTCGACCAGCTCGAAGTCGCGTGGACGCACCACAGCGGCGACTTCAGCGACGGTTCCGACGGCACCACCCGGACTTCCTTCAACGCCACGCCGATCCTCGCAAACGACACGCTCTACTACTGCACCGCATTCAACCGAGTGATCGCCGTCGATGCGGAGACGGGCGAGGAACGCTGGGCCTTCGACCCGCAACAGCGATTGGATCGAATCCAAGGACCCTATACGCGCGCTTGCCGCGGGGTCGCACACTGGGCGGGCGGCGCAGCCGGTGCGTGTCGCAATCGGGTCTTCACCGCGACCCTCGATTCGGAGTTGATCGCGATCGACGCGCAGACCGGAGAGCCGTGCTCTGACTTCGGCAAAGCCGGTCGCGTCGCGCTGCGTGAGGGAATCGGCGACGCCGAGCCCTGGGAGTACTACACCACCTCACCGCCGCTCGTGATCCGCGACATCGTCGTCGTCGGGGCCCTGGTGGCCGACAACCTCCGAACCGACGCTCCGAGCGGCGTCGTTCGCGCCTTCGACGTCCGATCCGGTGCCTTGCGCTGGGCTTGGGATCCCGTGCCACCGGGCTGGATTCCGCCCGCAGACGGCCCGAAATACGCGTCGGGCACGCCGAACGTCTGGTCGATCCTCGCCGGCGACGAGGAACGCGGCCTGGTCTTCGTCCCGACCGGAAATGCGTCCCCCGACTACTTCGCAGCCCTGCGCGACGGTCTCGATCATTACGCGAGTTCCGTCGTTGCCCTGAAAGTCGCAAGCGGTGAAGTCGCCTGGCACTTCCAGACGGTCCACCACGACGTTTGGGACTACGACGTTGCCTCGCAACCGACGCTCTTCGAATTCCAGACCGACGCCGGCCCGGTACCGGCGTTGGCCCAGGCCACGAAGATGGGCCACATCTTCCTGCTCAACCGCGAGACGGGCGAGCCCCTGTTCCCCGTCGATGAACGGGCGGTGCCGCAGAGCGACGTGCCGGGCGAACGCTTGTCGCCTACCCAACCGTTCCCCACCCATCCGAAGCCGCTGCACCCGGCGAGCCTCACGCCGGACGACGCCTGGGGATTCACTGCATGGGATCGCGGCAAGTGTCGCGAGCAAATCGCGGGATTGCGCTCCGAGGGCATCTTCACCCCGGCCTCGCTCGGGGGCAGCGTCCAATTCCCCGGTCCGGCCGGAGGCGCGAACTGGGGCAGCGTCGCGATCGATCCCGTCAACGGCGTGCTGTTCGTGAATCAGATGCAGCTCGCGAGCGTCATCACGCTGATTCCACGCGTCGAGTACGAGGCGCTCGACCCGTCCGACGTCAGCTACCCGACCGAGCTCTACCCGATGAAGGGCGCGCCCTTCGGCGTAAAGCGCGAACCACTCTTCTCGCCCGTGGGAGCGATGTGCAATCCGCCGCCCTGGGGCACGCTCACGGCGGTCGACCTGGCGTCGGGCCAGCCGCTCTGGACATCGACTCTCGGCACCACTCGCGACCAGGCTCCGTTCCCGATGTGGCTCGACCTCGGCGCCCCGAATCTCGGTGGCTCGATCACCACGGGCGGCGGGCTCGTCTTCATCGGTGCAACCACGGACAAGTTCCTGCGCGCTTTCGATGCGAAGACCGGAGACGAGATCTGGAGCCAACGCCTGCCCTTCACCGCGAGCGCGACCCCGATGACCTACCGACTACGCGAAAACGGCCGGCAGTTCGTCGTCATCGCGGCAGGCGGACATGGCTGGTCCGAACCGGGCGACGCGCTGATGGCCTTCGCGCTGCCGGACGAACGCACCGAAGAACGCTGATCGTCGAGCAAGCGCTCATTGGTTCACACGTTCGGTGAGTTCGCGCACCCGGCGAGACAAGGTCTGACAGATACAGATCGCGATCGCGGGCAGCTCTTCCATCACCCGCAGCAGGTCGTCGCGACCGAGCCGCAGCAACTCGACTCTTTGATCCTCCGCGACGACATCCGCGGTGCGGCGGGCACCTTCGAAGATCGCGACCTCGCCGAAGAATTCCTTCGGGCCGAGGTGGTTCAGCACGTTATCGCCCGTGCTGACCGCCACCGTGCCTTTGACGATGATGTACATGCAGTCGGAGTATTCACCCTCACGCGAGATCAGCGTCCCGGCCGCGAAATTCTCCTGTTCGACCAGTTCGGCGACGTTCATCAGCTGGCGGGCCGTCAGCCCCTCGAACAGGGGGACGCCGCGGAGAATCAACACGCATTCGACCGGACTCAGCACCCTGTCATCGTCGTCCACATCGGAGTCTGCGGCCAGTCGCGTAGCTTCGCCGAGAATCGCGGTCGCGAAGGTCCGCGTGAGATCGTCGGGACTCTTGATCAACAACTCGACCATCTGTTCACCCGACGGGACCTCGACCCCCAGCGCGCGAGCCGCTACTCGGCCACGATTGGCCGCGCTGCGATCCTCCATCAACGGCAACAGGGTCTCCTTCTCGCCCGGAGACAGCAGCGCCTCGAGGGCCTCGACGAGAATCGCGTACTGCCGGCTGCCGCGCGCGCGGCGCAGGGGGTCCGCGAGCGCGAAGATCCGATCGTCGTCATGCACCGCGCCGAGCAGCTGCAGCGCGGTGTGGATTCCCTCGTCGAGTCGCTCGCCGAGTCGTTGCAGGATGATCGGTGAGAATTCGGCGCGCGCGCAAGCGTGGAGCTCGACCAGCTTGTGCCGAATCGAATTGAGCTCACTCTCGTACAGGCGCTGCAGGGTGTCGCCCCCGAGCGCGAGTTCACGAACCAGCGGCAAGATCGCCTCGCGTGCACTGCGCTTGCCGAAGGAGAGCTCGACCAGCAGCGCATCGGTCGCGAGCAACCCGAATGATCGCACCGCTTCGACGGCCGCTGCGCGCACACCGTCCATCTCTTCACCACCGTCGCATATCACCTGCTTCACGAGCCAGCCCGCATGCTCTTCGAGCCCGACGTGACCGACGAAGCGCACGACCGCCTCGCGGATCTTCGGGGCATCGTCGTCCTGCCACGTCAGCACGAGGTCGGTTGCACCGGCGGCCGCCTTTTCGTGGCGCTTCGCAATGTCGGCGAACGCCACGGCCGTATCCGCGCGATCCGCAACAGGGATCGGGCTCGTGACGAATTCCATGAGCAGACGGCGCCACTCGTCGGACGGCTGCCCGCGTAGCAGCTCGGCGCGATACTCCTCGCGGGCCGTACGTCGCAGATCCGGGTCCGCATCGCGAATCGCATCGTGCAATGCCCGCGACAGATCGGGAACGCCCTGTGGTGCGGCACCGCGGCGATGCAACGCTGCGGCCGCCGCCAGCCGGACCGCGGCCGCGCGGTCGCCGAGCGCACGCGCGAGGATACGATCACCGCCGGTCCCGCGCGTCGCCGCGCTCTGCGTCACACGTCCGTAGGCCTGCACCACATCCGAACGATCGCAATCGCTCAGTTCGATCCCACCGTCGAGGATTGCGGTGAGCTGGGCAGCCGCCGAGCGAGTGTCGAGATCGGCGATCACCGCGTTCTCCAGCACGCGATCCAGCGCCGCGATCAGCAAGGGTCGCGTCGCGGGCGACGCCTCGGACGCCGCCTTCGCGAAGATCTCGGAAGCCAGGGCGGGATTCGCCTCCGAGACCAGGTCGATCGCGATCCGACAGCTCGCAGGATCCGGGTCGAGCAGATGAACCCTGAGGCCGCGCAGCGTGTTGAGGTCGAGCATCTCCTGCGGGTCGAAGTCCCGCCCGAAGCGTGGGCGGCTCGACGACGCCTGCATGAGCAATGCCGGATAGGCGCGCCACAGGACGAGTGCGACGACCAACCAGAGCGCCGATACCGGAAGTGCGAGGAAGCCGACCCAGGCCGCCGTGCCGACCTCTACCGCGAGCATCGTCGCGAGGTTGCCGACCGCTCCACCCGCGCGCTTCACCGGACCTTCGAGCAGCGCCATGGCGCGCGAGCGGATGTCTTCGGGTAGCAGGTTGAAGAGCACGCGAATCGCGGGGTCGTAGACGGCGTTGTCCTGGAGCTTGGTACCCGCCATCGCGACGACGCCGACCGGCAGGCTCAGGCGGACACTCAGCCCGAGGAAACCGATCAGATAGATGAGCGGTGAGATCGCAGCCGCGAGCGGGATGCCGATGCGGCGATAGATGTTCGACGCGAGACCGATCTGCGTGGCGAGCACGCCCACGCTGATCCAACCGCGGAACTTCGAGTAGAAGTCCATCAGCCTCTCCGCGCCGTCTTCCCCCTGCGTCGCAAGGTCGGCCACGTACGAGAACTGGAAATAGAGCATCGGCCCGAGCAACCCGCTGCACACGGTCATGACGAACAACAGACGAAACAAGCGGTTCTCATTCCACAGCTCGCGCAGCTTCGCGGCGAGACTGCCCTCCGGCTCGCCGCCGTTGCCCGCGAGATCTCCTTCACTCGCCGCTTCGACCGCCCCGCCGATGCGCGTCGTTCGGAAGCGACGCAACGGCCAGGCCGCGACGCCGGCCAGCACCAACGCCCCACCCGAAAGTGGATACAATCCCGCGATGCCGATTACGCGACTGAGCGGGTCGGAGGCGAAGCTCCCGAGAATCGTGCCGAGCGTCATTCCCGCCATCAACGGCGCAAACATTCGTTTCGCCTGGCGACCGTGCAGTAGATCTCCGAGCGCGAGGAAGAACACCAGCAGGCCGATCGATTGCAGCTGCTTCGAGGCGATCAGGGCCAGAACGAGACCGCTCGCGAACTCCTGCGAGACCATGAACCACAGCGGCAACAGCGCAATGCCGAGCGCGACGAGCACGACGGAGAGCAACTTGAGTCGATCGCTGCGGTCGGCGATCCGTCCGACCAGGTAGGTAGTTCCGACCAGCAGCAGCGAGTTGACGAGGAAGGCCAGAGGCAGGAACTCGACCCCGACACCCTTGAGGAACAGGGTCTCGGAGGCGTTCTTGACCGAAACCTCGGCCCACCCCAGCAGGAAGAGCACTCCCGCCGCCCAGAAGAAAAGCCTTCTTTCACCGGGCTCGATTCCGAGCTTCCGCAACATGCGTGCTACTCCAACCCCAGCGCACGATATCACCCCGCGATGGGGGAACCAGCCCTCATCTCGCGCAGTTTCGCAAACTTTCGAAACCCGGCGTGTCGCGCGAAAGCTCGAGAGGCCTGCGCTAAAGTGTGCGCCATGATGACCCAAGCCCCCCTGCGTGCCGCACTCGTTTGCCTCACCCTCTTGCTCCTTCCTCTCGCCGCTTTCGGCAAGAGTGCCGTGAAGCAACCGGCCGGCCTGCCCGACTCGACGACACTCACGGAGTGGATCGAGGAAGCCAAGCAGTCGCCGAAAGGCCCGTTCGGCGCCATCAAGTGGTTCTGCGCCGACGGAACGGTCCTGCCGCCGAAAGCCTATGCCTGTGCGAAGCACGGCGGCGGAATCCAGCACGGCCTCTATACCGATCGGATTGCGAAGATGCGCGACGGCGGCTATGCGGTCGCCAACCTCATCGCGGACCTGAAATACGAGCAGCTCGCAGGCGAAGAAGCCGACCTGCTGACGCTGAGCCAGATCCTGGTCGAGCGATATCTGATCGGCGTCGACAACGGCTGGATCTTCCGCAATGCCTACACCTACCGCGGTGCGTTCCAGATCGAGGACGAAGAAGCGGCCGCAGGCGAAATCGTCGCCGCCATGATCCTCGACCCTGCCTGGCGGACGCCGGCACGCTTCATGATGATGCGCGAAACCGTGCGTCTGTTCCCGCTCCAGGGCGACACGGATCTGGCATCGAAGGTCCGCAACCTGGCGATCCAGATCGCCGACAAGGATTCCGGCTTCGCCAAACTGCGCGCGAAGATCCACGGCGCCCCGCAACGCGAAGACGCGACGTCGGTGCGAAGCTACGCAGAGACGAAGGGGAAGCCGGAAGTCGCAGCGCTGTACGAAGAGATCGCGCGAGACATCGAGTCCCTCTACGCGACCACAGGCTCGATTGCCACGATCCAGGACCTCGCGAAGCAGACGCAGAATCCCAGCCTGGCCGATTTCCTCCGCAAGGCTGCCAAGCGGCTCGAGTCCAACAGCAAACCGGCCGCGCGGATGGAAGCGGCAAGCCAGCTCATGGCCGAACTGCGTGTGAAGTTCCAGAAGTCCCAGATCGATGCAAGCGGCCTCGAGATGCTCCAGGCCAGCCTCGCCCTCGAACGCGATACGTTCACTGCCGGCAACACACTGCTGTCGCAGCTCCCGAAGGCCAACCGCCGCGAGCGCATGCGATTGTTGAGCGTCAGCTCTGAGGGTCTCTACGGCGCCGGCTTCCTGAGCCGCCGCCAATTCGCCGAGCTGCGCGGTGAGATCAACGAGCTCGCGAAGCAGCGCAAGATCACCGTCAAGCGCTACCGCGAGATGCTGAACTACCTCGCCCGCGTGCCGGAATGGTCGTCACGCTGGATGGAATTCAACTCCGGGCGAGCCGTCGCGGGCTTCGCGACTTTCGAGCCACTCGCGCACCTCTACCCGCAGGACCGGCTGCGCGGGAGCCCCGTGCTGTTCTTCGGCACGGTCCTCGACAGCCTGGTCCTCGATGCAAATCAGCTGGCAGGCGTGCGTGGCGAAATGTTCGGCCGCAACATCGGAGCGGGCCTGCGTGGGCTCAACCCCGGCATCGCACGCGGCACGATCCACACTCCAAAGAACCTCGAAGGGATCGAGAGCTTCGATCGCGAGGGCATCTACCTGCTGCCCGAGACGGTCTCCGATCTCCCCCCCGTCTCCGGCATCCTGACGCAGGGTGAGGGAAGTTCGCTTTCCCACGTGCAGCTGCTCGCGCGCAACCTCGGCATTCCGAACGTGGTCGTAACCGAGTCGCTGCTGACCGAACTACGCAGCCATGCAGGGAAGCGCGCGGTCCTCGCCGTCAGCCCGGGTGGCGTGGTTCAACTCAACGGCGACGGCCCGCAATGGGATGCAGTCTTGGGCGGCGACAAGACCGAAGTCGTCGACACTTCCGTCGAGATCCGTCCCGACCTCGAGAAACTCGACCTCGACACCACCGGTATCCTCGAAATCAGCAAGCTGCGCGCGATCGACTCGGGCCGTTCTTCCGGGCCGAAGGGCGCCAACCTCGGCGAGCTCAAGTTCTACTTCGGCG
>CAXMSF010000073.1:0-3743 GCA_964196055.1 uncultured Gammaproteobacteria bacterium | reverse complement strand
GAATTCTCGTAAGCCAGGTCCTCGATCGTGTACCAGAGGTAGCCGCTGAGCACCTGATCGTCGAAGAAGAGCATCAGGAAGTACCACGAGAACTCGTCCCGGCTGGCATCCTGCTCGAGGTAGTTCCACACCGCGCGCGCTTCGGCATGCATGGGCAGGCGGACGCGCCCGGCGCCGTCCGGGGGCCCGAGGATCTCGAGCACCTGACCGCGGCGTGTCTCGCCAACTTCGAGGGCGGTTTCGACGAGCTCCATGCGAGGGCGGGTTCCGGTGCGCACCGGCATCATCGCGCAGGCGGTCGTGGTCAGCGCGATCGCCGCCGCGAGCGCTGCACGCTGCCGACCCGTCATCGGTTCGTCGCTCGCGACGGGGGCTTTGGAGTCCTTCCCACCGCCGTCCAGTAGTAGCCGTCATAGCGGCCGCCATCGAAGAAGACCAGGAGCATTCCCTCATCGACGCTGGTGGAGTTACCGCTGAAATTCATGAAGCCGTACGCCCAGACTTCGCGGCGCGGCATTTCCGGGGTGAAACGCGCGGCGCCGCGACCCAGCGGCGTGCCGAGGAGAGCCACGACATCGGCCTGTGTAGAGACACCGGGCTGTAGTTCGGGCAGGTGCTCGGCCGGCCAGAAGCCGCCCCGGGCGGAATAGCAGGCGGAGGTCAGGGCCGCGGCTGCCGCGAGCAGGAAAATGAGTGCAGCGGCGCGACTCACGCGGTTCCTCACGGAAGGTCGTCCTCGCCCTCGACGCGCACGCCGTACCACAGGTAGCCGTCGAAGCGGCCCCCGGTGAAGAGAACCAGGAGGCTGCGAAGCTCGGCGTCGGCTTCGAGCTTCCCGTCTCGAATCACGGGATCCCACATGCTCACGTGAGCCTTCTCCTCCTCGTAGTACCAGATCTCCTGCACCGTCCAGGCCGGCGGGAAGCGTGCGGCGCCCCTTCCGTTGGGTTTGCCGAGCAGGCGGCGCACGTCCTCCATGGTGGACTGCCCGGCGACGAGCTTCGCGTCGAGTTGGTCGACGACGTCGAAGGGCCCCGCAAATGAAGCAGAGGAGACGCACAGCGCGACCAGCGCTCCGAGCATGCCTGCTGCACGCAGCATCGAGCAGAACCTCGTCGCTCCCCGTCGGCTTCCGCGGCGTCCGCCCATCCTGTGTACGACGGTCGACCGGGAGACGAGTCGGCGATCCAGTCCTGGCGGCGGCCGCGCGTCACCGGAAGCGGGCCCCCCGGCAGCGGGCGCGAAGAAGACGACGCCTCGGGTCTGTAACTCTCGCATCTCGGTTCCCATGAGTTTCGCGGCGGCGACTCTCATCGATGCACGATCGGGATTCAGTGCCCGGGTTGCTCAGCGCCGGTCGCGCGCCGATCGTAGTCCGCCGCTGTCGTCAGGCCGACCTGTTCCAGGAGTTCGGCGCGTCTCGACCGTGCGCGCGCCGCTTCGGCCCCTTCGAGGATCCGCTGCGAGACGAAGTTCAGAGCGTCGTACCACAAACCGTTGGCCGCATACGTGTGTCCGGCCGCTCCGAGTTCGGCCTTCTCGAGCTCAGCCTGGAGTGCCGGGCTCGGATGAATGCGCGCAATCGCGCCGCCACCGATCACGTCCTTGTACCGTTGGTCTTCGTCGAGCACGAGAGCGACGGACCAGCGATAAGTCACACCCGGCTCGATCGTCACTCCGTGATCGCCCAGAGGCACCGTGTGAAAACCCGACTCGATCGGCGCATTCGTCGTCAGCATGAGGACGGGCTCGATCGCATCGGGGGCCGCCAGCACGAATTCGATGCGATGGTCGGCCCTTTCCGGCATGAACCAGTACAGCGTCGGGCTCCCCCGCACGGTCAGCCCGACGTGTTCCGGAGCCAGCGCCAGCGGTGTCGGGGCGCTACCGGCGGATCGCTTGCCCTGGGCGAAGTGCCCGGGGCTCGCGTCGGCGAAGCCACTCGGTCGTGTGTACACCAGTGGGCTCTCCGGTATGAGCGAAGCCACGACCATCGCGACGGGGCCTTCCGGCTCGTCGGCCGGTTGTTGCGCCGGCCGCTCCGGAGCTTCGGTGGCGGGGGTGCGGGCCGCTGGCGTCTCCGGCGCGGGAGGCGACCGGTCATGTGAGGGAGAAACGCCCGAGATCGCTTTCGCGATCTGCTCGTCAGGAGCCGGCGGGAGGGCCTCCGGCGGGGCTTTCTCCGATGCCAACAGGCCCGGCGCCGAGCCGGGCGAAGCGGCGGGTGGCCGCAACCCCACCAGCGACCAGATTGCCAGGCTCACGGGAATCGCGAGGAGCAGCAACACCACGGCAACGAGCGCCGGCGAGAGTCGGAGCTGTGGCCGCGAACCGATCGCCTCTCGAAGCGACGCGAAAATCCGTTCTAGCTGGCTTCTCGCGACCTTCTCCGCTGAGGCGGATGTCACCGCCGTTAGCTCGACCGCCGCCTCGAGATCGAATGAACGAACCGCCACCAGCGCGTCCCGGCAGGGCGCGCAGTCGTCGAGGTGGAGGCGGACGGAACTCCGCTCCTCGGTGGCAAGCGCGCCGGGATCAGTTTCGAACGCCAGCAACGCCGCTTCCGACGGATGTTCGAACTGGCCGGATCTCCCCAGAATTTCTTCCAGCTGCGACCACCTCGCCACCTCCGCCGAACATTCCGCACACACCGGATAGTGTTCCCGGAACGCTGCCCAGTCCTCGTTGCGAGTTTCGACCACGAACGCGGCTAGATCGATTTGGACACTATTTGTGCAGGCCGTGACGATCTCCTCGTGCGGCCGGGAGGCCTCGCGATGCTTCTGTCCTCAGGGATCAGTCGGGCGAACCGGAGAAATCGGATCAGCTCGAGTCCGATTTCTCTTCGAGATTTCCTCTCAATTCGGCGAGGCTGACCCTCAAATAGCGTTTGGTCGTACCAAGGGGTGTCCCGGTTTCCTGCGCCACCTTCGCCACGGTCTTGCCTTCGCCGTACACGCCGAGGACGATTCTTCGCTTTTTCTCCGGGAGTTTCTCCAGCGCCAGCCGCAGATCGAAGGATTCCTCGGCGGACCCTCCACTCTCGGCTTCGAGGTGTTTCGCTCGGATGAGTTCGTCCCACGGCAAGCTCTGATCTTCGGAGCACCGAATGTGACGCCTCAGTCGATCGACGAACTTGTGGTGTGCGACCGTGCGGATGAATCCGAGGCCGGCATCGGGGTTTCGGATCTTCCCTTCCCGCGCGGCCGTGAGAACCACCAATAGGACCTCTTGGACGAGGTCGGGCCACTCGTCACGAAAATCGTAAGCTCGCCACCTCGCCAGGAACCCCGTGACGAGTCGGCTGATTTGGAGGCACGCGAGTCGGTCGCCCTCGACCAGGCGGTCGATGATCTCGGCCCAGTCGTCGCTTCGCTCCATGCGCTGATGCACAAACTAGATGGTAGACCCTAAAGAGTTGAATGAGTGAACAAGATCAAGGCATTTCGGAATCCTGATCGATCATTCGCTTGCCAAAATGGGGTCCGCACCCACTGGGCAGCGATGCCCGCAGACCCCACGGGGGACAAGAGGCCGCTTCGATCCACACCTGAGCCGCTCGAGACGCCTGCGGGCTGCCGAGTCGAGATTGATCCGAATTCCACACCCGGAGCGACTCCCTTCAGTGAGAACGCGAGCCAGCTCGATCCCCGGCGCGGGTTCGGGTAAGGGATGATGATCGCGGGAGTCTGGACAAAGGAGCATCGATGCGGAGCGTCCTCTGGCTGCTGGGCTCGGCCTTC
>CAXMSF010000072.1:0-7056 GCA_964196055.1 uncultured Gammaproteobacteria bacterium | reverse complement strand
CCATTTCGCCCGAACCCGGCGGCATGATCACCGGCACCTGTCCCAGGCGCTCGCACTCGGCGCGATAGAAGTCGAAGACGTCATCATTCATGACCGAGGGTTGGAACGGCAGGTCGACCCGCGCCGCCCGCCGAGCGGCATTACGTCCGGTGCCGCCTACGCTGATGAAAGGCAACGGCCGACTGCCCGGTAGCGGCGCCACGCGCCCGCGGCGACCGTTCCAGTCGAACTCCTCGCCGCGGAGTGCCTGGAGCAGCACGTCGAGTTTCTCGTCCATCACGCGGCCGCGGTTCTGCCAGTCGATGCCGAGCATCTCGTATTCCTCGACCCGGTAGCCGAGACCAGCCGTGATTCCGATCCGGCCGCCGCTCGCGAGGTCCAGCACGGAGAAGTCCTCCGCCAGACGGACCGGATCGTAGAGAGGCAGCAACAGCGCCATGATGCTGATCCGGATGCGCCGTGTCCGTCCCGCGATCACCCCCGCCAATGTGAGCGGCGACGGTAGGTAGCCGTCATCGACTCCATGGTGCTCGGGGAGTGAGACCATCGCAAAGCCCTGCTCTTCCGCCCATACGCACATGTCGAGTGCGGCAGCGTAGATCTCGGGATGCGTCGCTTTGCTGATATTCGGTGCGCGCAGGTCGAGCCGTAGGATCGATAGAGTCATCGCGAAGTGGCGCTCGCTATTCTTCGGGTCGCGCAGGGCGCATCGCGTCGGCGCTCCACCAGGCCCGCATCGATGCGATCTTGCCAGCTTCGTCGAACACCATGGCACTGATGATATCGAGCGCCATCCGCTGCTCACCCGAACCCATCAGTACGACCACAGGCGTCGCCGCTTCGTTGCCCGCGATGCGAACGGGGCCGGTCTGCTTCATCGTGATGGCGCCGATCGCGGTCTCGTAAAACGCCCGGATTGCATCATGACCGACATGAAGGTCGCTACCGATCGGATCTTCGATCTTGCCATCTTCGGCGTAGAGATCGACGATTCCGTCGACGTCGGCCTTCGAGACCAGCTCGGGGTAGCGTTCATAGACTTGCCGGATATGGTTGGCGTCGGCCATGGGGCTCTCTCCTCAGATGACTCCTGGAACCCGGGACCGGAACGTTCGTCCGAGCATTCCCGGTCTGGGAAACACGACTTCGGCGACGGTGGAGTCGGAGTCGAAGCTTAGGCGATCGACAGATCTTTGCAGGTCGTGACGAGACCCGGATCAGTAGCGGTAACCCGATTCGTCGTGGAGCACGACATCGAGGCCGGTATCTTCTTCGACCTTCTCCACACGCAGTGCCACGAAGGCCTCGATCCCTTTGAGAATCGCCCACGTGATCACAGCGGTATAGGCCGCCACACCGAGTGCAGCACCGAGCTGCAGCGCGAACTGCCGCCCGATCGCCAGACCCGCTTGATTCCCGCCGAAGGTTTCAGCGGCGAGGAACGCGACCATGATCGTGCCGATGAATCCCCCGACACCGTGGACTCCGAACACATCCAGGGAGTCGTCGTAGCCGATGCGATTCTTCAGCGTCGTCGACGCCAGGTAACACAACGCGCCCGATGTCAGGCCGATCAGCAAACCGCCCAGCGGTCCGATGAAGCCGGATGCCGATGTCACCGCGGCCAGGCCCGCGATCGCTCCGGTCGCGAGACCGAGAACGCTGGGCTTGCCGTGTTTGAACCACTCGATCGCCATCCACATCGTTGCCGCCGCGGAGGCCGAAATATGGGTGGCGGTGATCGCCATCGCGGCGTCTCCATTCGCCGCCAGTGCGCTGCCGCCGTTGAAACCGAACCAGCCGACCCAGAGCATGCCGGTTCCGGTGACGGTCATCGTCAGATTGTGGGGGAACATCGGCACGGAGCCGTAGCCCGTGCGCGGTCCGATCACGATGCAGGCCACGAGCGCACCGACGCCGGCGGTGATGTGAACCACGATGCCACCGGCGAAATCGAACACCCCCAGGTCGGCGAGTAGTGCCCCCTCGCCTCCCCAGACCATGTGGCAGACCGGCAGATAGACGACCACGAGCCAGATGACCGAAAACGCCAGCATTGCCGAGAAGCGCATGCGCTCGGCGAAGGCTCCGACGATCAGTGCCGGCGTGATGATCGCAAAGGTCATCTGGAACGCGAAGAACAGGACCTCGGGAATCGTGCCGGTCAGTACGCTCGAATCGACCCCGATCAGGAACGCCTTGCCAAATCCACCCAGAATCGGCGATCCGGAATCGAATGCGAGACTGTACCCGAATGCGAGCCAGACGATCGAAATCACCGAGGTCAGCGCAAAGCACTGCATCAGCACCGAGAGTACGTTCTTGGTTCGAACGAGCCCGCCGTAGAAAAGCGCCAGACCCGGAACCGTCATGAACAGCACCAGCGCTGTGGAGATCAGAATCCAGGCCGTGTCGCCGGTGTCGAGTTCATCGGCCCCGAAAGCCGGCCCCGCAATACCGAGTGCCAGTAGCGCATAGACGGCAGCCGCCGACCGTCTTATCAACCGGCGCGGCCTCGAGGATAGGGGGCGGTTGGTGTGGCGCTCGGCACCCAGAAACACTGTGCTTTCTCCTCTCGTGGAACGGCCCAGCGTCGATCGTTCACACGTGGGCGGGACGGAAAAGACGGGACTGTTTTAACACGTGGAGCGCCCGAATGCGCCCTCAAAGTTCGTCGAAATCGCCATTGGTGAGCGGCCGGTTTCGCCGCGGCGGCCCAACCCCACGGTGCCGCGCCTCGCCTGCATCGATTATGCTGGGTACCTGCAATCGGCATCCCCCTCGGAGGAGCCATTGAATCCCGCCAGAGCCCGAATCGGGCGAAAGGAAGCAAAGTGCCGGAGCCCGAAGCGATCGATCGAGTCATGACGGGGAAGTCGTGGGAGGAGTTCTGCGACACCCTCAAGAGCGCTGGGCAGATCATTCTCGCCGACGGACAGCCCGACGATGTACTCGACCGTACCGAAGGCTTTCGTTACCTGAGCCGATTGACACGCGCAGCACTGGAAACCTATATCGAGTTCGCCGATCCGCTCGCGCCGGTTCTGAACCGACCGGTCCACGAGACCGCAAAGATTGGTGCCGACAATCCCGACAACTACTACCAGCACGCGACATTGAGCGGCGAGTACGAGTATCGGATCAGCGGTAGCCGCGGAACGATCCATTACATCGACTTCGCGACCCAGAGCGGTGGCGTCGCAAGCAGCGGCGACTCTCAACAAGGCGGCCATCTCGACGCCGCCGATCTCGAATTGTCGGAGGATGGGACTTTCGAAATCCTGCTCAGCTGCGAAGAGAAGGCGGGCAACTGGCTCAGGATGACACCGGATACGACGGCACTGATCGTCCGGCAGACCTTCCTGGACCGCGACCACGAAACGCCCGCCGAGCTGCACATCGAACGGATCGGCGGCGACGCCAAACCCACCCCAATCACCGCAGCGGCCCTCGATGCAGGCCTGAAGCAATCTGCGGGCCTGGTCGTCTCCTGTACCGCACTCTTTTCGAATTGGGCGGCCGGCTTCAAGAAACACACCAACGAGCTGCCGAAATTCGACGATTCCATTTCCATGGGCGCCGGCGGCGATCCAAACATCTGTTACTACCATTCGTATTGGCAGCTCGCGCCAGACGAAGCACTCGTGATCGAGGCCGATCCGCCCGAGTGCGAGTCGTGGAACTTCCAGCTCGACAACCATTGGATGGAATCTCTCGACTACCGCTACCACCGAATCCACGTCAACAAGCACACGGCCCACTACCGCGACGACGGCTCCGTTCGGATCGTCGTTTCCCACCACGACCCCGGCACCGACAACTGGGTCGAGACCGCCGGGCATACGCAGGGCACGATGTGCTTCCGCTGGATTCGCGCCGATCGGCACCCGCAACCACAGACGCGGGTCGTGAAGTTGTCCGAACTATGAGTTTCACCCCCCCGAAGTTCCCCATTCCTGTTCGCGCGGCGATCGGTGCCTGGCGGATCGCGCAACGCGCAGGCGTCGGTCGAGTTCCTCTCACCGAGGATTCCCTGATCGCCGCTGCGAGACGTACCACCGGCCTGCATGATTTCGTCGATGATTCCTTTCGCGGCCCGATGCGTCGCATGCTCCGATCGCTCGAGGAGGAGGCCTATCTCCATCCGCTCGGTCGAATGGCCCTGCGCGAGAGCCTCGTGAGCGCACTCGTGAATCGTCTGCGGCTCGAGGACCTGACCGCCCGGAACCCGGAAATCGCGACGATTCCGGTCGAGGCTCCCGTCTTCGTGGTCGGCCTGCAGCGCACGGGCACGACGATGCTCCACCGCCTGCTCACCTGCGAACCTCGACTGAGATCGATGCCTGCGTGGGAAGCGCTCAACCCGGCCCCGTTCCCGGGCGGAAGCAATCGCCGCGGGGTGGACCGGCGTGTCCGCAAGGCCAAGACCGCAGAAGCCGCACTGCGGTATCTCGCTCCTGAACTATTCGCGATCCACCCGGTCGAGGCCGACGCCCCCGAAGAAGACATTCACCTCCTCGACATCACATTCATGAGTCCCGCAGTCGACGCGATCATGCGCGTCCCCGAATACCAGGCATGGTTCAGCGAGGTCGATCAGCTACCTGCCTACCGCTACATGCATCGAATGATTCAGCTACTGCTGTGGCAGCGCAATGGACGCTGGCTCGGCAAGACCCCGCACCACCTCGAGCACCTCGACGAACTGCTCACCGTCTACCCCGACGCAAAGATCGTGCTCACCCATCGCGACCCTGCTCGTACAGTGGCATCGTTCTGCAGCATGATGGCGCACAGTCGAGCAATGTTCTCAGACGCAGTGGACCCGGATGAGATCGGCGAGCAATTCGGCACCAAGGCGATCCGCGCGATCGAGTGCGTCATGGACGTGCGCAGCCGCGTAGGCAACGAATCGTTCCTAGATGTTCTCTATCACGACGTCGTTGCAGATCCGCTGAAGGAAGTCCGACGCGTCTGCGATTTCATCGGGCTCGACCTCACGCCTGAAACCGAAGCCGCTGTGCAGCAGTGGCTCGTCGACAACCGACAGACGAAACACGGAACTCACCACTATCGACTCGAGGATTTCGGGCTCTCCCGATCGGGGATCGACCCCAACTTCGAGGCCTACCGCGAGAAGTTCGGAGTACCCATCGAATGAGCGAAGAACTGGACATGCTCGGGCGAGTCTGCATGGTAACCGGTGCAACGGATGGTCACGGTCGGGCTGTCGCGGGGCAACTCGCGCGGCGCGGCGCGGACGTCGTCTTGCTCGGGCGCAATCCCGAGAAGTGCCGACGCGTCCAGGCGGAGATTACGGCGGAATTGTCGACGACCGGCAACGGAGGCAAGAGCCCGGAGATCCTGCTCTGCGATCTGTCTTCGCGCGAAGAAATCGACCGCGCCGCAAACGAATACCTCGCAAGCGGACGGCCGCTGCACGTGCTCGTCAACAACGCCGGACTGGTGACCCTCCGTCGGGAAGAAAGCGTCGACGGCCACGAGCTCGGATTTGCAGTCAACTACCTGGCGCTCTTCCAGCTGACGCTCCGGCTGCTGCCCCGGATACTCGAGAACCCGCCGGCTCGAATCATCAATGTCTCGTCGGATAGCTACAAGATCGCGCGGCTCGACCTCGACGATCTTTCACTCAGCTCATATTCCGCCGCAAAATCGTATAGCCGCTCGAAGCTCGCCATTGTGTACTTCACGATCGAACTCGCTCGCCGCCTCGAAGCGCAGGGGCTTGATCATGGCTTGACGGTCAATGCCGTCGACCCAGGACCCGTTGCGTCGAATATCGGCGCGAACAATCCCGGCCTGCTCTACCGGCTGGTCGGACCGTTGATCAAGCACCTGTTCCCGAGCGCCGATCGCGCTGCGCGAACAGCGATGATGCTAGCGACCGACCCCGAACTCTCGAACCGAACAGGGGGTTACTATCGATCGCTCCAGCACCGCGAGAATCCGATCGATTTCGACGCCGAGCTGAGTGGAAGACTGTGGCAAATCAGTACGGAACTGACGGGTGCTGATCTCTAGCAGCCGGCTGGAAGCCAAGGCAACAGGACCCGAGCATAGCTCTCCAGATCCGAATCCTCAGGAATCGCAGAGTCGCCGGTAGGCAAATACGCGCTCGATGAAGTCTTTGCGAAGACGCGGGTCCTCCAAGCGGCCCTCGTCTTCGACCGGCAGCTGCGGGAACGCGCGCGCCAGCGCTTCTGCGAAGAGCCCCTTCGCCTCCCGCTTCGGCACTCACTCATCACCATCGACCCGTACCCCGATCCAGCCACAACTTGGCGAGTCCTTCTTCAACACGAAGCCACTGAGATCGAGCATGGCCAGTTCAGAGATTCGCCGGTCGGCCCAGCGGCTGACGGCTTCGGTGCGGTCGCGCCCGGACACGATTTCGACCATCCGAACTGCTCCGTTGGAAAGCGTCAGATGCATCGGCGGCCTGTGCGTTCCCAGACCGGCCTCGACTTCCGGGCAGACCGACACCCATTCGAAGAGCGCCCCCAACTCGTCGGTAACGATGCGATCGAGTTTGTGGCCGCCGTCGTAGCGAACCTCGTTACCGAGCAGGCACGAAGACACACCAAGACGAAGCTTGTTCTTCTCGACTCTTCTTTCGGGCGTCGATTCGCTTAGCATTCCGCATCCCTCCGTCGATCGGCTTCGACGCGTCAAGCGGCGCCGTCGAAGCAGCGCTCAGAGCACGAATACGCGATATACCCGAGCTTTCTCGAAGAAGCGAATGAACATCGACACTATGCGGCAGGAAATCTTCGAACCAGGCGCATGCGGCGACCGTCGGAGCGAATTCTGCCTTTCCTTCGGTACGGCTCGCCGACTTGGATTCGTGGGCGTTCATCTGCCATCCGGGCTAGACCTCGGGCTCTCGAGGAGATCGCGGCCATGAGATCGACACCGGATTCGGGGCGGCGCTGGAGCGGCCTCGCCGCCAATCTCCTGCTGTCGCTGGCGTCGATCGCCGTGACCCTGCTCGCTGTCGAGATGTTCGTCCGTGCGCGTTCACCGCACATCGTGCCGTCT
>CAXMSF010000071.1:0-12906 GCA_964196055.1 uncultured Gammaproteobacteria bacterium | reverse complement strand
TCCCGCATTCCACTTGTACATGAAGACCAGCTTGCCGCCCGCGAGCGTCGCCGAATGCGCCACGCAATTGTTCGCAGTCACGTGGAAGAGCGGAGTGCAGACCAACGAGGTCATTTGCGAGGGTGCGGGATCGCCGGAATCGTTGCCCGGACCCTTCGCGCGTGCACTTGCCGCGGCCGCGGCCATGTTCCAGAACATCAGGCTGTAGAGGTTGTTCACGCAGCCGCGGTGCGTGAGCTGTGCGCCCTTGGGTCGGCCAGTGGTACCCGAGGTGTAGAAGATGCACGCGTCGGAGTCCGGGTCGACGGTGACGTCGGGGAGCGAGGCGTCGTGCCCGAGGAGTTCCGACCATGCGACCGCCCGGTCGGGCAGCGGCTCGGCGGAGCGCACAGCGATCAGCTCGCGAGAACCGAGCTCTGCGCTATGCGGCAGCACGCGTTCGAGGCGCTCGCCATCACAGATCAGGACCTTCGGGTCGGCGTCGGTGAGTCCGTATGCGAGTTCGGGTCCGGTCCACCACGCGTTCATCCCCACGCAGGTCGCCCCGATCGAGATCGTCGCCCAATAGGCGAGCATCCATTCGGGGTAGTTGCGCATTGCGATCGCAACGCGATCGCCGGGCCCGATCCCGCGCTCTGCCAGCCACGAGGCGATCGACATCACGTCGCGGTGCGCCTCGCTGAAGGTCCATCGCTCGTCTTCGTAGACGAGGTATTCCTTGTCGTCGTGGCCGGCCGAGCCCAGCCAGATCTCGCGAAGCGAGGGAGGCGCCGATGCATAGGCCCGGACCGGGACGCCGTGCGCGACGACCTCGTGGACCTCGAAGGGGGCGCCGGGCGCGGTCAGCTCTTGCCAGACTTCTCGCAGCCGCTCGTACATCAGTCCTTCCGGTACTTCGCCTTGGCGCGGCGACCCTGCGATTCCAGGATCGGTCGCAGCAGGCGCGGCAAGTCGGGCATCAGATAGCCCGCAGTCGCCAGCGTACCGGATAGTCGGGGCAACGTGCGTTCGAGCCGCCCGTCGTCTGCGCAATCGAGTACCGCCTGCGCAACTTCCTCGGCGGTGCTCATCGGCTGCGAAAAGACCAGGTCGGGTACCGCGTCGATGTCGTCGGTCAGGAAACCGGTGTCGATCGGGCCGGGCGAGACCAGCGAGACCCGAACCGACGTTTCGCGCAGCTCTTCTGCGATCGACATGCTGAAGCCGCGCAGCCCGAATTTCGTTGCTGAATAGGTGGCCTCGCCCGGCAGCGGAACCTGGCCCGCGATCGATGCGACGTTCACCACGTTCGCCTTCGCGTGCTTTACGAGGTGGGGGAGGAACGCCCGTGTCAGCAGGATTGGTGCCTTCAGATTGACGTCGACGATGTGTGCGAGTGCGGTTGGGTCGGCGTCGAGGAATTCACCGCGGTGGTTGAACGCTGCGTTGTTGACCAGAACGTGGAGGTCGCCGACGTCGTACAGCACGCGGTCGACCAGTGCTTGGACCTGTTCGGCGTCGGAGACGTCGGTTGGAATTGCGATCGCTCGCTCGCCGATTTCCTTGGCGATTGCGTCGAGTGCCGATGCAGTCCGCGCGACGAGCAACACCCGCGCGCCTTCGGCGGCGAACTGCCGTGCGGCGGCTTCGCCGACTCCGGAGGAGGCCCCCGTGACCAATACCGTTCGATCCAGGAATCGTTCAGCCATCATTGTTCTCCCTCCTTCGTCGGGGGACTACCGCTCGCTCAGGCTACCACGTCAGGCTGCGCGGATGGAGGTCCTGGAGGCCCACGGGAGGTGCGAGTGGGCGCTGTACCGGCGGCGAGTTCGGCGAGGGCGAGGCGGCGGCAGGCGGGCGCGGTGCCGACGGTTCCCGAATTCTTCGCCGCGGCCTGGCCGCTTCCCGTGGCCCAGGAAGATTCCAGCGAGCTTCGATGCCTCGTCGCAGCGTCACGCCGTCGAGGTGGCGCTCGGCGATGGCCCACGCGCCTCAAGAGTCTCGCCTGTGGACCCGATTCAATAGCTGGAGGAATTCATCGTGAGATCGATCCGTCGCCCCGCCGTCATGGTCATCGTCGCCTCGCTCGCTTTCGGCTGCGCCTCGAGCAGCAAGAACTGGGAACGAGCGCTGAAGCAGGATTCGCCGGGTGGTTATCACCGCTTCCTGCGCGACAATCCACGTTCTCCGCACGCCGACGCAGCAAAGGAGCGGCTCGCGTTTACACGGCTCATGAAGAGCCCGACTGCCGAAGGCTACGCGGAATTCCACGAAAAGTACCCGAATAGCCCACTCAGCGAGGAACTCCGGCCGATCGTCGAAGATCGGGTCTTCGCGCAGGCCCGGGCCCGCGGAACGGTCACAGCCTACCGCGAATTCCTGGCTGAGTTTCCGGACAGCACGCACGTCGAACGCGCCAGGGGCAACGCCGAGTACCTCGAGAATCGCGGATTTTCGGGCGATCCGTCCGAGCTGGCGGCATTCGCCGATCGTTACCCGACGAGTGACTTCGCCGACGAGGCTCGCCGCAGCGTGTCTCTGGTCCAGGTCCGACAGCAGCGCCCGATCCGACGCATCGGCCTGGTTCTGGAGGTCGACCCCGGCACGCCGAGTGCGCCACAACTGATGAGAACTTTCGCTGAGCAGGCGAGAGCTCACTACGCGAAATCACAGGTTCGGGTCGTTCGGCTCGAGAGCGCAAGCGATCCCCGTGCCGCGAAGGTCGACGCGGTGCTCACGATCGAGCACCGCGAGGCCAAGGTTCGTGCCGAGATGAGCGAAGGGCTGTCGAGCTCCGCCGGTGTCCTCGCGACTACGAAAGTCACACTCACGCGGCCGGGCGACGCGGTCCCGATTCGCAGCGACGAGTTCAGCCACAAGGTGGCGCTCTTCGAACACAAGGACGACCAGTCCATCGCATTCGGCGCCTCGGGCCTCGGATTCTGGGATTCGATCTTCTTCGCGGACGCGACCTGGAGCAACCACCTCGCGACACGCGTCGAGTTCGATGTGAAGAAGCCCGGCGTCGCCGTCGAGATGATCGATCACCGCGCAGCAGTCCTGTTCGGGGACGGGAGCTTCGAACTCGTCGACCTCAGCAATCCCGCGGAGCCCGAGGTGGTCGCGCGCTATGTACGCCCAAGAGATCTCACGAAGTGGGAGGGCGTGCGGAACATCGATGGTCGTATTGCGATCTACGGTGGGGGCGGATTCGAACTCATCGAGCTGGCCGCTTCGGGCCCAAAGAAGATCCTGGCTTTCGACCGCGCCACGATCGGCAGCATCATCGCGGTCGAAGACACCGGCGATGGAATCCTGCTCGCGGGTAGTCGCGGCCTGATGCTGCTCGAATCCGGCTCGAAGCAGCCGAAGCTGCTCGTCGACAAGGTAGTTCTCGGCGCAACCATGCACGCCGAACGTGTCTATTTCGTCGTCGACTCATCTCTCTACACATCTTCCCTGCCGATGCTGATGCGAAAGAAGGCCGAGAACCGGCTGCGGATCAGCAGTGGCTTCGGCCCCGGGCGGATTCGGGTCTCGGGAAGCACGCTGGTCGTGATGGGGGACGAGGACGTTCTACTCGTCGATGTCTCCAGGCCGTCGGCGCCGCGGATCCAATCTCGCATCACGACGGTCGACCGCGGCGAAATCAGTGACGCGATCGTCTTGCGCGGGCGACTCTATCTGTTGAGCGACCGCGGCCTGCTGGTTTCGAACGTGGCAGATGGTCGAACTCACGATCTGGTCGACATCGAGGCGAGAGACCGGATGTCCTTCGCGGGACGTCATCTCGTGATGATCGGAGACAGCAGCCTGCAGGTCGTGGACACGACGCCGTTCGCTGTTGGAGGCAGCCCCGCCAGTACGCCGCGCTGACGGCGCGCGGAGCAGTGGCAGCGAGATCCCCCGGGAGCGGCTAATTGCGCTGCGCGAGCCAAGCGTCCGCGACCGCGTCTCGGACCACGAGCACTTCGGGGCCCTTCGAGTAGAGGGGCACGCGGTGTGCGATCCACGAGTTGGACGAGCGTGGGTCGAACCAGACCGACAGTCGAGGCATCAGGTTTTGCGCGACCAGGGAAACGAATTTCCCGAAATTCGGCTGGTACTCGACCTCGATGAATCGGCTGGCGCTTGGCGAATCGCCTTCCTTCGGCACGACGTGCGCGTCGATGTCGATCAGGCGCGCTCCAAAGCGGCACAGCAGCAACTGAAAATTCAACGTATCCGTGCTTCCGTCCACCAGCGGTAGGAAGAGCAGGTTCAGCGGAACGTTTGCGACTCGATCTCGATCGGGAAGAGTAAGCCGCTGAGTCTTCACGTCTCCGCTTGCACCCATCTCGCAGCTGGCAACGCCGTTTTGATGATCGATCGTCAATACACCGAGAGCGGCGCCTTCGGCGTCGATCGAACGGGACTCCTGCCGGAGCAGCCGGAGGAAGCGGCCGTCTTCGATCGGTTCGAGTTCGGCCGTCGCGACCGTGCGCGCGCCGCCGTCGATTCCGCTCTCGACGACGATGCGAACACGCTTCTCGCTCAGGTGTTCGAGCACGAGGTGCGCATCACCGACGCGGTTGAAATCGGTGTCGTAGGTCGACGCGGGAATGAGTCCGAATTTGTCGGGGTAGGGCAGGCGCAGTGCCGATTCGGCTGCGGCCGATCCCGCCACGAACAAGCACAGCGCTAACACCGCCGACCACCGCGGCACTCCCTTCGTTCGCAGCGGGCGCATCGAGGCAATGTAGCAGGCATCCAGTCTGCATCCGCTGGATTGACCCGGGATTTTCCAATCTGATAGAGTGTCAGAAATCACGAAGGTGTCCCCGAGGGTTCGATGAATTTCGGTTTCAGCGAAGAGCAGGAGCTGTTGCGCAAGACCGCCCGCGATTTCCTTTCCGACTGCGCGTCGATGACACGAGTCCGCGAAGCCATGGAAGGCGATGAGCGGACCGCGCTCGAGATCTGGCGACGGATGTCCGAACTGGGGTGGCCCGGGCTCGCGTTCCCCGAGGGTGTCGGCGGCGCGGGGATGGGCATGGTCGAGCTCTGTGTCGTGCTGGAGGAACTTGGCCGCGCGCTGGCGCCGATTCCGTTCCTCCCGACCGTACTCGCGGGGGTCGCGATCCTCGAAGCCGGGGACGAGGAACAGCAGCAGACCTGGCTGTCGCAGATCTGTGACGGCCGGGCGACGGGAACGCTCGCGATCACCGAAGAGCGCGGTAGCGATGAGCCCGCCGACTTGAACCTGCGCGCTCGCATGGACGGCGACCGCTGGCGGCTCGATGGGCGCAAGCTCTTCGTTCCGGACGCCGCGAACGTCGACCTGATCGTGGTCGCCGCGAAGACCGCTGCGGCGGACGGGGCAGGCCTCGGTCTGTTCCTGGTGCCGCGTTCGAGTGACGGCGTCGAGATCGAAGCGATGGCGTCGATGGATCTGCTGCGTCCGCTCTACGCGGTGTCGTTCGACGGTGTCGTGCTGTCTGCCGACGCGTTGCTGGGCGGCGATGCGGATGCCGGCGCGACCATCGCGCGGGTGCTGGACCGCGGTCGCGTGATGATCTCGGCCGAGATGATCGGTGGCGCCGAGAAGTGCCTCGAGAGCGCGGTTGCGTACGCGAAGGAACGCGTGCAGTTCGGCAAGCCGATCGGAGTCAACCAGGCGATCAAGCACAAGTGCGCCGACATGCTGCTGGAGGTCGAGTCAGCGAAATCGCTCACCTATTACGCCGCCTGGGCGGCGTCCGAAGCCAATGACGAGGCGCCGATCACGGCCGCGATGGCAAAAGCCTACGTGAGCGATGCCTACTGCAACGCAGCCGCAGAGAACATCCAGATTCACGGGGGCGTCGGTTTTACCTGGGAATACGATTGCCACCTGTACTTCAAGCGGGCAAAGAGTGACGAGTCCTGGCTTGGAGATGCAACCCGGCAGCGCGAGCGGGTCGCCCAGATGCTCGATCTCTGAGCCCGACTCGTCCGACTTGCCGATTGCCTGCCGGATGCGATGAACGCTTTTCCCCGCGATACTCACTCTTGATGGCATCTACCGCGGATCCGACCGACGCGCGCGCTCCCTTGGACTCTTCGGGGCTGGTGCTGCTCGTCGCTTTGCCTGCCCTCGATGAGGAGAGGACCGTCGCTGAGGTGATTCGCGCGATCCCGCGAGATCTGCCGGGTATCTCGCGCGTCGACGTGCTGGTCGTCGACGACGGCAGCCGCGATCGTACCGGCGCCGAGGCCGAGGCCGCCGGTGCGACGGTGCTGCGTCACGAGACGCCCCAAGGCGTCGGCGCGGCCTTCGGCACCGCACTGCGCCACGCGATCGACATCGCCGCCGACATGATGGTGAGCATCGACGCGGATGGCCAATTCGACCCGGCAGACATCCCGTTGCTCGTCGAGCCCGTTCAGAGCGGGCGTGCCGATTTCGCCAGCGCTTCGCGCTTCATCGACCCGTCGCTGATCCCCGAGATGCCCTTCATGAAGCGCTGGGGCAACGCTGTCGTCGCGCGTCTCGTGTCGCAGCTCACAGGGCAGACTTTCTACGATGTGTCGTGCGGAATGCGCTGTTATAACCGCCGCGCCGCGTTGAGCTTGAACCCGATCGGACGCTTCACCTATACGCAGGAGGTATTCCTGAATCTCGCGTTCAAACGGCTGCGGATCGTCGAGGTGCCGGTCGCGGTCCGGGGTGAGCGAGAATTCGGCGAGAGCCGAGTGGCGAGCAACCTCTGGCGTTACGCGCTCAACACCAGCGGCATCATCTTTCGCTGCTACCGCGACTATCGGCCGATGCTCTTCTTCGGTTCGGTCGCCGGTGTGCTCGCGACCATCGCCCTCGGGCTGCTCGCCTTCCTTGGGATCCACTACCTCGACAGCGGAGAATTCTCGCCCCACAAGTGGGCGGGTTTCGTCGGCGCAGCGGGGCTCATGCTCGCGTTGCTGATCTTCGCCACGGGGCTGATCGGTGACATGCTGAACCGGCACCGGATCTACCTGGAAGAACTCCTCTACCGCGAGCGAGAGCGCGGAGCCCGCCGTACGTCGCGGACGGACTGAACTCGCCGCAATGCCGGAGTTCGTGCGCGTACGATGACGATTCACATCGTTTTGGGGACGAAGGCCCAACTGGTGAAGATGGCGCCGGTGATGGTGCGCCTGACGGAGCGCGGTATTCCCTACCGCTTCATCCACACCGGCCAACACCAGGCCACGATGTCGGAGATGCTCGAGGAATTCGAGCTCGAACAGCCGGACGTCGTATTGTATTCGGGGCGGGACATCCTTTCGCTGCCGCAGATGGCGTTGTGGCTGCTCCGGATCTTGTTCCAGTGCCTGGTCTCGCGAAAGAGGGTCTTCGGAGAGGACGCGCGGGGCATCGTGCTCGTGCACGGCGACACCTTTTCGACGCTCCTCGGTGCATTGATGGGTCGCGTGGCCCGCCTGCGAGTCGGACATGTCGAGTCCGGACTGCGATCGTTCGACGTCTTCCACCCGTTCCCAGAGGAGATCACGCGGCTCCTCACCTTTCGTCTGAGCCACATTCTCTATTGTCCGGGCCAGTGGGCGATCGACAACGTCGCGGCCTACCGCCGCGAGAAAGTGAATACCTTCGCGAACACCCTCGCCGATACCGTCGCACTCGCGGCACGAGTGCCGCTGCGCAGCGACCACCTGCCCAGCGAGCCCTTCGCCCTCGTTAGTCTCCACCGTTATGAGAACATCTTCCGGCGCGACCGCTTCGTGCGGCTGGTAGAGATCCTCGAAGAGATCGCCGAGTCGAAGCCCTGCCTGTTCATCCTGCACCCGCCGACCGAGGCTCAGCTTCAGCGTTTCGGGCTGCACGCGCGACTGGCCGCGAATCCGAGCATCGAACTGCGTCCCCGCTACACCTATTTCGACTTCTTCGCGCTGCTTCAGCGCGCCGACTTCGTCGTCACCGACGGTGGCAGTATCCAGGAGGAGAGTTCGTATCTCGGCGTACCGTGCCTATTGCTGCGCAAGGCCACCGAGCGCGAGGAGGGCCTGGGTGCGAACGCCGTACTGTCGAATTACGATCGGCGTGTAATTCGCGACTTCACGCTACATTTCGACGACTACCGGCAGACGCCGACGGGAAACCCGAACCGTCCGTCGGATATCATCATCGATTCCGCACTAGCGTTTGCCCGCGACGGCGTGGAGAACTGAAGCCCTCATGTCCCCCGGCGATCCCGGATTTCCGAACCGCAACGGCTTCGCGCTGCACGCCGACCTCGAGAGTCCCGAACTCCGTCGAATGCTGCGGCTCTGCCTGCAGGAGAACGAGAATCTTACGGGCGAGGCATGCTTCGATTGGAGCCGCCAGTGGGAATACCCGTTCGTGCTCGCGAACCTGCCGGCGCAGGGCTCGGGGCGGCGGATTCTCGACGCGGGCAGCGGCTTCCGTTTCTTCGCGCCCTTGCTTGCGCAACGTGGCTTCGAGGTCGATGCCTGTGATCTCGACGCTTCGATCGGGCCGAAGTACGACGAAGTCGCGGCGCAGCACGATCTGGCGATCGAGTTCACCGAGCAGGACCTGTCGAAGATGACCTATGCGGACGAGACCTTCGACTACCTCTCCTGCATCAGCGTGCTCGAGCACACGAACTCTCCGGCCGAGATCGTGCGCGAGTTTCGGCGCTGCCTGAAGGTCGGTGGCTCATTGTTGCTCACCTTCGACGTTTCGGTCGCGGGTGATCGCGACATCCCGGTCGAAGCGGCGAAGCAGCTGATGCTGCTGCTCGAAGAGGAATTCACACCGGTGACGCCGTTCGCGAGTCCGCGGTACCTCGATCCCGAGGTGCTTTCCCGATCCGACGAAGTACTGCGCACGGAGTGGTTCCGGCACAACCAGCCCGAAGCACTGCCGTGGCGCTTCTTCTCTCGCGCGGGGCTGCGCAACCTCCTGCGCGGGAGAATCGGTCGACCGTTCTTCGACCTCGCGGTGGTCGGTCTGGTGCTTCGCCGCGAGCGCTAGCAGGCCGCTCTCAGTCGTCGTAGGAGGAGAGCACCTGACTCGACAGGCGACGCGTGAAGAGGCCGCCGAGGGCGAAGACGACGGCGACTTCGACGGTGCGTGTCGCAGTCGACGCGATCACGGCGTCACGCAACTCGAATCCGGTCATATAGGCGAGGCCGCCGATCAGGAATTCGCGAATTCCGATTGCGCCCGGAGTGATGGAGAACAGGCGGGTGAGCATCGACGCTGCCGTGAAGATGATGCAAGGCGCAAAGCCGACGTCGGAAGCGCCCATGTCGAAAGCGATGGCGAGGCCCGCCGACGACGCCATCAGGATTCCGAATTGGAGCAGGGCGACCAGCGGCCACGCGCGGCGGAGCTTCGGCGCGCCGTCCCTGGCGGCGGATCGAAAGCGCTCGGGAATCCGGCGCAGCAGCGGTCCAGGCAGGAACATCAGCACCCCCGCCCCGATCATCACCACGAAGCAAGCGCCGACGACGCCCACGAGCTGATCCGGAAACGCAAGGCCCAGCGTCGTGAGGCCGACCACACCGTTGGTCGAGATGATCACGAGCAGCAGTGCGAGTTGTCCGAGTGCGAAC
The DNA here is from genome assembly GCA_964196055.1 of uncultured Gammaproteobacteria bacterium. Taxonomy (GTDB): domain Bacteria; phylum Myxococcota_A; class UBA9160; order UBA9160; family SMWR01; genus JAFDEI01. The sequence continues at coordinate 3,348 of CAXMSF010000071.1, read as the reverse complement.
GTGCCGTAGGGCAGGAGGTGGACGCGCTTCAGGAAGAAGGCCTTGGCCACCATGCCCGCCGACAACGGCAGGTAGTTGGTAAAGGAGCTCACCGTGACGAGCTGGAACCAGTCTCCCGTCGAGGCCGCGATTCCGAGCCGCGAGAACAACACGCGATTCGCGAATCCGCGCAGCGCGAGCGTGCCGATCGTCAGGGCCGCGATCGCGAGAATGGCGTCCGGGCGCAGCGCCCAATGCTCTGCGATGTAGCGGTGGTTGCCCGCCAGGAAGGCCACGAGCACGGCCAGCGCCGCGATCGTGAATCCCGCGACGAGCCAGCGGCGCCAGCCGGTCGGCGCGGCGGGTGGCGAGGCGACCGGATCAGCCATCGGCCGACTCCGGTGAGACGCGTTCCCGCCACTCGGCTTCGTCGCCGTAGCCGAATTCGCGCATTAGCGGCATGCAGATCCGATCGAGAGACCGGCACTGCTCGCGGCTCCAATCGCGCCAGTCCGGGAGCGCCGCGAGTCGACTCTGGTTGATGCGCGCCCCCTGCGCCACCGCGCTTCCGTGCTCGCGATACGGAAGCCCGAGAATCGCGCAAAGCGCACGCAGACCCGAATGCGACTCATCGAAGATGTCCTCGTAGCGCAAGAGGTGGTATTGGGGGTAGCGGGGCGCTGCGTCACACAGCAGGCGGTTCGCAATGGACCAGACACCGGCGGTGCGCTCGATCCAACTGGGGGCGTGGTCGAGTGCGAGGATCCGTCTGACGTCGGGGTACCAGAACGGGATCAGTCGGTTCGCGAGACCCTTGATGCCGCTCCCCGTTCCGTGGTTGAGCGACGAGCGCGCGTGGTCGCGAGGATCGCGCACGACGTGGATCACGATTGGAGCCTCCCAGACGTCGCCGAGAACGCTCGCGAAGCCCGACAAGAAGGGATTCGACTCGACGTAGAGCTGCGCAGCGAGCCGGTCGTCGTAGTGCCGACGCTTCCACGCGAGCAGCGCGCGAAGTCGGTCGTCGGACAGGGTGCCGCGCATGTGGGCGTGCGAGGCGATGCGGAGCCAGCGCGCGGGCGGCGGTTCGTGGAGTGCGACGACGTCGTGATAGTTGGCGTCGAAATAGTGGGCGAGGAACTGGGTTCCGGTCCGGCCCGACGACAGGATCAGCGCGGTCTTCGGCACGTAGTGTCCTCGCTCGATTCCCGATCCGTCCGGAGCGGCGTCATCAGTGCGCGACCGCGAACGTTCGCCGCGAGCCCAGGTGAGTGACGCGGTAGATGACCCCGGCGTAGTCGTCCGAGATGTAGATCGCGCCGTCCGGACCTTCGGCGACATCGACCGGCCGGCCGATGACGTCGTCGTCGCGTTCGAAGCCGGTCACGAAGTCCCGCTGTTCGATGCTGCCGTCTTCACGCCAGTGCAGCGACACCACCTTGTAGCCATCCTTGCTCGATCGGTTCCACGACCCGTGCAGCGCGGAGACCGCCGCGTTGCGATACGCGAGCGGCAGCTTCGCGCCGCGCAGGAAGGTGAGTCCGAGCGGGGCGTTGTGCGCGGGGTAGTCGTGGACCGGCGGGGTCGCCTCGGCGATCCGCGCCGCCTGTCCCTCGCCAAGATCGGGGTCGGGGACGTTGGCACCGTTGGCGAAGGGCCAACCGTAGAATCCGCCTTCGACGATCTGGTTGAGCTCACAAGGCGGGAAGTCATCGCCCAGCAGGTCGCGGCCGTTGTCGTTCGCGTAGAGGGCGCCCGTGATCGGATGCCAGTCGAAGCCGACCGTGTTGCGCAGTCCGGTCGCGAAGATCTGCTCGCCGGTGCCGTCGGGTCGGTAGCGCACGATTGCGGCGCGCCTTGCTTCGCTTTCGATACAGGCGTTGCAGTTCGAGCCGATCGAGACGTACATCCAGCCGTCGGGCCCGAAGCGGATCGTGCGGGTCCAATGCGCGCCGCCGCTCGGGATGTCGCTGACCACGCGCGCGTATTCGCCCACTGCGACACGTTGAGTGGCGTCGAGCCGCACTCGGCCGACGGCGCCGGTTTCGGCGACGTAGAGCCAACCGTCGTGCAGGTCCATGCCGTGGGGTCTCTCGAGGTCGGCGAGCAGCACTTCTCGCCCGTCCGATCGCCCGTCGCCATCGTCGTCGCGGTCGAGGCGCAGGATCTCGCCGCGACTCGGGGTGCTCACGAGCAGTTCGCCGAGTTCGGTGACGCGCAGCCCGCGCACCCCCGCGATTTCGGAGGCCCAGATGCCGATCTCGAAGCCTTCCGGGACCTCGATCCGGCTTCGGAAATCCTCCTCGGGCGGCACTCCGGCGCCCCCGAACAGGCTGCGCAGCGGAAGATTGACCGCGTAGCGCTCCGGTAGGTACGCGACGCAGGCGGCGAGCATCGCGACCCCGATCGCCAGGGCCAGCGCAAATTTTCTCACCGCCGCATCCTCATCGGCGCGAAATATCCCTCGGGCCGAAGGGTTTTGCCAGAAGCGGTCGAAAAACCGTCATTTATTGCGCCTCCCCCCGGGGAGGGGTTGACTGGAGGCTCCGGCTGACGCATCCATAAACGTTCTCCGGAGGCACTTCAAAGATGATTCGTCGAATTAGAGAGGGCGACCTGGTCCAGGTGATCGCGGGCGCGGATCGCGGCAAGCAGGGCCGCGTTATGAGTGTGAACGTGAAGGCCGGCAAGGTCCGCGTCGAGAAGGTCCGAATGCAGAAGCGGCACCTCAAGCCCGGGCGCGCAGGCGCCCGCGCCGGTGGGATCGTGGAGCAGGAAGGGTCGATCGATGCATCGAACGTGATGCTCGTCGACGCCGCGGCCGGAGGCCCCTCCCGGGTGCGCATCCAGCGGGACGGCGACCGCCGCGTCCGCGTGTTCGCCAAGAGCGGCGAGACCGTCCCGGACCCCACCAGCTAGCAGATCTCCCAGTAGAGTCGAGGAAGCAGGCGATGGCCAAGAAAGGCAAGCGCGAGAAGATCAAGCTCGAGTCGAGTGCCGGTACCGGGCATTTCTACACGACGATCAAGAACAAGACGAATACGCCGGGCAAATTGCAACTCAAGAAGTATGATCCCGTCGTTCGAAAGCACGTCGTCTACAAAGAGACGAAGCTGAAATAGCGGAGACCGCCGAGCCGGGCGGGGGTGTCTGGCTCTCGGTCTCGAAATCCCGAGAGGAAATCATGACCTGGGTAATTACGCGGCTCTGCCGAGACTGTGTCGACCAGTCTTGCGTGGAAGTCTGCCCTGTTGACTGCATCTACGGTTACGACGGGGACGACTCCGCGACCTTCCCGAATCAGTTGTTCATCGATCCCGAAGAGTGCATCAACTGCGGCGTCTGCGAGCCGGAGTGCCCCTGGGAAGC
>CAXMSF010000070.1:0-8811 GCA_964196055.1 uncultured Gammaproteobacteria bacterium | reverse complement strand
TCGCCCACGGCACCTCCACGACACCCCGCGGCGGGTGGACCCCTTTCGCGCGGAGGGGCTGGTGATACTCAGACCTCGGGGCTCCAAGCCGCCTAGCATTCCGAGGCCTTGCCGGTCCGTACCGCCACAAAGGCCACAGCCCCTCCGCGCGAAAGGGAGCCACCCGGCCTCGCACCCAACTTGGCGAAGCAACAGAACGACCCGGCCGCGGGCCTACCGAAACAAATCCTCGTCGGGCCGCCGCAGCGTCTCGCGTATGCACCCATCGCCGACGATCGGCACCCCCGTAATCCACACCGCCGGCACCCCCGAATCCTTCGGCATCAACATCCCCGCCGCCGCGGCGAGCTGGTCGGCCGTCGCGGTGGCGGTTACCTGCAGCTCGCGGCCCGCGCGGTCCACGCCGCCGCGGCGATCGTCGATCGGTGCGAAACCCGCGGAGCCGAGCGCAACGTCGACGAGTCCCTCGCGCCACGGTCGCCCGAAGGTATCGCTGATCACGACGGCGAGCGGGGCCTCGGCGGCGCCGAGCAACGTCCGCCGGAGTTTGGCCGCGGACTCGTCCGGATCGAGCGGCAGCAGGATCGCGGTGTCGTGACCGGGCGCGTTGCTCTGGTCGATGCCCGCGTTGGCACACACGAAACCGTGTCGTGTCTCGCAGATCATCACACCGCGCGCGTGTCGCACGATGCGGACCGATTCGCGGAGCACCAGTTCGACCAGGCGCGGATCCTTGTCGTCGGCTTCGCCGATGCGCTTGGCTTCGTCGGAGGGCGTGATCTCGGCGAGCGACAGCACGCGCCCCTCGGCCTTGGACACCACTTTCTGGCAAAGCACGAGCGCGCCGTCGCGCAGCTCGAAACCGCCGCGTCGCGCGGAGGCGCGCAGCAGCTCGGCGAGGTCGGCACCGGCCTCGATTTCGGGCAGGCCCGTGAGCGGGCGCAACCGGATCGAATCGGGAGGCGCGGTCATGGCTCCAAGACCTCGCGCCAGGCCGCACGCGTGTGTTTCGCAGGGGCATCGCTCGCGATCAGCTGCTCGAGGTCTTTGCGGCGGTCGACGTCGATCGCGAGTGAAGGCAATGCGCACTCCTCGAATCGGACGCCGGCCGAAAGCGCGCGTTCGCGGTGGACCTTGGCGCTCTCGGGTCCGAAACCAGCAGCGACGGCGTCGTGCGGCACGCGCAGCAGCGCGGAAGACCCGCCGTCGCGCGAAGGCGCGAGCGCCACGCCGTCTCCGTCGAGTGCCGCGATCAACTGCGCGATCTCTTCCGGGCGCGCACCCGCGACATCGCCGAGCATCACGAGTACGCCGTCGGCCCCTTCGGCGGCGAGCCATGCCGTGGCGCTCTCGATGGCTGCATTCAGGCCGGGATCGTCACGCAGCAATGCTTCGGCGCCCGAGCTGCGTGCAATTCGGGCCACCGCGGCGTCGGGCGTCGCGACCAGGACGCGCGCGATGGCGGGTACCGCCGCGAGCGCGTCGAGCACGTCGCGCAGCATCGCGGTTGCGAGCAGCCGGACATCGTCGGCGTCGAAGTCGGCGCGCAGGCGCGATTTCGACGCGTCTACCGCCTTCACCGGTACGACGGCCGCGATCATGAAGCCTCGGCGGCGAGTTCGAGCGCGGCGTGGGCCAGCTGCTGCGATGTGGTGGTGTCGCGCATGATCGTGTCCATCACGTGGGTGCGCAGCCCGAGTGCGGCGATGTCGGCTTCGAGCGCGCTGTCACGCTCATCGAGGATGTAGCCGTCGACGAGGTCGCGGTACAGGACCGCAACGCCGCGCGCTGATACTTCGTGGCCGAGCCCACGCAACAGCCGGTCGGCGGGGCCCTTGACCGGCTTGCCGCCGACGATCGGCGAGACAGCGACCACGGGCGCGTCGCTTGCGTGCACGGCGTCGCGGATCCCCGGGACGGCGAGAATCGGCGCGATCGAGACCACCGGGTTGCTCGGACAGATCAGAATGACGTCCGCGGCGGCGATGGCGTCGAGCACGCCCGGGCCGGGGGTTGCGGCCTGAGCGGCCGAGAGGTCGACGCCGACGACTTCGTCCGGTGCGCCGTCGCGCACGAGGTATTCCTCGAAATGAACCCGGCGGCCGCCGCGCAGCTCGACGATGGTGGGGCAGGGGTCTTCCGACATCGGCAGGATCCGGGACCGAACGCCGAGCGCCGTCGCGATCTCGCGCGTGACCGTCGCAAGGCCCGCGCCGCTCGCCAGTCGCAGAGTGCGGTGCTGGCAGTGCGCGAAGTCGAGGTCGCCTAGCCGGAACCAGACCTCGTGTCCAAGCGCGCCGAGTTGCTCGATCACCCGGAAGCTATCGCCTTCGAGCCCGTAGCCGCGGTTCGCGTCGACGCGACCCGAGAGCGTGTAGCTCACGATGTCGATGTCGGGCGAAACATGCACACCGTAGAAGACGCGGTCGTCGCCGGTGTTCACGATCGTCGTGAGTCCTTCGGCATGCGGGCCCGGCTCGAGGCCGCGGAGGAAGCGAGCGGCTCCGACGCCGCCCGCGAGGGCGATGATGTTCGGGGATTCGGATCGGGTCGGAAGCACTTTCGGCTCGGGACTCAAGGTCCGTTGGGCTCGCTGCGTCCGCGGTGCAGCACCGCGAGTTCGGCTTGCAGCTGGGGGAGGCGCCGCGCGATTTCGCGCAGTTCCGGGGAGACTTCGGTGTCGGCATCCGAACCGGTCGCGCTGACCATCACCTTCAGCGCTTCTTCGTACTCGGCGATGAGGGCTTCGACTTCGCGGATTCGCGCGTCGTATTCGGCCCACTGGTCGCCCGCGGTCGGTTGGTAGGGCTCGCTCGGGCCGGCATTCGGTGACGGCGATGGAACCGTGATCACCTCCGCTTTCGGATCCGGGTTGAAGTAGACGGGCGCTTTGCTCGGCGGCGCTTCGCCGGCCTGGATCGTCACGATCGAGTCGCGCGCGTACCCCGGCACGCGGTCGCGCTCGGGCGTGTAGCGATAGCTGCCGTCGTGGTCGGTCCACTGGTAGATCGTGAGCGGTTTCTCGTCGGGTTCCGCGTTCGCGGGCCCGGAAACCGCAGCGACCACACTCCAGCAAAGCACGCAGCCTGCGAGGGCGAAACGGCGAATCGCGGTTCGGGAAGCGGGTGCCATGGCGCGATTCTTCTGGAGGGGCGCTCCGGCGTCAAGCGACCTCGAATGTGCCCCGCCGTTCGCAGCAGCCCGCGGACGCGGATTCACCGCCGGTCGACCGCGATTGCGTGCACTGCACCGGAAACCGTTGCGGCGTCCGGAGTTGCTCGAGCGGCGTCCGGTTGCGCGCGTGGGCACGGGAATTGCTCCAGGCAACTCGTATGCAACGCGCGAATCCGCCCATGGCATGGCTCGCCGTCGTGCTCGCGATCGGCTGCACGGGGGCGTCCGCTGCCGACTCCGGCCGAAGCGACGAGCCCGCTGCGGCGTCCGTCGTTCCGGCACCCTCGATCGTCTAGCGGCCGGCCGCGGACGGACAGCGCGGTCGGCGTGCAACCGCGCTCGCGGTCGAGCCCGGAAGCGAACGCCTTGCGATCGGCGACGAACAAGGTGTTCGTCTCGGCGCGGTCGGCGGCGTGCTGCGCCGTGTCCTGCATCGAGGCCCGGTGCGCGATCTCGCGTTCCTGCCCGCGGGCGGACTCCTGGTCGCGACCGAGGGCGGCCTCTATCGCATCGATGCAGTCGGCCCGAAGGCTCCGATTGCTCCCGGCCCCGGCGCGTCCGCGCGATCGGTGCAGCGCGTGGCGGTTCTCCCCGGTCTGGACGCCGCCCACGCGGGTGTGTTCGCGGCCGCGACCGACGCCGGTGTCTTCGTGTCTGCCGACGGAGGGAACTGGCAACGGTTGTCCGGGAATCTCCCGACCGGGCCCGCGACTGCGCTCGCACTGCGGCGCGATCACGCGGTGGTGTCGTGCTGGACGGTCGTGGGTGGTCAACTGTGGCGCATCGATCTCGCTGAGAGGAGCGGGCGCATCGAGGCCCTCGCGTTCAGGCGCGAGACGATCGCGTTCGCGGGGCGGGATCGCGGCGCGGTCGACGTCGTGAGCGACCTTCCCGAAGCGGACATCGCGGTCGTGTTTCCGAAGCTGATTGCGTTGCGACGCGCCGACTCCCCCCCGGGCAGCTGGGAAATCGTTCGGCCCGAGTTGCCGGCGGGGGGTGAGTTGTGGCGACTGGGTCACGGTGCGGGACTGTATTGGCTCGCTACCGATCGCGGCCTGCTCGTGGCGGGTTCGTTGCGCGGCCCGTGGCGTCGTGCGTCGGCCCCGGTCGGCACCTCGAGCGTTCAGGCCGCTGTCGGCTCCAGCGCGGCGATCTACGTCGCCGCGAATGCGGGCATCTTCGGCGGGCGGGTCGCGTCGGTGCCGAAATTCTCGTCGGTGACCGCGCCGGACGAAGGCGTCGCCGTCGGCGAGCCAGCGGTTGGCGAGGTACACCGCGTCGCGATCCGCTATCTCGGCCTCGGCCGAACTCGTCTCGAGGCGCTGCGCGACGGGGTCAGCCGGCGGGGGTGGTTGCCGATCGTCATCTTGCGCGGCGACGGCGACTGGGATCGCAGCCGCGCCACCGACTACGACCAGGCGTTCCTCTCCGGAGAAACCCGCCACCTGATCGACATCGATCGCGATCGCGGCGACGCCTACGGCGTGTCGCTGACATTGTCCTGGGACCTCGGCGACATCGCGTACGAGCCGGAATCGATCGACGTCTCGCACGAGACGCGCGAGGTCATCGAGCTGCGCGACGACGTGCTCGACGAGATCACCCAGTTGTATTTCGAGCGACGCCGTGTCCTGGCCGCGCTGGCCGCGTCCGCCGACCCGCCCTCCGCCGACTCACTGCAGCTGCGGCTGCGCGCTTCCGAGCTGGCAGCCGGCATCGACGCCTGGACCGGCGGCTGGTTCAGCGAACGACTCGACACATCCACCCCATGAGCCCCAGGGTCCCGAAACCAATCGGAGGAAACGCAGCATGCAATTCGTCGCGAACGACCGCTTCGGCGGAACACTCCCGAGCTTCTGTCTGGGCCTCTTGCTCGCGCTGGCGCCACTGCCGGCGACGGCGCTGCCGTTGCTGTCGGAAGTCTTCTATGACGCCTCGGGCTCGGACAACGGTCTCGGCTTCGTCGAACTCTACGGCACACCGGGTACGTCGCTCGCCGGTTTCACGATCGAGGGGGTGAACGGGGCCAGCGGTGCCGTCACCCACACCCTCACGCTGGTTGGCGTGATCCCGGAGGACGGGATCTTCCTGCTGGCCGACGATGCGGGCGACGGGTCGAGTTCCGTCGCGGGAGCCGACCTGGTACTGGATTTCGATTTCCAGAACGGCCCGGATGGCATCGTGCTGCGGGAGAACGCGGCGGTGGTCGACGCGGTCGGCTACGGGGTCTTCGGTCCGAGTGAGGTCTTCGCGGGCGAAGGCGCGCCCGCTCCCGACGTTCCAGCGGGCTCGAGCCTGGCGCGGCGCTTTGCGAATGTGGATACGGACGACAACGCGGCCGATTGGGTTGCGCTCGCGACGCCGACCCCGGGCTTCGCGCCGCTTCATGCCGTCCCCGAGCCGACTGCGGGTGCGCTGCTCGCGTTGGGACTCGTCGGGATTGCGAGCTGCACCCGGCCGAGGCGCGTCTTGCGCTGAATCCGCCCCACCGGCGGCGGCCCCATCCTCCCTCATGCCGCCGCCAGGAGTCCCGGTGAGTGTCTGCACGCCGGGACTCCTCCCCCGGGGGTACAGCCGGAGGTTCAGCTTCCACGCGGGCCCGCCGATTTCCCTACGGACGTGTCGCGGCTGGGCCGCGCCGCGCAAACTGGGAGTGATGGCCCCGATGCTGGACAAGTTGTGCGCGGATGTGGAGACTCGCAGGCGCCGGGCGAGGCGGTCTGGGGGGCAAGACCGGCGATGATCACAGGATCCAATACGAACGTGCGGCACGGCGGCAAGCTCTTCCATGTGCAGACGGAAGACAGCGGCCGGCGTAATCCCCACGTGATCAGCCATCTGTATTTCGGTGGCACGATTCTCGCGTCGGAGAAGACGAGGTACGACGAGTTACTCGACCTCGAGTCCGAATCACTTGCAAAGGACGTGCGCGGGCTGATCGAAGAGCAGCACAAGTCGATGCTGAAGAATCTCAAGCGTGGCGAGTTCGATCTCGTGATCGAGGAGCGACTCGGCGGCTCGACGGACGACGGTGACGCCGCGAACAAGAATGCGAAAGCCTCGCCGCCGACTGCGCCGGCGCCCACGCAACCCATCATCGATGAGCCAGAGGCGCCGCTGGCCGAGTCACCCGGCCCAGGTGCGGCACGCGCGTTCGGCGACGGCATCGTGTCGCAGAAGCCGCTCGACGAAGTGATCCTCGAGTATCTGGTCGAGAAGGCGCGGGATCGCGCGGGTGATCGGGAGTCGAAGGCGGCCGCACGGCCGCGCAAGAAAGAGTGAAGCGGTTCCGGCCGCTGAGCCCGAGGTCGTGGTTCCGTCCCAATTCGGCGGGCGCACCGGCAGCGACCACGCGCGGCGACGCCGCGATCCAGATGTACCACTGCTCGAAGTCGTATCTCGCGGGCAGTTTCGCGTTGCGAGACGTCAGCCTCGAGTTCGGCAGGGGGGAGTTTGCGTTCCTTACCGGGCCCTCCGGAGCGGGCAAGACCACGCTGCTCGAGCTGTTGTTTGGCGCGGAACACCCCAGCGAGGGGCAGATCGTCGTACTCGGGCGAAATATCTCGCGCCTCGGCGAAGCCGCGGTGCCGCGGCTGCGCCGCCGGATCGGGGTCGTGTTCCAGGACTTCAAGCTGCTGCCCCGCTTGACGGTCGAGGAGAACGTCGCGCTCGCGTTGGACGTGCTCGGAACGCCCCGGCGCGAGGCGCGCGCCAAGGTCTTCGCGACCCTGAAGCAACTCGGCCTCCAGCACCGTCGCTACCACCATCCGTTGTCGTTGTCGGGCGGTGAGCAGCAGCGCGTTGCGATTGCGCGCGCGCTCGTCAACGAGCCCGAGATCCTGCTCGCCGACGAGCCGACCGGAAATCTCGATGCGGATCTCACGATCGAGATCATGGACCTCGTCGTGAGTACCGCACTGCGCGGCACGACGGTGCTCGTCGCCACGCACGATCTCAGCCTCGTCGAGCGCTACGGCAAACGCTCGGTTCGGCTCGAAGCGGGGCGGGTCACCGAGGACCATCGCCCAGCCGGTGGGGTCGCGTGAGGCGTCTGACGGTTCTGCTGCTGTACTTCGCGCGCACCACGTTGCGTGGCCTGCGTGGCAGCCCGGTCACGACCGCGGTGGCGATCCTCACGATCTCGGTGAGCCTGGTGCTGGTGGGCGCGTTCGATTTGCTGCTGCGCAACATGGAGGATCTGCTCGATGATTTCGGCCGCGACCTCCACGTGACCGCCTACCTCGAAGACGGCCTCGCGGATGCCGAGGCGAAGCAGCTCGCCTCTGTTCTGCTCACCGTCGAGGGGGTCGAGAGTGTGCGCGCGGTGTCGAAGGAAGAGGCGCTCGCGCGTTTCAAGGACGGCATGGGGGCGGATCTGCTCGACGGCCTCGACGAGAACCCGCTGCCTGCGTCGATCGAGATTCAACTGGTGCCCGAGCAGCGTTCGCCCGAGGGGATGCGGATCGTGGTCGAGTCGATCCGCGGCCTGCCCGGAATCGGTGACCTCGGTTCGGGCCAGGATTGGGTGGAGGGTTACCTGCGCGCGCTCGCGGTGGTGCGTGGGATCGGCGTGGGTCTGAGCTTCATCCTCGCGTTTGCAGCGCTGCTGATCGTCACGAACACGATTCGTCTGGCGGTATTCGCGCGCCGTGACGAACTCGACATCCTGCGGCTGGTCGGCGCCAGCCGGGCCTTCACCAATACCCCCTTCGTCGTCGAGGGCATCGCGCAGGGCGCCGCCGGCGGCACCCTCGCGGTGCTGTTGTTGTTCGGCATCTTTAGCCTGGTGTTGCCGGGACTCGAGTTCGGCTTCGAGGTGGTACTCGGCAGCGCACCGCGATTCTTCCACGCGAGCGAGATGCTGGTGTTGATCGGCCAGGGCGCGGCACTCGGCCTGATCGGCTCGGTCGCCGCGCTGATCGGGAACGCGCGCCCGTGAACTCGCTGTGCGGTGGTTGGCAGTGGCTGCGCTTCGCGCTGCCACTGCTCGGACTGCTGATCGCGACTGCCGCCACGGCGGACCGTGAGGCCGATCTCGAGCGCTTGCGCGAAGCCATCGAACTCAGCCGCGAGCGCGTTGGCGCGTTCGAGCAGGAGCATCGCGATCTGCTCGAGACCCTCGAGGCGCTCGACCTGGCGGCGATCGCGCTCGAGCGGGAAGTCGAGGTTGCGCGCGCGAGCGCGCGGGCGGCGCGCGCCGAACTCGAGGCGGTCGAAGCCGAAGCGGTCGACCTCGCGGAGCGGCTGCGTGCGACCGAGAGCGCAATGGAGCGACGCGCGGTGGCGCTGTACAAGAGCGGCGACGCCGCCGCGGTGCGAATGCTGTTCACGGCCGGCGGAATCCGCGAGTTCCTTGCGCGCAGCAGCCTGCTGCGGCGGTTGTTGCAACGGGACGCTGCGCTGCTCGATCGTCACAGGGCCGAGTCGAGCGCGCTCGACGCTGCGCGGCGCCGCGCAGCCGCCGCCGCCGAGGTCAGCGCAGCAGCTGCCGAGGCATTGCAGCAGCGCGAAGGCGAGCTGGTCGCCGAGCGCGCCGCGAAGCAGCGCCTGGTGGCACAGATCCACCAAGATCGCACCAGAGAGCGCGCGGCCCTGGTCGAACTCGAAAAGGCGGCGCGTGCACTCGAGGAGACTCTC
>CAXMSF010000069.1:0-2510 GCA_964196055.1 uncultured Gammaproteobacteria bacterium | reverse complement strand
TGCGGTGCAGAGCGCCGCCAGCCAGACGGTCGCCTGGAGCGCGTCATTCGCCCCGCGATTCGCGAGCGCATCGGCGAGTTCGCCATACGCGAAGAACACCCATACGCCCGCCGCGACGACCGCCGACAGTCGAGCGGTCTTCGGGCGGAGCAGCAGCTCGAGAATGAAGGTGGTGGTGCAGACGGCGGCGACGGCGACGAGCCCGTACCAGCGGATCTCCGCCAGTGCGAGCTCATCGTCGAGATTTGCTGCGTAGAAGCGCGCGAACGGAGCCAGGCAGAAGAGCGCCGGAAGCAGCGCCCACTGGATCCGGCTCGCTGGACGCAAGCCGGTATCGCTCTCGCTACGGTTTGCTTCGCGCTGATCGCGTCGAGTAGGCATCCGCAGCCACTATGTAGCTCGCCGAGACGGATTGCTGCACCTGCGTCGAGCGTCGGATCAGGAGGCGCGCTTCGCTTCCGGTCTTCAGGCGCTCACTTCGAGCGCGCTTGCTTCAGCGAGGCTTCCAGTCGCGCCCCCGGGCTCGATAAACTCGCCGTCCGACTGCTCGAAAGTCTCGACTGGCACGGCCCTGCGCAGGTCGAATGCAAGCGGGATGCGCGGGACGGAACTCCCGTATTCCTCGAGATCAATCCCCGCTACTGGGGCACCCTCGATCTGGCGATCCGCGCCAAAACCCTTCTCGGCTTTGCACCGGTTCGTGTCGGTGGGATCTGGCCGGGTCGTCTTGGATCCGCGCGAGCTTGGGGGGGGGCCTGCCGCTCCCTGATCGGCTGACGGTCGCGGCAGGCCCCCCCCCAAGCTCGCGTTCGTTCGAGGTGTTTGCGGTCTGTGTAGGGGCGGCGCTAGCGGCTCGACGTGTCTGCTAACTTTTGCTTCCCCCCATGCAGGTACTGGATTCGTTTCATCTCGCAGTGCGCACGTGGTTCGAGCGGCGTTTTCCGTCCGGGCCCACGGAACCCCAGCTCCAGGGTTGGCCCGCGATCGCGGCCGATCACGATACGCTGATCGCCGCGCCGACCGGCAGCGGCAAGACGCTCGCGGCCTTCCTGGTCTGCATCGATCGCTTGTACCGCGCGTTCGAGTCGACCGGTACGCTCGCCGACGAGACGTCGGTCGTCTATGTGTCGCCGCTGAAGGCGCTCGCGGTCGACATTCAGCAGAACCTCGAGACACCGCTCGCCGAAATTCGCGCGATCGCGGAAGAACTCGGCCTGGCCGCGCCGGAAATTCGCGCGGTCGTCCGTTCGGGCGACACTCGGCCGTCGGTGCGCGCCGCGATGCTGCGCAAGCCGCCGCATCTGCTCGTGACGACGCCCGAGTCGCTGTTCCTGCTCGTCACTTCGGAACGCAGCCGCGAGAACCTGCGGCGCGTGCGCAGCGTGATCGTCGACGAGATCCATGCGGTCGCGCGCGACAAGCGCGGCTCGCATCTGGCGCTGACGCTCGAGCGACTCGATGCGCTCTGTGAATCGCGCCCGACTCGCATCGGCCTGTCGGCGACGCAGCGTCCGATCGAAGTCGTCGCGCGGCTACTCGTGGGCGGGGGAGGGCGCGTGGGTGCAGCTGCAGACGGTGCGCCGCCGGACTGCCATGTCGTCGACATCGGGCATCGGCGCGAACTCGACCTCGCGATCGAGGTTCCGGGCAGCGATCTCGAAGCGGTGGCGTCGCACGAGCAGTGGGGCGAAATCGTCGATCGCGTAGTCAAACTCGTGCGCGCTCATCGCACGACGCTGGTGTTCTCGAACACCCGGCGGCTCGCGGAGCGCTTCGCACACCTGCTCGAAGAGAAGCTCGGCGAAGGTCGTTGCGCCGCCCATCACGGCAGTCTGTCGAAGGAGCGGCGCCTGCGCATCGAGGACCGACTGCGCGCGGGCGATCTCGATGTGCTGGTCGCGACCGCGTCGCTCGAACTCGGCATCGACATCGGGCCGGTCGACCTGGTGTGCCAGCTGGGGTCGCCGCGGAGCCTCGCGACCTTCCTGCAGCGCGTCGGCCGCTCCGGCCACACCCGCGGCGGCACGCCGAAGGGACGGCTGTTTCCGGTCACGCGCGACGAATTGGTCGAATGCGCGGCCCTGTTGCGCGGTGTGGGTCGCGGCAACCTCGACCTTCTCCACCCGCCCGAAGCGCCGCTCGACATCCTCGCGCAACAGATCGTCGCGGCCTGCGCGGCGGACGAATGGACCGAGGACGCGCTGTTCGCGTTGATGCGCGGTGCGGCGCCGTTCGCGACGCTGTCGCGCAGCGACTTCGACGCCGTGCTCGACATGCTGGCCGAGGGCATCCAGACCGGTCGCGGCCGGCGCGCCGCGTATCTGCACCGCGACCGCGTGAACGGCATCGTGCGCGGCCGTCGCGGGGCCCGTCTGGCGGCTTTGACCTCGGGCGGCGCGATTCCCGATACGGCCGACTACCGCGTCGTCGCCGAGCCCGACGATACCTTCGTCGGATCGGTCAACGAGGACTGGGCGATCGAGAGCATGGCGGGCGATGTCTTCCTGCTC
>CAXMSF010000068.1:0-23961 GCA_964196055.1 uncultured Gammaproteobacteria bacterium | reverse complement strand
CTGCTCCCCCTCGCCGCTTTGCAGCACGCTACGGAACCGGGCCGGTTCGTTCGCGGGGATCGAGACCTGCCGAAACTCCGAATCGTCTGGGCCACCCGCACTCGCCAGTCCGGATTGCGCCATCCCGATCGCTTCGTCGTCTCGCACCATGAAGATCGCCACGCGCGAGAACAAGCCTGCGGCGAATTCGAGGATCAGCGACAGCACCTCACCTCGGACCGAGGGGTCCCGTAGCCGCGCGCTGGTCTGCTTGAGGCGTTGCAGGTCGGAATTTGAATCGTTCCGCCCGATCACCGGTCCGGCTCTTTCGCCGATCGCACTTTCCCGCACAGATGATGCCGGCCCCGGGCGGTTGAGCAGCGAGTTGCGCAGACTCTCACCGTCGCCTTCGAGCTTGCTCCAGGCGCGACGGTTCGAAAGCTGATGATTGGCCGGCCGCTGGAGCGAACCATTCGCGTCACCGGACGAAATCGAGCTTGTGTCGGCTCCCGCGCTCACCAGGTAGACCTGCAATCGCGGCGCGTGCGCGCGTATGCGGCGAATCAGATCGGGGGAATCCTCGATCCCCACTCGCGGGTCGGGAGGCAGGTCATCGGACACGAGCACTACGGGTTCCTTGCCGCGTACCAGATACTGCCGCAGGCGCGAAATACCACCCTCCGCGCGTTGGAAGACGTGGATTCGGGGACAGATCGGACCGAGCACGGACTTCTGCCACTCGAGCGAAGCGAGGTCGGGGTCGATCAGGATCAGCGCGGCCAGGCCCGACGACTCCGGAGCGGAAGGGCCCGCATCGGGCTCGCTCACGGCCTCAGCCTCGACCAGCGAAACGACCGGCTCGGCGATCTCCGCGATCGGCAGTGAATCGTCGATCGGCTCATCCGGCTCCACGTCGACCTGCCAATCAGGCGCCGTGGTCGCGGCGGGCTCGTCACCGGTGCCGTCCCAGTCGTCCGCTTCGCCCGCGTCATCCGCTTCGGCGCGTTCTACCGCCGCCATCGCGAGCGCGTCGGCGATCTCGGTGTTCTCGGTGTTTTCGACCGCGCTCTCGGTTGCGAGCTCCGTCTCCACGGAGTCTGCGCCACATTCATCGTCGACTGTGCCGAATTGGATATCGTCGTCGTTTCCCGTCCCGCCTTCATCCCCGATGCGTGTGGCTTCCATCGTCAGGTATTGCGCGTTGATCCCGGCCGAGACCAGCAAGTCGCGGTCGCGATCGTCGATCGTGTCGCTGACTTCGAAGCTGAATTCTCCGGCGGTCCAGCTGAACATCCGGAACACCGATCGCTCGACCTGCTCACGGCGCAGCGAATCGATTCGCTCCAAGGAAATCGCGGACGTCGATGCGAGTACCTCAGCGACCGCGTCGCCATGTGCAGCCGCGATCATGGCGGCCTTGTCGTACGCGGCTTCGGCGATGAATCCACCGACGACGAGAAGTCCCTTCAAATCTTCGACCTCGCCCTTCACGAAGCCGGCCCGCACGAGCCCGTCGCAAAAGACGATCCGACCTTCACCCTCTTCAGAACGCAGCTGAAGCAACCCCGACTTCCGGGACAGACTGATGATCTGCAGAATGTCCCCAAGACTCAAATCCTCGAGGCTTCCGACCAGACTCATTCAGCTCTCCGAAAACGACTCACATCGTTGCGCATCGTCAGCTCGCGGACGGTGAGGCTGCATCTCCATTTCAGGGAGATGCGTCCATCACGACGCCACGCCGTCCATCTGCGATCCCTATTGCCCTCGCGGCGAACCGATTACTCGGCCAATCCACCTAGGAAAGAATCGGTCAGCGGACGCTTTACTTGACAAGTTGCGAGCGGCTGGCCGGACTCGCGCTAGCCCCGTGGGGGCCGGTCAGGTCGGTCGCCCGGCCCATGCCGTCCAGCCGCAGCGCAACGGACGACGGGAACGATTTCGAAGCCAGTGCCGCAGCGGCCTGGCGCGCAGCGGCGACTTCCGCCTGAGGCGGAACCAGCAGCAGCTTCAAGTCTGCGCCGAGTTCGGCGACCGCCGCCATGGCGCCGGCGACGAGCGCGTCGATCCGATCGGACAACTCGAGATCGCCCGCGTGCGGATCCGGCAGCGGCAGAGCGAGTGTGCGAGCACCCAGGTAGAGCGCGCGCCGGGCGGCATCCGCTCCGAGCGCGATACAGGCTTCCGCGTCGAATGCGTTCCTCGCGCCGAGCCCGAGGCCGATCGCCAGCGGCGCCGCGAGCCCGCCACCCGTCTGCAGCAGGACCGCCTCGCCACTCGCGCCGCTGAGCTTTCCGGCGACCAGTAGCCGCGAGAGCTGACCGCACAACCGCCAGTCGACACGACCGGCTCCGCTCTGGAGCGGGCGATCGCTATCGAAGAAATGGAAGACGGCGACATCGGCGCGCGTGCGCTCCAGCGGACCGGGATCGATCTCGACGGTGAGTCGCGTGCTCATCCGGAATGCTCCGCCACCTCGCCCGGTGCCTTCTCAGCGTGCGCCTTCTCACTGCGACTCACCGCAAACGATACGGCGTCGAGGATTCCATTCACGAACGCAGGCGAAGGGTCGGCGCCGAAACGCCGCGCGAGCTCGATGGCTTCATCGAGAACGATTCTCGCAGGCGTATCGGTGTGACTGAGCTCATAGGCTCCGATCCGCAGCGTGTTCCGATCGACCGCGGCCATCCGCGACAAGCGCCAGTTCGTCGCATGCTCGGACAGCAGCGCATCGAGCTCGACACGATGCTCGATGATGCCGCGCACGAGCTTCGCCGCAAATTCACGCGCGCCTTCAGGCAGCTCGAAATTCTCCGCAACGGCCTCGAACACGGCGTCCATGTCCGCCGGCGCGCCGGACCGGGACGATTCGGTGAGATCCATCGCGTACAGGACCTGGAGTGCCGCCTGTCGCGAACGGCTGCGGGGAGCGGAGCGAATCGTCTTCACGACGGTGACCCGAACCCTTTCGCGAGCTTCGGCAACAGCGTTGCCATCTCGACTGCAGCGCGCGCCGCCTCGACCCCCTTGTTGCCTTCCGAGCCTCCCGCGCGAACGAGCGCCTGTTCGGCATCGTCCGTGGTGAGCACGCCGAACGCCACCGGCACCCCGGTGTCGCGCATGACTTCGCGCACACCGTCGGTCACGCCGCCACAGACGTACTCGAAATGCGGGGTCCCGCCTCGAATGACGACTCCGAGCGTGATGACAGCGTCGTAGCGGCCGCTCTTGGCCAACACCCGCGCGGCCTGCGGAAGCTCGAAAGCTCCCGGTACCCACGCGATGTCGATGGCGTCGGCGGCAGCACCACAGGCCAGCAGTTCTTCGGTACAGCCGGCGAGCAGGCGAACGCCGAGCAGCTGGTTGAATCGCGACACGACCACGGCGAAACGCAACTCGGTGGCATCGAGCGACTCGTCGAAACGGTTCATCGGGTGGCCCGGCGACCCGACCCACGACGCCGCGGCACATCGCCCCGGATGTGCACGTCATCTCCGGTTCGGCGAACGACCACGTTCTCGAGAGCGATCGCGTCCGCGAGCGCGCCGACCTGGAGTGCGCCGAGAGCCGGTCTCCCGTCCTCGCCAAGCAGCTTGGGTGCCACGAACCAGTGCACTTCGTCCACCAACCCCTTGCTGAGCAGGGCAGCGGCCAGTCGTCCGCCGCCTTCGACCAGGACCTCGGTCAGCCCGGACCGGGCGAGCAATGTGAACGCGCGCCCGAGATCGAGATGACGCCCCCGCGTCCGGACGTCCAACAAACGCGCGCCCGACGCCACGAGGGCCCGTCGCTTGCGCGGAGAGGCCTGCGGTGAGCAGAGTACCCACGTTCCGTCGGCTTCGCCCTGAAAAAGCCGACCGTCGGGTGGGACCCGGAGCTGCGAGTCCACGACGAGACGGACCGGGCGGTGCACGATCCGGCCGTTTCGGCGCGCGACGAGTTCGGGATCATCCGCGGCGGCCGTCGCCGAACCGACCAGAATCGCGTCGCTCTGAGCGCGCATGCGCTGCACAGCGGAGCGAGAGCGTTCGCCTGTGATCCAGCGCGACTCTCCGCCGAGGGTCGCAATCCGGCCGTCGAGTGTACTCGCGAGCTTCAGGCTCACGAACGGCCGACCCAGCTCGCAGACCGACAAGAAGCCGCGGTGGAGTCGGCTGCACTCGGATTCGAGCACTCCGAGTTCGACTTCGATGCCGCTGCGGCGCAACGCGCGCAGTCCGCGGCCCGCAACCTCCGGGTACGGATCGCGGTGTCCGACGGAGACTCGAGCGAGCCCCGCTTCGATGATCTCGCGCGTGCACGGGCCCGTCCTGCCGTTGTGGTTGCAGGGCTCGAGGGTCACGGCCATCGAGGCACCGCGCACCGCGGACGCGCCGAAGCGGTGCACCGCAGCCCGGATCGCGACCACCTCCGCATGCGGTCCACCGGGGGGCCGGGTGTAACCGCGGCCGAGCACACGATCCCCGCGGTAGACGACCGCGCCGACGCAGGGGTTCGGATACACCCGCCCGCGCGCTCGACGCCCGAGCGAGAGGGCAAGACGCATCGCAGCCTCAACTTTCATGATTCCCGCCGTGCCCCGCGTCAGCCATCGATTCGAAGAACGCAACGTAGTCTTCGGAACCCTGGAAGTTTCGGAAGACCGAAGCGAAGCGTGCGGCCGCAACCGGGTCGAGCTGCACGAGCTCATCCATCATGCGTTCGCCGATCAATCGACTCGTCACTTCTTTCTCGCCGAGCTCCTGCACCCGGCGTTCGACGCGGTCTACGAGGCGGCCGAGATCATCGACGCTAACCGGGCGCTTCTCGCAAGCTTTCTCGACCGCGATCAGCAATTTGTCGCGGACGAACTCCTCGCGACGCTCATCGCGCTTGACCACTTTCGGCAGGACTTCGTCGACGCGCTCGCGAGTGGTGAAGCGGCGGCCGCATTCGACGCACTCACGCCGGCGGCGGATCTCGGTCTGGTCGGGACCGAGACGCGAGTCGATCACCTTGTTGGTCGGGTCGGAGCAGTAAGGACAACGCACGGTTCAGGTAGTGTCGTCCCAGTGGCTGGGATAGAGTGGAAATGAGCGAGACAGCGACTCGACTTCGGCACGGACGGAGTCGAGAGTCTCCACGTCTCCCGGCCGCTCGAGCGAGCGCGCAATCAGCTCCGCGATCTGCCGCATCTCGGTCTCGCGCATGCCGCGTGTCGTGACCGCGGGGGTTCCGATGCGGATGCCCGAAGTCACCGCCGGCTTGCGCGGATCGAATGGCACCATGTTCTTGTTGGTCGTGATCCCGGCCCGCCCGAGCGCGATTTCGGCGGCCTTTCCGGTGGTATCCCGGTCGACCAGTGAAATCAAGAAGAGATGGGTATCCGTTCCACCCGAGACGATCTTGAGCCCGTGCTTCCCGAGCGAATCGGCCAGGGCCCGCGCATTGGCCACGATCTGCGTGCAGTAGTCCTTGAACGCGGGCTGGAGAGCGGCCTTGAACGCAACGGCCTTGGCGGCGATCACGTGCATCAGCGGGCCGCCCTGCCCGCCCGGAAAGACCGCGCTGTTGACCTTCCTGGCGTAGGCCTCATCGCAGAGAATCAAACCACCGCGCGGTCCGCGCAGTGTCTTGTGTGTCGTGCTGGTAACGATGTGCGCCTTGCCGACCGGGCTGGGGTGCACGCCGGTCGCGACCAGGCCGGCGATGTGCGCCATGTCGGCAAACAGCACCGCCCCCACCTCGTCCGCGATCGCGCGAAAAGCGTCGAAATCGATGATGCGGGAGTACGCGGTCGTTCCGCACTGGATCAGCTTCGGACGATGCTCGCGAGCGAGATCGCGCAACTCGTCGTAATCGATCTGCTCGTCGTCTTGACGGACACCGTAGGGCACGATGTTGTAGAGCTTTCCGGAGAAGTTGACGGGGCTGCCGTGCGTGAGGTGGCCGCCGTGGTCGAGATTCATCGCGAGCACGGTGTCACCGACGTCGATGGTCGCGCGGTAGACGGCTTCGTTCGCCTGCGAGCCCGAGTGCGGCTGCACGTTGGCGTGATCCGCTCCGAACAGCTGCTTCGCGCGTTCGATCGCGAGCGTCTCGACCTCGTCGACCACCTCGCAACCGCCGTAGTACCGCCGACCCGGGTAACCCTCCGCATACTTGTTCGTGAGCACGCTCCCAGCCGCCTCGAGCACCGCCTCGGAAACAAAATTCTCCGAAGCGATCAACTCGATTCCGAGTGCCTGGCGCCGAGCCTCGCTGCGAATCAAGCGAGCGATCTCAGGATCGTCATTAGCCAGCGCCGATCCCCCCGCTCCAACGCCGCGCCGAGAGAGTGCATCGATCATCTCGACTCTACGCGCGTGTCGACCGCCTTCGAAATCGCAGGCGAGCCAGGTCTTGACGAGATCCCAGGCGCTCTCCGCGTTCAGCCGGTCTGCGGGCAGCGCGAGCATGTTCGCGTCGTTGTGACGACGGGACATCTCCGCGGCCGGGGCGTCCTGCACCCAGGCGCACCGCACACCCGCGAAACGGTTCGCGGTGTACATCACGCCGAGCCCGGAACCACAGATCACGATGCCGCGCGGGACCTCACCATCCGAGACTGCGCGCGCCGCAAGCGCCGCGAATTGCGGGTAGTCGACCGACGCATCGCCGTGAGTTCCGACGTCTCGGACTTCGTAGCCCGCCGATACGAGCTCGCTGCAAAGCTGATCCTTGAGGGACGCACCCCTGTGATCGCTGCCGATGATGATGGGGTCGCCCATCGCTGCGTTCCTCCGCGCGGGCCCGGTGGCGGGCCGATCAGGTGAGTTTGCCAGAACTCCACTGCGAGTTCCGGCGAAAAATCCAGTATTGGGCCGAACAGCGCTAGCCGGCTTCCCTGGCGAGAACCAGCGTCGCATTCGTCCCACCGAAACCGAACGAGTTGGACATGGTGACCCGGGCCGACTGCTCACGCGCGACCCCCACCACATGGTCGAGATCACACGCCGGGTCTGGCCGGTCCAGGTTGATCGTGGGCGGCATCCGCCCGTGCCGCAGGACCTGCACGCACAGCAGCGCCTCGAGCGCTCCCGCGGCCCCGAGTAGATGTCCGGTCATCGACTTGGTCGCCGAAACCGGCAACCGGTCGGCGTGGCTGCCGAAGACGCGCCGAATCGCCCTGGCCTCGGCGAGATCGCCCGCCGGCGTGCTGGTCGCGTGCGGGTTCAGGTGCTCGACTTCCTCGGGCGACAGGCCGGCATCCCGCAAGGCCAGCTCCATGCATCGACCTGCACCCTCACCGTCTTCGGCGGGCTGAGTGATGTGGGTCGCGTCCATGGTGGTCGCATAGCCACGCACGTGTGCGAGCACCCGGGCGCCACGCGCTGCCGCGAACTCCTCCGCCTCGAGCACCAGCGCCGCAGCTCCTTCCCCGACCACGAAACCGTCTCGGTCGAGGTCGAAGGGGCGGCTTGCCGCCGTGGTCTCATCATTTCGAGTCGACAGCGCCTTCATGTTCGCGAAGCCCGCCACCGCGAGCTCGGTCACGGGCGCCTCACTTCCGCCGGCGACCATCACGTCGGCATCACCACGCTCGATTACGCGCGCGGCCTCGCCGATTCCCTGCGTTCCCGACGCACAGGCTGCAACCACGCACAGGTTCGGGCCTCGCAGTCGATGCTGGATCGCGGCGACACTGCCCGCCATGTTGCAGATCGCCATCGGAATCGTAAAAGCCGATACACGGCGCGGACCGGAAGAGAAGAGTGCACGCCAGGACTTCTCGAGCGTGCCGAGACCGCCGATTCCAGACCCGATCGCGACACCCACCCGGTCCTGATTTTCCGGCGTGCTCTCGAAGCGCGCATCTGCGAGCGCTTGGCGGACCGCATGCAGCGAGAACGCGGCGGCCGGATCGAGGCGGCGAGCTTCTTTCGGCGGCAGGTCGCCGAGGTCGAGATCACCGGTGCACTCGGCCGCGAAGCGAACCGGGAACTCGTTCGCGTCGAAGCGCGTGATCGGCCCGACACCGGACCGACCCGAGAGCGCCGCCGCCCAGGTCGAGTCGACGTCCGCACCGATCGGACTCACGCATCCCAGGCCCGTCACGACGACGCGGCGCCGGTTGAACGGGGGCTTGGCCATCGAATTCAGGACCCGAGCCGTTCCTTCACATAGGAGAATGCGTCGCCGATGGTCTGGATCTTCTCGGCGTCGTCATCGGGAATTTCGATATCGAAGGTCTCTTCCATCGCCATGACGAGTTCTACGATGTCGAGAGAATCCGCGCCGAGGTCGTCGATGAACGACGCTTCGGGAACGACTTCGGGCTTCGCTATTCCGAGCTGCTCGATGATGATCTCGGTCACGCGCTCTTCAACACCTGCCATCTGGCCCTCCCTCTCCAGTTACGAATGCCTCGACATCTGCCAGGTCGGACTGCGAACTCAGGTTCGCTCGAACGAGTCGTCGCCCGATCCGCGCGACGAGCCCCGTCAGGACCCGCCCGGCGCCGATTTCGAGGAATCGATCCACGCCCAGCTCGGCCAGCTTCTGCACCATCTCACTGAAGCGAACCGGCGCTGTCACCTGCGCGGCAAGTAACTCCGGCAAGCGCACCGCCGAAGAATTCGGCATGGCTTCGACGTTGGTCACGACCGGGGGGTGCGCATCTCGAAAGCGGACTCGCGCGAGTTCCTGCTCGAGCTTCGCTGCCGCGGGCGCCATCAACTCGCAGTGGAAGGGAGCCGAAACTGCGAGCGGAATCGTTCGCTTCGCACCTTCCCGACGCGCCCGTGTGCAGGCGACTTCGACCGCGGCCGCGTCGCCTGCGATCACCGTCTGCGTCGGGGAGTTGTAGTTCGCTGCGGAAACGACCTGGCCGGTGGCGGCCCGGGCACCCTCGCAGGCCTGATCGACCTCGGTGGCCTCGAGACCGAGCACGGCCGCCATCGCGCCACGTCCTTCGGGAACGGCTTCCTGCATGAATCGCCCACGCGCGTGAACCAATCGCACCGCATCCTCGAATTCGATCGCACCGCTCGCGACGAGCGCTGTGTATTCACCGAGACTGTGCCCGGCGACAAAGGCCGGCGCGATCGCAGTGCGCTCCTCGAGCGCGCGCAACAATGCCACTCCGGTCGTCAGAATCGCGGGCTGTTGGATCTCGGTCCGCAGCAGCTCCTCTTCAGGCCCTTCGAAGCAGAGCTTCGAGAGCGGGAAGCCGAGAGCTGCATCGGCCGCGTCGAAGACCGCGCGCGCCGCAGCGGACGCCTCGCAGACGTCGTGCCCCATCCCGACTTCCTGGGAGCCCTGCCCGGGGAAGAGCAAAGCAAGCACCTGGCTCTAGTCCTCGTCGGTCTTCAGGATTTCACGGCCGCGATACGTGCCGCAATTTGCGCACACGCGGTGCGGCAGCTTGGCCTCGCCGCACTGCGGACAGTTGCTACGAGCCGGTGTGCCGATCGCATCGTGCGCACGACGCTGATTTCGTTTCGCCTTCGACGTCTTCTGCTTCGGAACCGCCATCCGTGATTACCTCCTGTCGGCTCCCTTCAGAGCCGCTAAAACAGCAAAGGGCGAGTCCACCTTGACCTCGCCGCAGCCACACAATTTCCCGCCGAGCTCCGCCCCACAGCTGGGGCACAACCCTGCACAATCCTCGTTGCAAAGTGGTTTCACCGGAAGGGCCAGCGACACGACCTCCCGGAAGAACGCCCCCAGATCGATCTGATCGCCGCGAAACCAGCCCGCCTCGATCTCGTCTCCCAGGCAGACTCCGTCCCTCGCGAGCGCCTCCGCCGCTTCGGGATCAGCAGGTAGTCTGTCACCTGCCGGCTCGAGAATCAGGCGAAAGGGCTCGCGGAGGACGTGACGATAGCGCGCGAGACAGCGACTGCATTCCAGTAGAACGCCGCCCTCTGCCACGCCCTCGAGATAGACGTCCTCTCCCATCCGATGCGCGCGCAAGCGCAGCTCGATGGGCTCCGGTGCGAGCGATTCGACGTCATCGGATCGTCGGGTCGCGTCCCGCCACCAACTCGGATCGGCCTCCAGGCGGAACTCGGTCGGCGCGGCCGTGAGTCGTTCGACAAAGAATTTCATGAGGGCTTTCTTTTCAAAGGAACGCCAGAAAAAACAAATACTTAGGCGCGAATCGGAGATAGCAGAGCGAAACCGCGCGGGCAAACGACGCCACCGTCCCCCGCGGGGTGCCGAGAGAAGCGACCGGTCGGCGGCTCTCGCGTCGGCTGGTATGCTCCGCCGCCATGTCCGAGATCCGCACCCGCTTCGCTCCGAGCCCGACCGGATTCCTGCACCTCGGATCCGCGCGCACAGCACTGTTCAATTGGGCCTACGCCCGCCGGCACGGGGGCAAGCTGATCCTTCGCATCGAAGATACGGATCGGCTGCGCTCGCGGCGCGAATCGGAGGAGGCGATCTACGACGGGCTGAAGTGGCTCGGGATCGAATGGGACGAGGGGCCCTTCCGGCAGAGCGAACGAGCCGAGCGTCACGCCGAGGTGATCGGCTCGCTGATCGCGACCGGACAGGCCTATCGCTGCCGCTGCACGCAGGAAGAACTCGAGGAGCGCAAGCAACGAACCATCGCGGCCGGCGGCAAGTGGACGTACGACGGTCGCTGCCGCGATCTCGATCTCGGCGAGGAGTGCGGCCCGCACACCGTCCGTCTGCGCATCCAAGCAGGCGCCGATCTCAGCTGGAACGACGGGGTCTTCGGACCCAGCGGGCAGGACGCACGCGAGATCGGTGACATGATCATCCGCCGCAGCGATGGCAACGCGCTGTTCAACGTCGCAGTCGTGGTGGACGACCTCGACATGGCGATCTCACACGTGATCCGCGGCGCCGACCACCATCCCAACACGCCGTTCCAGATCGCGATCTACCGGGCACTGAACGTCGAACCGCCGCAGTTCGCCCACGTCCCGCTGATCGTCGGAGCGGGCGGGAAGAAGCTCAGCAAGCGCCGCGACCCGGTCTCGATCCAGCACTTCCGCGCAGAGGGCTATCTCCCGCAGGCCGTCTGCAACTGGCTGATCCGACTCGGCTGGTCGCACGGCGACCAGGAGGTGTTTTCCGCCGACGAAATCACCTCGCGATTCGATCTCGACGCAGTGAACCGCTCGAGCGCCCAGGCCGACCCCGGCAAATTCCAGTGGCTGAACCAGCACTACCTTAAACAGCTGCCGGGCGACCGGCTGGTGCACGAGGTGCTGCCCTTTCTCGAAGCCGAGGTCGATGCCAAGGTCGAAGTCACAGCCGGCCTCGAGCAGCTGCTGGACCTGCTGCGCGAACGCAGCAAGACGCTGGTCGAGATGGCGCAGCAGGCGCGATTTCTGGTCGTCGATGCGATCGAGGTCGACGAAAAGGCCGCTCGCAAGCACCTGAAGCCCGCAATCGCCCCGGCTCTCTCGAGCCTCGCGGAGACGCTCGACAAGCTCGGCGACTGGTCGGAGAGCGGAATCGAGGCCGCATTCGAAGGTGTCCTGGCGTCACACGGCGACCTCAAGATCGGCAAGCTCGCGCAGCCGGTACGCGTTGCGATCACGGGTGGCACGGTCTCACCGGGAATCTTCGAGACGCTCGCGGCACTCGGCCGTGAGAAGTCTTTGCGGCGAATCCGCGACGCGATCCGCTCCATCGAACGCGCGGAGGAGAGCCGGACGGATTGAGGAAAGCTCTCGCCTCCGTTATAGAAGAGGCACAGCAGGCCGTTCCCCGGTCGTTCAATGGTAGGACAGCAGGCTCTGAACCTGTCAATGGAGGTTCAAATCCTCCCCGGGGATCCAGCCCGCCCACACTCGCCCGGCCTCGGAATTCAGCTCGGAATCAGGCCCTGGTGCGGGACCAGCACAACCAGCAGCGCTCCCACCACAATCGCCGGACCGAAACCGAACGGGGTCGACCAGCTCCGAATCGTCGCCGCCCAGATCAGTCCGCCCAGCAATCCCGCGAGCGAGGATGCGAGGATGGTCTCGAGGACGCCGATCGGGCCGATCACCGCGCCGATCATCGCGAGCAGCTTGACATCGCCGAAGCCCAGGCCCGGAAACCAGACCCAGTAGTCGAGGCTCGTCGGCTTCGGTAGTGACTCGCCCTCACCCGGCCAGTGCTCGAACTCGCGTCCCATTGCGACTGCGACGCGCGCGTGCACGAAGCCGACGAGCCACAACAGCCCACCACCGAGGGAGGCACCCGCGAGCGACCGCAGGACCGCGGCGCCGAGCGGCTCCCCCACGGTAGCCTGCACCGCCGGCACCGCGACGACTGCGACGACGAGGCCGCCGAGCGAAATCTCGTCCGGGATGATTCGATGGTCGATGTCGATGACCCCGGCGGCGATCAGTGCGGCGGCAAATACGCACCACACCGGCGTCATCGGGTCGACGCCATAGCGCAGTGCGATGGCTGCGAACACGCAGCCGGTCAGCAGCTCGATGGCGGGATAGCGAAGCGAGATCGGAGCAGCACAGCCGCGACAGCGACCGCGCAGCAAGACGTACGAGATCACCGGGATGTTCTCGAGTGCGCTGATCGCGTGTTGGCAGTGCGGGCAGCGAGAGCGCGGGCTCACCAGCGATTCGCCGCGCGGTAGTCGGTGAATCACCACATTCAGGAACGATCCGACGATCAGCCCGAAGACGAACGCGACACCCGCAAACACCCCCGGCGGAAAGCCCTCGAACGAGTTCATGGAATCAGGCTAGCCGTAGCGCTCGAGATTCGCATTCAGCGCAGGTCGCGCCGTTCGAAGATGCCGATCGCGGCGATCAGCAACACGCTGACGTACCCCATGCCGTAGAGCAACGGCAGCCACACGTCCGATGCGGCGAAGGCCAGGCCGTGCGCGGCCTCGGTCGAGAAGTTGAAGCTCTCGAGGTCGGGCATCACGCGGTGAATCAACGCCGTGGAGGTCCTCAACGATTCCGAGATCGAGCTGGCGCCGATGTCGCGCAGGTCACGGGTCATGTGGCCGAGCGCCCAGATTCCGACCGAGAAGAACGACGCCAGCATTGGCGTCGTGAACGCGCTGAAGAAGGTGGCAACGGCAACGATCAAGGCCAGTTCCGCTGCAATCAGCACGAAGGCAACGGCATGCCCGGCGTTGAGGGGGGCGCCCGTGACGAGCGATACCGCCACGAAGAAGCCGACCATGATCGCCATCTGCAGCCAGATCGTCACCACCAGCCCGACGAATTTCCCCAGCAGGAATTCGGCGCGCGACAGCGGTTTCGACAGAATCGCATACACGGTCCTGCGTTCGACCTCTCGGTGAATCAACGTCACGCCGACGAAGATCGCGATCGCGACACTGAACAGGCGAATGGCCGAAAAGCCGAAGTCCTGGAGGATGCGCTCACTCTCGACGTAGGACAGCGCCGACAACACGACCCCTGCCAGGATCAGCGCCACCCCGAAGAAGAGCAGCGCGTAGAGCAGCTTGTTGCGAACCGCCTCGCGCAGCGTGTTCATGGCGATCGTCCAGATTCGCGCCAGCGAATTCATTCTCCAGCCTCCGTCCCGGCTTCCACCGTCGACAGGAAGAAGGACTCGAGCGAGACGCGGTGGCGCGTCACACCGACGACCTCGCCGCCGGCAGCCAGCACGCAGCGCAACGTGTCGTTCACTTCCTTCTCCGCCACACGGATCTCGACCCGATCCCCGACGCCCCGCAGCTCTACAGTGGGGCGATCCTCGAGTTCGAGGGCCATCTCCGAAGGCAGGTTTGCCACCACGATGTCGACTTCGTTCAGACCGCTGCCGACGAGATCCTCGATCACGCCCTGGTAGCGGATTCGCCCGTCGGCGATGATCGCCACCCGGTCACAGAGCATCTCCACATCGTGGAGGATGTGGGTGTTCATGAAGACGGTCTTGCCCTCCGAACGCAGGCGCAACACGAGGTCGCGAATCTCGACACGGCCGATCGGATCGAGGCCGCTCATCGGCTCGTCGAGAAAGACGACCCGGGGGTCGTGAACCAGCGCCTGGGCGATCCCGAGTCGCTGCAACATGCCCTTCGAATAGGTTCCGAGCCGCGAATCGGCCGCGTGATCGAGCCCGACCCATTCGAGCAACTCGCCGATTCGCTGCTTGCGGCGGCCCCGGGAGACACCCGACAGCTTCGCAAAGAAGCCGAGGATTTCGCGGCCGGTCAGGTGGGAGTAGAAGTACGGATTCTCGGGCAGGAAGCCGATCTCGCGCCGGAAAGCCGTCTCGTTCACGGAGTGGCCGAGGATCGTCGCTTCACCCGAAGTCGCGCGGATCAGCCCCATCAACACCTTGAGCGTCGTGGTCTTGCCCGCACCGTTCGGTCCGACGAAGCCGAAGATCTCGCCGTCGTTCACGCCGAGCGAGATCCCGTGTAGCACGCGTTTCGTGCGCAGCCCGAAACCGGGCCGAAAATCCTTGACGATATTCTCGATGCGAACGATCTCTCGCCCGTTCCCGTGCATCAACTCTCCCTCTCAGTTGGCTCTCGCGTTGTTCGCCAGCGCTCCCGCCGTTCCTTGTCGTGCGCCGTGAGGTGCAGCTGGTATCGCGAGTCATAGAACGACGACACGATCTGCCCCGAATCCTCGTCGATGCGCCACTCCGGAAAATCGAAGACGGGGTGGGCGGACGGGAGCTGCCTGAGGATCGGGGCGGGCCCGCGGAGCAGATCCCGCACCTCGCGGATATCCTCGCCGTGGCGCCGCCGGTACTCCGCGCGCGCGCCGTCCAAGAACCGGGCTCGGCGCTCGGTCTCGACCTCGTCGAGCGCCTTCGAATATTTCGCGCGCGCAAAGTCGTCGGAAGCGGTTCGCAGGAGCTCAGTCAGGAAATCGGCGGCGGTTTCGAGGCTGCCCGAGTTCATCCGCAGTCGGGCGACCAGCGCACCCAGGTAGGACGGCGCCCCTTCGAGATTCAGGGCGGGTTCGAGCACGTCTGCGGCCGTCTCGTTCTCCTCGAGGTAGAAGAAGTAGTTGAAGCCGAGGTGGTAGTAATTGCGCCAGTCGCTCGGGTTGTGCGCGATGCCTCGCTCGAGCAGACGATTCGCCGTCCGGACGCTCTGCTTGCTGTCGATCAGCCAGACGGCGGCGAAGCGGTAGGGATGACCGACCCAGGGATCGAGCGTCGTGACCAGCTCGATCATTTCCCCGATCGTCCCGGCGTGCCGCCGGGTGTCGCCTTCCTCTCCGCCGACGAGCTGGAGGGCCTGGAGCCAGTAGTAGTCCGAGACCACGGTGTCGAAGCCGAGGCTCGCGAGCTGTGCGTGCGTGGGATCGGGCAGGAAGATGCGGCTCGGGTCGACTTCGGCCGCGGTGTCCATCGCCGAATGCACGAGAGCGGTCATCGAAATGGCGATGACCGCAGCGGCGTGGCGATGCCATGTATGAATCCAGGTCTTCACGCTCCCCCCGAAGCGTCGATGCAGAGCGGTGCCGATGCAAACGGCCCGTCAGAATTCGTCGAGCTGGCGGTTGATTTCGACCTCGTTCGTGACCGATGCACCACCGACCTTGCGCGTCGGCGTCCCGAGGCCCAGGAGCTTCGCTCCGCACACCCGGGTCACACCACCCTCGTTATGCGGCTCCACGTACATCACCGCGGAAACCAAGCCGTCGCTGTCGGCATCCCCATAGGCGGTCGCGGTGAAGCAGAGAGTGCAAGAATTGCAGTTGTCCGTCGTGTTGGCCTCGTAAGAGTAGATCGTCGGACCCTCGGGATGCCAGCCCAGATCCTCGAAGGCGGCGAGCGCGGCCGCGTCCCAGGTCCGCTTGGCTGTGGTGAGTGCGCCGCCGGGGAACGAATTCCCGGAGTCGTGGTAGCTGTCTTCTTCGGCGAAGTAGGACTTCTGTGCGCGCACCATCGCGCTCACGTTGACGAAGGCCTCGGAACGTCGCGAGCGCGCCTGATAGGATACGAAGCTGGGAATGGCGATGGTTGCCATCACACCGATCAGGGCGACGACGATCATCAATTCGACGAGTGTGAAACCCGCATGCTGTCGAGATCGGCGACTCATGTCTTCTCCCTGCTCCGAGCGAACGAATGGGGGGGGCCGCGATGCGGCCCCCCCCCAACCTTTTGATTGGTACGCGACCTAGAAGACGCTCTGGCCGGATACGGTGTCACAGCGGCCGACGGTCTCAGCGGCGCTGAGCGCACCGGGATCGCACTGACCGAGTGAAGCACCGTGGGGCTTCGCCGCGGTCGTCTTGTCCGTCGTGTAGCCCCACTGCTGCGGGGTGGCGTCGTCGTCGATGTCCGCGCAGGCGCTCGCCGTGTAGTTGCTGCCGGCGCCATTGATGCCGGCGGAATAGTTGAAGTACACCTGACCTTCCGGCGACCAACCGAGCTCGTCGAAGCCCTGGCCCGGATTCGGGTGCGAGAAGGGCGCCTTGGTGTTGTTGTTGATGGTCGCAGGCGAAGCGTCGGACGAGATGTACACGCCGTACTCGGCGTAGAACGACTCTTCCGCGGTCCGAATCGCGGCCAGGTTGGTCTTGCCTTCGCTCGACTTGGCCTTGAGCTGGAAGCGCAGGAAGTTCGGGATGGCGATCGCTGCCAGGATGCCGATGATGGCGACGACGATCATCAGCTCGATGAGCGTAAATCCGCCGCGTCGCGTATGAAGCTTCTTCACAATGGTTCTCCTCGTTTCTCGAGACTCCATCTCATCGGCGGAATCCAGCTCTTCGCTGTTTACGCCTGCCGTACATCGGCGAGGTTGATGGGCACTCGATCTACCAATTCTCGGAGAGCCGCTATCGCAACCTGTGTGCCAATTTCGGTGGCGTCACTTCTCGAATCGGCAGCCGGATGCCGGAACCTGAGCGCCGGGTTGGTTCTTTTATTTCTGGCGGCGGGCCGGGAGCCCGTCGTCTCCGGCAGCGAAGACCCGGCAAAGTGACGTTTTTCGCGGTTTCGAGTGACGGATCCCGTCACTTTGCGGTTCCGGCGCGACCCGGCGGGCTCGGCAAGACGGCCGGGGGATGACTGGCAGCAGCGCAGCGCAACGGCTACGTTGCGCCGGCTTTTCCGGCGCGCGCTCCCATCGTCTAGCGGTCTAGGACGGGGCCCTCTCAAGGCTCAAACACGGGTTCGATTCCCGTTGGGAGCGCCAACCACTCTCTTTCGCCTCGGCCGCAGCCAGGGACTCTTTGTCGGATTTCATCTTCGCGTTCATGGATTGTGAGTTCGGGGGCCTCGACCCCGAATTGCACGACATCACCGAGGTCGCGATCGTGCTCGTCGACTACCGGCTCGCGGAACTCGCCAGCGGCGAGTGGAAGATCGTGGCTCGGCCGGAGCGCATCAGCGAGGAGGGCGCGAGGATCGGCGGCTACTCGAAAGAGGGCTGGCGCGACGCCCTGCCCGTTCGTCGGGTCCTGAGCGAGATCGCGAAGATGGTGCCCAAGGGGCAGACGGTCGTTCCGGCCGGGCAGAATGTCCGCATGGACGTTCAATTCCTCGAGCGGGCGTACAAGGGCTGTGACATCCCCTATCCATTCGACTACCACGTGATCGACCTCGCGTCTCTCTATTACGCGTGGTCGTTGGTGGCGGGAGAGCAGGTGTCCGCACTGTCGTTGCGTCAGGCCGCAACGACCGCGGGGCTGCTCGAAGGGAGTGTTCCCCACCGCGCGATGGCGGACACGCGCCTCACGCTCGACTCCTTCCGCCACTACATCGGGCGGCTGGCCCCTCGCCCGGTCTCCGACAGCGTCCCGTCGGCAATCTCTCCAGAAGACGGCTGAGCGCTCCCGCGCGCGACGCGTCGCTCCCACTTCACGAGAGCGCGCTCGTCGATCCTGCACGCCAGCGAAAACAACCAGCGCCGGGCCCAGCTGCCGCGCCGGAAGCGCAGCGAGCCGTCGAAATCGATCAGCACTGGACGCCCGTCCGGAGCCGCGAGCACGTTGCTGCGATGGGCGAGGTCGAGGTGAACGACACCACGCTCATGCAATCCCGCCACCGCCTCGCGTAGCTGCGAGATGAACCGGGGCGAGAACAGCCACGGTCGCCGGAGTGAGAATCGCGCTCCCGGACGATGCTCGATGACGAGGGCGAAGCGGTCGAGCCTTCCCAGCAGACGCGGTACCGCTGGGTGCCCCTCGAGCACGCGGTAGATCTCGAGTTCCCGACGGATCTGCCAACGGCCAAAGGTCGAGCGCAGGAATCGCGACCGTGGAGCGAAATCCTTTACGACCACGCGCAGCTGCCCACACTCGACCAGCAGCACGTCGGGACTGTTCCAATTGCCGCGCGCGAGCGTGGCGAGGGTCCGCTCGCCCAGCTCCGATCGGCTCAGCTCCGCGACCACGGCGGAGTCGCTCAACGATCCAGGACCGGACGCAACGCGAACAGCAGAATCGCAAGCCCGACTCCAATCAGCGTACCGGCCTCACTGTTGTCGCGGAAGCACGCGATACTCCAACGCCGATCCTGTTCGTGCGCGAGTTCCGGAGGCAATCGGTAGGGGGCGCGCGCAGGCAGCAACTTGGGCACCTGCGCGCGGTACTGCGTGTAGACGCCGCCGTAGTACCGCTCGAGGCGCGCCGACTCGACGCGGTCCTTGTAGGGCAGATAGTAGAGAAAGAAGAGCGGTACGACGCAGAGTCCGACGACCGTCACCCCCGCCCCCCCGGCGATCAGCACGAATCCGGCGGTGAGCAGCAGCGTGCCCGCGTACAACGGGTGACGTAGATAAGCGTACGGCCCGGTGACGGTGAGACGATCGTTCTTGACCAGATGACCTGCGCCCCAGGCGCGGAGGGCCAGGCCGGTCACCGCGAGCGAACCGCCGATCGCGAAGCCCGCCGGCGTCGGCTGTGCAAAGAAGAAGGCCGCGGCCGCTGCGAAGTAGATCGGCAGCAAGCGCGGACTCAGATTCTTGCGTCGGAAGGGGTGATTCACCGACGGGGCCTCGGACCCGGAAGATCACGAGCAGCGCACGGAAGCGACGAGCGAAGCGCCCGTTCAGCTTTTCCGCGCGTGGCTCGCTCGCGTGCGGTTGCGAAACTGAAGCATGCTCCAGAGTCGGCTGCGGAGATTCTCCTTGAATTCCAGGTCGATGGGTATTTCGACAAGGTCGGCTTCGAGAAATTCTCGAAGCTCGTCCAGGGAGCATTCGAACGCTACTGCGTCCTCATTCACACCGCCGCTCATTTCACCACCGTGCGAGGTCGACCGACGTCGACTCGCCCAAGTCTCGTGATTCCTCATACCCCCCCCCCTTGCAGCCAAGCCACCTGACCGGCCTCGCCACCGGACTCGATCGTTTCGACGAGCATCCGCTTCACGCGGCAGAGGCTCGAACGAACCGAGTCGTTGGACCGTGAGGTCCGTGAAGCGATCTCGTCGATGGGGAGGTTTTCGACGTGACGCATGACGAAGATCTGGGCCTGCCATTCGGAAACCGACGCCAGCCGCTTGCGAATGGATTCCTCACAACGCTGGAACGTCAGATGATCCTCGGGATCCGCTGCATAGGTCGAGCGCATATTCAGGATCATTTCCGATTCGGCACGCTCCACCCGCTGCTCGCGCGCGATGGCACGGCGGATGCTGTTGTTCACGGTGTTCTTCGCGATTCCGTAGATCCACGAGATCACCGACGACTTCCCCTGGAAGGCGTCGATCGACCGAAACACCGCGGTGAAGGTCTCCTGCACAGCTTCTTCCGTATCCGCGTGATTCCTCAAGCGGACAAAGCTGAAGTTGTAGACCCGTTGGTAGTACCGTTCATAGAGAAGGGTGAAGTCCTTCTCGTTCGATTGCCGAATTCCAGCGACGAGCTCGCCGTCGCTGCAATTTTCCAGCGGCTGCTTCCGATTCTTGATCAGGGACAACGCATTGCTCCTCGCGCTGGCCCTTCCCAGGTCGGGTGCCGACGGCACCCTTCACCCCGTATGTGGCGTCTCGAAGCGATTCGTGGCAGGAGTCGGGGAAAATACCGACTCGACTCTACCCCCGCGGGGCAGAACCCGTGTTCGACCGGTGACTGGCGGAGAGGTGGGAAGTGTCGAGACGAGCCGAGCGGCCTCAGTTCTCGAGGATGGAGTCCAGGCCGGGTACCTGATCGGAGATCACTCGGCGCATCCGGTAGAGGTTGGCTTTGATGGCGTCCTCGGACTTGCCGAGCGCGACCGCAATCGCGCGAACCGGCTGGCATCGCAGGTGCTTCAGGTGAAAGATCCGCCGCTGGAGCGGCGTCAGCTCGGTTTGGATCACCCGCTCGCAACGGTCGAGCGCCCGGCGCGCATCGACGACCCGCTCGCTGCTCAGCGACTGGGTCGGCACCGCGACCGCACCATCGGAATCGAGCGACTCGAGCCGCGGGCGGGCCTTGCGGAAGCGTCGGTTCACGGTATTCCGCGTAATCCCGAAGATCCAGACCAACAGCGACGATTTGCCCTCGAAATTCTCGAGTGCGTTGAAGACGGTGAAGAAGACCTCCTGGGTAACGTCCTCGGCCTCGCCGGGATCGCCGAGCCGCTTCAGCGCGAAGCGATAGACCCGCGGGAAATAGCTCCGATAGAGCATCTCGAAATGCTCCGAGCTGCCGTCGAGGATCTGCGCGATCAGCTCGCCGTCATCGGTCCAGGTTTTCGTGGGCTGCGGCAATCGCTTCTCCGTCCGCTCTTTCGAGAATTCCGCTCCAGGGGGCTGACAGCCCGACCACGTCCCACACTGCACGTGCACGTGCTCGTACAAGTGCGGACGTCTGACGTCAGTCAGGCCATTCCAAGTCGCCGTCGCTGATCACACCGGACCATGCGATCGCAGACCACACGGAACGATGAGGCGCTTGGAGTGAATTGTCGGGGAACAAGCCTTCTGGCGGGCTTTCCCCTGGCTCCCTGGTCTTCTCCTCACGAAAGAGTGGGTTCTTCAAGAATGATTAGGGGGCTACCCCTACGCGGAACTAAGCAATTGCTATGCCAGCCTTCAAACACGACCCGAATAACATTGCAACCCATTGAATTTAAAGTGTTTTCCAGTTCATTTCGGCATACGCAAGAACGTTCGTTAATGACTGTTGGAGAAGAAAAGGTTTTCCACATCTGTGGACTATCATTCACTCCGGCCGCTCCACGGCGATGCGACCAACGGACACGGGCTCCGTCGGCGGTTCAGAGCTTGTCCGGGGTCATCCACCAGCGACCGTCGAAGCGCTCCCAACGGTCGAGTCGAATCAGGGCGGTCCGATTGGGTCGCAAGGGACGATCGTCGTTGCCGACGAAGCGCACTTGCACCCGCGCAACATTCGGTGTCTCGAAGATATAGGCCTGGAGATCGACCGAGACGGGTCGGCTGCGTTCGAAGTTCGCGTAGTCGAAGCTCTGAGCGAGGTCCGCGTAGTAATCGAAGAAACGATTCTCGGTCCTGAACTGTTCGCGCAGCGCCGGATCGTTGAAGGTCTCGAGCGTGTTGAAGCGACGCCGAATCAGATGCTCGTAGAATTCGCTGGCCTGAGCGTAGAAGTTGAGCGATGCCTCCGGGCTGACCGGCACGCTACCCCCTGGGGGGGTAGGGATCGGCCCGTCCGAGGCACAACCCACGAATGCGAGCGCGGACAGCAGCAGCACGAGTGTCTTCATCGATGTGCTCTCGTGACACGAGGGCCGGCCGCGGCGATCGCGGCCTGCGCTGCGGCCAGGCGGGCGATGGGAATTCTGTACGGGGAACACGAGACGTAGTCTAGGCCGACCCGGTCGCAGAACGCGATACTCCGGGGGTCGCCGCCGTGCTCGCCGCAGAGACCGATCTTGAGGGCCGGCCGCGCCCGGCGACCGCGCTCCACCGCGACCCGCACGAGGGCCCCGACCCCGTCTTCGTCGATCGACACGAAGGGGTCGTCCGCGAGGATCCCCGACGCAACGTAGTCCGGCAAGAAGCCCGCGGTGTCGTCGCGCGACAGTCCGTAGGTCATCTGCGTGAGGTCGTTCGTCCCGAAGGAGAAGAAATCCGCAAACTCCGCGATCGCATCCGCGGTCAGGGCGGCACGCGGCACCTCGATCATCGTTCCGATGCGCACGCGGACACGCTTGCGCAGGTCCGCAAAGACACGCGTGAGTTCCTCGTTGGCTAACTCGCGCAATAGCTCGAGTTCTCGCGCATGCGCGACGAGCGGGATCATGATTTCGGGCTTCACCGTCACACCCGACTCCGCTGCCTCGCACGCGGCTTCGGCGACCGCGCGCACCTGCATCCGGTAGATCTCCGGGAAAGTGATCCCGACACGGCAGCCGCGGTGCCCGAGCATCGGATTGGATTCGCGCGTCGCCTCGACCCGCGAACGCACGCTCGCGACATCCGTCCCGAGCGCCTCCGCAACTTCGCGCATCTCTTCGTCGGAGTGCGGCAAGAATTCGTGCAGCGGCGGATCCAACAGCCGGACCGTCACCGGCAGCCCGTCCATCGCGTGAAATAGCTCGACGAAGTCGCTCTTCTGCATCGGCAGCAGCTTCGCGAGCGCATGCTCGCGCTCCGCCGCGTCGGGCGCGAGGATCAATTGCCGGACCGCAAGGATCCGATTCGGCTCGAAGAACATGTGCTCGGTGCGACACAAGCCGATGCCTTCGGCACCGAACTTCCGCGCCGTTTGGGCGTCGAGTGCCGTGTCCGCGTTGCAGCGGACACCGAGTTTTCGGGCACGGTCCGCCCAGCTCATCAACTCGACGAACGCTTCCCCAAACTCCGGCAACACCGTCGGCAGGGAACCGAGCATTACCTCGCCCGTCGTCCCGTCCAGCGTGATGATGTCGCCCGCCCGGATCACGTGACTGCCGACCTGCATCACGCCCCGCGCAGCGTCGATCTCGAGCACGCTGCAGCCCGCGACGCAGCACCTCCCCATCCCGCGCGCGACCACGGCCGCGTGAGAGGTCATGCCGCCGCGCGCCGTCAGGATGCCCTCGGCGACGTGCATGCCGTGGATGTCGTCCGGTGAGGTCTCGGCCGTGACCAGGACGACCTTCTCGCCCACGAGCGCACGCGCTTCGGCCGCTTCCGCCGAAAACACTACGGCACCGACGGCAGCGCCGGGCGACGCAGGCAAACCGCGGGCGATGGCGTCACGCGGTACGCTTCCGTCGAGCGTCGGGTGGAGCAGCTGGTCGAGCGAGCGCGCATCGATCCGGCACAGCGCTTGGTCCCGTCGGATCAGGCGCTCCTTGACCATGTCGACCGCGATTTGCACCGCAGCAGCGGCGCTGCGCTTCCCCGTGCGGGTCTGGAGCAGCCACAGCTGCCCGCGCTGGATCGTAAACTCGATGTCCTGCATCTCGCGGTAGTGCTTCTCGAGCCGCCGCGAGAGACGATGCAAGCTGCGGTATGCCTTTGGCATCTCGACTTCCAGCGTCGCGAGATCTCGTGTGTCTTCGGCGCGGCTGGCTTCGTTGATCGGCTGCGGCGTGCGGATACCCGCGACGACATCCTCGCCCTGCGCATTCTTCAACCACTCGCCGAAGAACACGCGCGCGCCGGTCGCCGGGTCGCGTGTAAAACAGACGCCCGTCGCCGAGGCATCGTCCATGTTCCCGTAGACCATCGCCTGGACATTTACCGCGGTGCCCGGCGATTCGGGGATCCCGTTCAATTCACGGTACGTCACCGCGCGAGGGTTGTTCCACGACCGGAACACGGCGCCAATCGCCCCCCAGAGCTGCTCCTCGGGCTTCTGGGGAAACGGGCGGCCTGCCAGTTCCTCGACCAGCCCGAGGTACTCGGCCACGAGGTCGCGTAAATCCTCTGCGGTGAGTTCGTTATCGAGAGCAACACCGCGCGCGTCGCGCGCCGCCTCGAGTCGCGCCTCGAAGCGAGCTTGAGGCAGCCCAAGCACCACATTGGCGTACATCTGGATCAGGCGGCGGTAGCTGTCCCACGCGAAGCGCTCGCTCGCAGCTGCAACCAACGCGCCGATACAGCGATCGTTGAGACCGAGATTCAGGATCGAATCCATCATCCCCGGCATCGAGGCCGGTGCACCGGATCGGACCG
>CAXMSF010000067.1:0-9176 GCA_964196055.1 uncultured Gammaproteobacteria bacterium | reverse complement strand
TCGCTACGATGAGGGGCAGAGCAACGAGGGCGCAGCTTTCGTCTTCCTCGGCAGCGCTAGCGGGATTGCCGACGGCAGCCCCGCCAGCGCCCACGCCCGTTTCGAGTCCGACCAGGCGAACGCCTGGATGGGCACGGCCGTCGACGGAGCCGGTGACGTGAACGGTGACGGTTTCGCCGACGTTTTGGTCGGTGCGTACAAATACGACGCCGGCCAGACGGACGAAGGCGCCGTTTTCGTTTTCCTCGGCAACGGGCGAACCGGCCGCCCGGTGGTCGCCCAGCAATCGCGGGGCGATCTGACTCCGTTACCGGTTCAACCGTGGGGCGGGTCCGACGCCAGCGACTCCTTTGTGGTGAATCTCACCGCGACCCATCCCAATGGACGCGGACGTGTCAAACTCGAAGTCGAGTACTGCCCAGCGGGCGTCTCCTTCGGCGACGTGAGCTGCGGGAGTCAAATCAGCGCGGCGTGGCTGCTGGTTGCGCCGCCCGGCTCTTCGGTGCAGCTGGACGAGCAGATCACGGGACTCACGGCCGACACCCTGTATCGCTGGCGGGCGCGGGTCCTGCGCGCTCCCGCCACGGTGACCCACGCCGGCGTCACGTCGGCGCCCCTTCCGCCCCACGGTCCCTGGCGCCGCGTCAACGCGCAGTCGCGGGAGGGCGATGTGCGCACGGTCCTGCTGCCGGAAGCCGCCGGTTCGCTGATGCTGCTGGTCGGCTGCGTCGCACTCTACGGGCTGAACCGACGACGCTCCGGCTGATCGCGCCGCCAGGCGCCGCCGCCGGCCATTTCGACGGCGGCGGTTGCCTGGAAGCTCGCCTGCGCTCTACGGTGAGACGCCCGCCGGGCATTCGCCCGACGCGATTTGCGCTGCCGCGCGCGGGTCGAGGTCGTCCGCGGCCTTCGGGCTGGACGGAGACGCGATCGCGTCGGTCACTTCGAGCTGGAGCGTGGCGGCCACCGGGAAGTGATCGGAGGGATAGCGGCCGTGCTGTTCGAAGCGCAGGATGCGCGCGCGCTGCACGCGAATTCCCGGACCGGCAAAGATGTAGTCGATCCGCGGTCCGAAGCGGATTCCCAGGAAGTCGTGGTAGGTCCCCACTCGGATCTCGTAGGGATGCAGCGTGCGAAAGGTGTCGACGAAGCGAAGCGGCTTGCCGGCTTCGCTCTCCGACTCATCAGGCGGCGATTCCCCGCGAAGCAGGGAAATGGCAGGGTCGTGCGTTTTGGCATTGAAGTCACCGGTCAAGATGACGGGATCGGCGAAGGTCCGGGCGCGAACGCGATCCATCAGAACTCCGGCGCTCCACTTTCGAGAGGCCGCGGAGCGGTGGTCGAAATGGTTGTTGTAGACGTAGAAGGCGAGTCCCGATCGTCCGTCGACGAGCCTCGCGCTGCGCGGTAGGCGAACGCTGCCCTGTCCCCAATCCGCCGCCGGCGCGTCGACGCGGGCGTTGTCCTCGTCGCTCGTGTTCGTGTCGAGTCGAAACCGGAGTTTGCAATAGAGAATCGAGTTCTGGCGGCTTCCGGCGGTGGGATACGCGGCGTATCGGGGCAGCTGCGCGAGCAGCGCGTCGACGTATTCGGCACGGGATTCCTGCAGGCCGACCACGGCCGGCGCTTCTGCGCGCAGCAGGTCGAGCACCAGCTTCTGCCGTGTAGCCCAGCTGTTCGGCTCGCGGTCCGGTCCCCAGCGGAGGTTGAACGACATCACCTCGACCAGGAGGGAGTCGTCCGCGCCACCGGGCTCGCTCGCGGCGCACGCCGCGCCGAGCAACGCGACGGCTGCGATCAGGGCCGGGAGCGACGAATACAAAAGACGGCCCAGTAGGCGAAGGCACAAAGCATCACGACGTCGAGCGCGAACAGCGGTCCCGCGGTTGATGAAAGAAGATCCGTCTCCTTGCCCCGCACCAGCATCCAATAGCGTGGCTCGAGATTGGTGATTGCGCCGAGATAGATCAGCGGAATCAGCCGGCGAAGGCACAGCTCTCCGTCGGCCAGCAGAGTGTGGAGTACGAAGGGGAGGAATGCCGCGGCGTACCAGGGATAGGTCTTGTAGGACAGGATCATGAAGATCAGGTGGGTCGCCGACAGCACGGCCGCCGCCGAGTCGAAACCCTCGAGACCGCCTCGCACCCTTCCGGCCCAGAACAGCAGGCAGAGTGGTCCCAGGACGACGAGCAGGCTCAGCATGGAGAGTCGTTTCACCGCGACGGAGCCCACGTCGAAGTCCATCAGCATCG
The DNA here is from genome assembly GCA_964196055.1 of uncultured Gammaproteobacteria bacterium. Lineage (GTDB taxonomy): Bacteria > Myxococcota_A > UBA9160 > UBA9160 > SMWR01 > JAFDEI01. The sequence goes on along the minus strand of CAXMSF010000067.1, from coordinate 6,924 downwards.
AAAGCAGGAACCACAGGTTCCCGCTCGTCGAGCGAAACTGGTAGTCCATCGCCCGCGCGCCGACGTCGACGTCGACCGTGCTCAGAGCCGCGAGCCCGGCGACGATCAGCAATATCGGAGTGCCCCGCGAAAGGATCCCGCTGCGTCGGAACAGCAGCAGGGCCGGCCAGCTCAGGATCATCGTGAGCTTCGACAACAGCAGCCCCAACGCCGCCGCGAAGCCGGATGCCACGTCCCGCCTCGACTCGGCGAGGGTCAGCCCCAGCATCGTCGCGCAGGCGATGATCGGGCCGTTCGTGCCCGTGCCCGCGACCCAGTACCAGGAGATCGGGCTGAAGACGTACAGGAACAGCACGCGCCAGCAGCCCGAAAATCCCGCTCTCCGACAGCGGCGCGCGTAGACCAGCAACATGGCGGACTCGACGAGCACCATCGTGAGGACGATGGCGCCGACCGATCGCCAAACGAGCAGGCCGGGTGCGAGCAGATACGGAAATAGGAGTCCGTAGCTCGTCGTGAAGTCACGGTGGGGAATTTCGCCCGCCAGAACGCGTAGCGCCTGCGGAAGATAGTGATTGCGGGCGTCCGATCCGAGGCTGTCCAGCGGCGCGAGCGTATAGATGAGCACACAGCCGATGATCTTGAGGATCGTGGCCCCGACGACCGCAGCCCGCTCGATCGCCTCCTCATAGGGGCGGCCGCGAAGCCAGAAGACGGCGGCTACCGACAGCAGCGACGTCGCCAGGGCCAGCGGGAACTTCAGCCAGGTGAGGTTGCCCTCGAAGACCTCGGGCATGGGAGACTCGACTCCATTGATTGGCGAATGAAGACCGGAGGGTAACTCGATCCACTCCGGGGCGTCGTAGGGGCTCCCCTACCTGGCCGCCGGCTTCGCCGGCAACGAGGTCAAAGCCCGGCACGAGAAACTCCGACCTCAGGTCAGCCGTTTGCCGCGCGCCATCAGGAGCTTTCCGGAGCGGACCAATTCGGCGACACCGAAGGGGCGCAGCAGGTCGGTGAAGGCATCGAGTTTTTCACTCGAACCGTAGATCTGCAGGATCAGCGATTCGGCGCCGAAGTCGACCACGCGCGCCTTGTAGTGCTCGGCCACCTGCAGGATGTGGGTGCGCTCATCGAGCGGGCACTCGAGCTTCAGCAGCGCGATCTCGGTCTCGTAGGCCTGGTCGCCGGTGTGGTCGGTCGCGTGAACGACGTCGACGAGCTTCGCGAGCTGCTTGACGACCTGTTCCAGTGTGGCGGGGTCACCCGAGCAGGTGATCGTCATGCGTGAGAAGCGTCCTTCGGCCGCAGGACTCACGACCAGACTTTCGATGTTGAAGGCGCGGCGCGAGAACACCAATGAGACCCGGACGAGCACGCCCGGTTTGTTGTTCACGAAGAGTGAAATCGTGTGAGTCGGTTGAATCGCAGCGGGTTCGAGCGGGGTCGCGGCGCTCATTTCAGGTGCTCCCTTCGGGCTTGTCGAGTCTTTCTTTCGGCTTCTCGACCAACATTTCGGCGACGGACGCGCCGGCCGGGATCATCGGGAAGACGTTGTCTTCCTTGACGACTTCCGCGACCACGACGCACGGCCCGGCGTCGTATGCGTGCGCCTGCTCGAGCACCCGATCGACATCGGCGGGGCGGCGGATGCGCCACGCCTTTACGCCGTAGGCCTGCGCGAGCTTCACGAAGTCGGGGTTGCCCTCGAGGTCCGAGCCCGAGAGCCGGTTGTCGTAGAACATCTCCTGCCACTGCCGGATCATGCCCAGGAAGTTGTTGTTGATGATCAGGCACTTCGCAGGCAGCTTGTGGATCTGTGCGGTGGCGAGTTCGCATGACGTCATCTGGAAGCCGCCGTCGCCCACCACGGTCCAGACCTTCTTGTCGGGGTTGCCGAACTGGGCTCCGATCGCGGACGGCCAGCCGAAGCCCATCGTGCCGGCGCCGCCGCTCGACACCCAGTGGCGGTTCGAACGCACGCGCAGGAACTGAGCGGCCCACATCTGGTGCTGACCGACATCGGTCGTGATGATCGCTTCGCCCGCCGTGACAGCATCGAGGCGGTCGAGCACGTGCTGTGCGCGCAGCCCGCCTTGTTTCGGGTACTTGAGCGGGTACTTCTTGCGCCAGCGCTCGCAGCGTGCGAGCCAATCCGCGGTGTCCGCCATCTCGACCTGCGGGATCAGATCCTCGATCACGAGCCGCGCATCGCCGAGAATCGTGACATCGGGTTGCACGATCTTGCCGAACTCGGACTCGTCGATGTCGATGTGGATCTTCACCGCATCGGTGCAGAAGTCCGAGAGGCGGCCGGTGATGCGATCGTCCCAGCGTCCGCCGATCGACATGATCAGGTCGCAGCCCGCGACGGCCTTGTTCGCGTAGGCGGTGCCGTGCATCCCCATCATGCCGAGGTGGAGAGGGTGGGTTTCGTCGACCGCGCCCTTGCCGAGGAGCGTCGTCACGACGGGTGCGCGCAGCTTCTCGGCGAGTGTCGTCACCGCCTTGCTCGCGCCGGAGATCACCGCGCCGTTACCCACGTAGAGCACGGGCCGCTTCGCCTGGTTGAGATGGCGAGCGGCCTCCTCGATGTTCTCCGCCTTGCCGCGGGACGCCACTACGTAGCCGGGCAGGTCGACCTCGTCCGTGAAGGGCGCCGAGCAGGGACCCTGTCCGACATCCTTCGGCACGTCGATCAGGACGGGGCCGGGGCGACCCGAGGTGGCGATCTGGAACGCTTCGCGCATCACCCGCGGAATGTCGTCGGAATCCTTCACGAGGTAGGAGTGCTTGACGACCGGGTAGGTGATGCCGGTGACGTCGGCCTCCTGGAACGCGTCCTTGCCCAGCATGGGGGTGATCGTCTGGCCGGTGATCACGATGATGGGGGCGGAGTCCATGAGCGCCGTGAGCAGGCCGGTGACGGTGTTGGTTGCACCGGGCCCGGAGGTCACCAGGACTACACCGGGTTTGCCGGTCGAACGCGCGTAGCCGTCGGCCATGTGGGTCGCGCCCTGTTCATGGCGGACCAGGATCAGTTTGATCTTCGAATCGAGCAGCGCATCGAAAATCGGCATCGCGGCACCGCCGGAGAGTCCGAAGACGTACTCGACGCCTTCACGCTCCAGGCACTGGATCAGTCTTTCGCCACCTGATGGGTGATTTTGTTCCAATTGCGGACCCCAAACTCTGTTTGGTCTAAGTGGATGCTCATTTTCGAAGATTTGAGTGTACTGATCAAGATAGAAACATCCAAGAATTTCAATTTATTCATCAATTCGTCACCGATCGCAGTTGGGTTGAGTTCAAGTTCGACAAAAAAGATCTAATTCCAGCTATTTATTCAACGCGTCGTTCTAAATCGAGCAAATACCTCTATGGATACAACTCAATGACTCTGGCGATCCGAGAAGTAGGCGAATTGTTCTAGCAATTCACGATTACCCCGGGGGGCATCGAGAGTTTTGCTAGCGTCGAACTCGGATGTCGGTCCGAAAAGAAGAAATCATCGGCCCCGCGTCGAGCTATTACGTCTCGCAGCGCTTGCGGCTCCATTACGTCGACTGGGGGAAGCCGGGCAAGCCGCCATTGCTACTGATTCACGGTGGTCGCGACCACGCGCGCAGTTGGGACTGGGTCGCGCGCGACTTGCGTCGCGACTACCACGTGATCGCCCCCGACCTGCGTGGCCACGGCGACAGCAGCTGGGTGACGGGGGGCCATTACACGATCCATGAGTTCGTGCTCGACATCGCTCGGCTGCTGGAGGCCCTCGACGACTTCCCGGTCACGATCATCGGCCATTCTCTCGGTGGCGCCGTGTCGATCTACTACGCCGCGCTATTCCCCGATCGAGTCGAGAAGTTGATCGCGATCGAGGGGCTCGGCCCTGCGCCGCAGCTCGCCAAAGAACTCGAAAGTGCCAATGTCTGGGACCGAAGCGTCGAGTGGATCGATCAGGTGCGCGAGTTCTCGGGGCGTCAGCCTCGCCGTTACCCGTCGATCGAAGCCGCTGCGCAGCGCATGCTCGAGGAGAACTCCTTCCTCTCGCCCGAACAGGCGAATCACCTGACCGTCCACGGCGTCGCGCGCAACGAGGATGGAACCTTCAGTTGGAAGTTCGACAACTACACGCGCATCTTCTACCCGCAGCGATGGGACAGTGAGCAGATGCGGCAATTATGGGGGCGCATCAGCTGCCCTACGCTGTTGATGCGCGGGGCCGAGAGCTGGGCGAGTGACCCTGCGATCGACGGCCGCATGGACGCATTCCCCAACGCACGCTTGGTGAACGTGCCCGAAGCCGGACACTGGGTGCATCACGATCGCCTCGACGTCTTCCTGCCCGAGGTTCGAAGCTTTCTCGACGAATAGGCCGCGCGGCCGTCAGTGGGTGGTCGTGTACCAGCGGTCGAGATAGTCGGCCGGGCTTTCACCGAACAGGCCGTAGAAGGCCTCGTCGAAACTGAGTTCGCGGTCGTCGTGCAGGTCGAGGATCAGGTCTTGGAGCGCGTCCCAGCCGGATTCCCTCACGAGGCCGAGCGTCATCGCGTACGATTGTGAATAGGCGGCGCGGGCGAGGTGTTCCGGCAGGCCCATGAAGCTGCTGTTGAGTTCGTCGATCTCGAGAATCCGACCGACCTCGGGGTGTGGTCGGTAGCGGTGCACACGGTCGGCACCGTTTCGTGCCAGTCCGTCGGCGAGGCCCTCGCGAAACCACGACGGCAGCCGCGTCCCCGTGTATTCGTGCGTGAGGGCGTGGACGTATTCATGCGTCAGCGCGGTTTCGAAGAAGTCGGGCTGGTCGCGATAGGTCTCGATCGACATGCGGATCTTGCCGTCGTAGAGCCCCGATGCCCAGTGGGGCTTGTCGGTTGCGGCTTCGAACTGGCCACGTCCGTAGACGACGACGGGAACCAGGCGCATCGAGCCGAGGCCGAAGTCTCGCTGGACCCGGTCGCGGGCACCTTCCAGCAGGTCGAGAACCGGGCCGATTTCTTCGCGCGTGGCTCCGGACACCGGGAAGCTCGCGACGAAATGGTCGCTTGCGGCAGCTTGGAACTCGACCTCCACGTCGAGCTGCTTCGCCAGGCGGTCGTAGAGCCGCGCGGCCGCCGCGGATTCGCCGGCGGCATCGTCGAGGCATGGCATGACCTCGAGCAAGTCACTCGTCATGTTGAGCCGATCGTAGGTGATGGCGAGCATGTGACAGATCGCCGCCTGGTCGCCGAGGCCGTCGCGAGCCATCGCGAGGTGGCTCGCGGCCGTATAGTAATCACCGAGTTTCAGCAGCTCGGCGCCGATTGCGAAGTGGGCGGTCGCCTCGCCCGCGGAGACCGCCCGCGCGCTTCGGCCGTAATCACCACCGAAATCGACAGGGGGGGATGCCGGGTCGCTCGTGAATCGCGGGGGGACCACGGTGGATTTCGATTCGGGCACCTCGGTGCGACCTGCCGCAGTGCGCGGCGCGTGCGGCGCGGGCTCTCGGTTTGCGAACCAGAGCAGCCCGCCGGCCGCGCACGCGAACAGTGCCGCCGCGCGCAGTGCGCTCGCGCTACCCCGTGCCAACCGTGCCAACCGTACCGCCGAAGCGGAAGAACTCGCCCGATGAGGTCTGCATGCTTCCCATCCCGGTCAGGTGGGACACCGCCGATGCCGGTTCGGATCGGGGAATCCGCGCCGTTGTCGCAGGCAGGGCCGCGACTTCGTTCCGGAGTTCGTCGCCGACGTGGTTTCGAGCGGAAATCATCGCTGGGGATCAGTCCGGGGATCCGGAGGCCTGGCCGCAGAATTGGCCGAAGCTCCAACTCTTCACATCGGCGGGAATCGGACGTTGCAGCACGCTCGCCAGGTACGACCAGCGCCAGCCGACGAGTTCGTCGCCGAGGAAGATCAGCGGAACGAGTTGGGCTTCGCCGCGGATGAACGGACAGCCGGATTGGCCGTACAGCCCAACCGCGTAGCGGTCGACTTCGTAGCTCTCGCCGCTGGGAGATTCGAAAGTCGCGTTGTCGAAGGGATTGTGCACGATCTGCGGTCCGATTCCGCGGTCGTTGGCCCACGGCGGGAGGATCACTTGTTCGCCCATGATCGTGGCGGCCTGGGCCCGCGTCATGCCGAATTCGAGTTGGTCGAGTGCGGCGGCGTTCGCCGCTACCTGATCGAGATGGGGACCGCGCACCTTCTTGGCTCCCGCGCAGCCAGAGACGGCGGCGCAGAGCAGGGCGAGTGCGAGCGCGCAGGCCCACAGGGTGCCCAGGGTCGGGTGGCGCTCGCATCGTCGTTGCGCACACGAATCGGTCATCGACTCAGCACGCTCGCTCGTTCATGCCGAGGCGGCGAGTCTGGTGACCGTGGAAAGTACGGCAGTATGCGAGGAAGTCGTCCATGTGCTGCGCGACGAAACGCTCGCGCTCCCACGGATGCTGCGATAACAGCAATTCGTGGTTCGATGGCACGAGATAGGCTTCGGCGGCAACTCGCTGCTGCGACGCCGTCGTGACGTGAACCGTTTCGCGGCGATAGAATTCGCCCTCGAACAGATCGAGCAGAGCGAGCGAATCACGATCGACGCCTCGGTAGAGCACGCCCGTGACCTCGGCGCGGTAGCTGTGAACGATACCCGGGTAGGTCTCGCCGTGGAGCAGGAAGCGCGCGTGGTCGGGTAGCACCGCACCGGTGGAATCGAATGTCCGGCCCGTCACCGCCGTCATGATTTCGGGGATTTCGAGCGTGCCATAGCTGAACAGTGAGGTCGTCATCGCCGCCATCGGCCGCACTCGGAGCTGTGCGGGGCTTCGGGGTGGGGACAGAGACTATCGCGTCGGCTCGCGTGTGTCGGGCGATTCCTCCGCGGCATGCTCGAATCGAGCCGTGATTTCGGTGTGCTCGGTGTGCGGGAACAGTGCGAATGCGGTGAGT
>CAXMSF010000066.1:0-5486 GCA_964196055.1 uncultured Gammaproteobacteria bacterium | reverse complement strand
GCGCGCGAGCGCGGCGCGCTTGATCATTCCACCCGAGAGCTCCGCCGGCATCAGCTTCTCGGCGATCGCGAGGTCGACGACCTGGAGCTTCAGCCGGACCATGATCTCCATCGTGGTCCGGTCGAGGTTCGTGTGTTCGCGTAGCGGCAGCATGACGTTATCGCCGACGGACATGGAGCTGAACAGCGCACCGCCCTGGAACGCCACTCCGAGCTTGCGACAGAAGGCGTAGAACTCGTGATCGCTCATGTCGTCGACTTCGCGACCGAGCAGCTTGATGGTGCCGGAAGTCTTGCGCTCGAGCCGGATCAGGTGGCGCAACAGCGTGCTCTTGCCCGATCCGCTGCCCCCCATGATGACCATGATCTCGCCGCGGCGGATGTCCATGCTGACGCCGTCGAGGATCTTGCGGTCACCGTAGTGGGTGACGAGGTCGCGCACCTCGATCACGATTTCCGCGTCGCTTTCGCTCGCTGCGGTCGTGGTGGCGGCGGCTTCGGACATGCTAGCGGGTCGCCGCGAACACGAAGACCATGTCCGTGAGTACGATTGCGGAAATCCCGTGGACCACCGAGGCCGTGGTCACGCGCCCGACGCCCTCGGCGCCGCCCGTGACCGAGCTGCCGTCGACGATGCCCACGACAGTGATCAGCACGCCGAAGATCGCGCTCTTCGATACCCCGTGCATCACATCATCGACGCTGATTGCGGCGAGCGTCTGGTCGATGTAGGCGGCCATCGTGATGTTGATCTCGGGGGCGATGTAGAGGCCCGCTCCGAGCAGCGCGACGAAGTCGGCCATCACCACGAGCACGGGCACCATCACCGCCATCGCGAGCATCGCGGGAACGACGAGGAAACGGACCGGGTCGATCCCCATCGAACGCAGCGCGTCGATTTCCTGGCTGATCGTCATCGTGGCGAGGCGCGCTGCCAGCGCCGAGCCCGAGCGGCCCGCCACCAGGATGCCGGTGATCAGCGGAGCGAACTCGCGCGTGATCCCGAGCGCTACGCCGAGTACGACCTGCTGCTCGGCTCCGAAGGCCTTGAGGGCATGGATCCCCTGGAGCGCGAGCATGATGCCGATGGTCATCGACAGGATGGCGATGATCGGAATCGCGCGGATGCCGGCTTCCATCGCTTCCGCGAAGATCGGTGCGGCCCGCACGCGCTGCTGCCGGAACCGCCCCATGAAGACCCAGTAGATGGTCTGCCAGACGAGAGTTGCGCCGTAGCCGAACTGCTCGACGCCGCGCACCGTGCCGCGACCGGCTTCCTCGAAGAAATCGACGGCGCCGCCCTGCTTGTGATCAGGTGCCGCCATCGAGCCCCTCGGCGAGCGTCGCGTGGATCACGAAGACCCGGTCGAGTCGCGCGAGTTCGAGAACCCGTAGCGCGGCGGGGTTGACCGCCACCAATGCGAAGGTGGACCCTTGTGTCTTCGCGCGCTGGTATCCCTCGACCAGGCTCGCGACACCGGAACTGTCGATGTAGGTGACGCCGGACATGTCGACGAAGACGTCCTTGCCGTGGTCGATGGAAGCCAGCAGCACTTCGCGAGCCTTCGGGGAATGCTCCAGGTCGACCTCTCCCTCCAACGCGATGACCAGCGCCCCCTGCTCCTCTTTCAGCGTGTGCTGCATTCGAGCTCCTCGTTCAGTGTCCGGTCATTCGATTCGTTTGGTCATTCTTAACAGATTCCCGGCCCCTCCGGGTCGCGGAAGAAAATCCGCCTGATCCATCAATTCCCGGATGAAGTGGGTTCCGAGGCCACCCGGTCGAACGTCGTCCAGATCCCGGCCCTTGACCTTCTCCGTGTCGATCAGCGGCGCCCGGTCGAGCAGCGCGAACACCAGGTGATCGCCTTCCCGGTCGATCTGGAGTTCGATCTCGCCGTTGGGGTCGCCCTTGTAGGCGTGCCGGATGATATTCTGGCAGGCTTCGTCGATCACGAGCACGATGTCGGCGGTCGGTGTTTCGCTGCAGCCGCTGGCTTCCACGCAGGTGCGGACTGCATCTCGCATCCGGCAAAGCTCGTCGGAACGGGCCCGAATGGTGAAATTCAGCACTCGACCCTCGCTGACGGCCGGCATCAGACGGCCGGGCCCAGGTCGGCGACGACCAACAAGGTGAGGTCGTCGCGCAGCTCGAGCTCGCCGACGTCGTCGATGATTGCGTCGACGCGCTCGTTCACGGGCTTGTGCGTGAACTTCTCGATCATCTTCTTCAGACCGTCGGGGCCGAGCTGCTCGCCGGATTCGCAGGTAGCCTCGGTCAGTCCGTCCGAGAAGACGTAGAGCGAACCGCCGCACAGCGCGATCTCGACTTCCGGGAATTCGGTCCCGGGGAGAATCCCGAGCGGCGGCGCTTCGGCCGCGTGCGAGCTGTAGCTGCCGTCGGGATGATGGCAGAGCAGCGGCTCGTGGCCCGCGTTTGCGGCGCTCACGCTGCCCCTCTCGGGGTCGTAGATCGCCGCCATCATCGTCACGAACATCCCTCGCGTGGCGGTCTCGCAGATCTCCTCGTTGAGAGCGAACAGCAGCGCCCCGGGGCTATCCACGGTCTTTGCGAGGCAACGGTAGAGGCTGGCGGTCTTCGCCATCAGCATCGCGGCGTTCATGCCCTTGCCGCTGACGTCGCCGAGGCAGAACGCGATCCGACCGTTCGGCAGCGGCAGGATGTCGAAGAAGTCGCCCGAGACGGTACGGGCCGGAATATTCACGCCGCAGACGGGAAAGGGCTGCGGGCGCGGCGCAGGCAGCAGGTTGCGTTGAATTTCGGCGGCGAGTTCGAGCTCGCGGCGGACCCGCTCGTGCTCGACCAGCGACGCCGCCATCCGCGCGTTCGCGATCGACAGTGCCGCGGATGAAGTCAGTACCTCGAGTGGGTGGATGTCGCTCTCGTCGAAGCAGCGGTTCTCGTTCGTGAGTTTGTTGAGCAGCTCGATCGCGCCGAGTGCTTCGTCGGAGAAGCTCATCGGCGCGCACAGCAGGGAGCGTGTCTCGAAGCCGGATTCCTCATCGACCGAGACGCTGAAGTTCGGATCCTTGCTCACGTCGAGAACGGTCTGGCAGACGTTCTCGCGGATGCTGCGGCCGATGATGCCCGTGTCGATCCCGAGTCGCATGCCGGTGATCGGGTTTGGGCCGACCGAGGCCATGCACTCGAGGTGGCTTCCGTCTTCGTCGATCAGCCACAGCGACCCGGCCTCGGCGTGTAGGTGTTCGGCGATCATCGCGAGTGCGCGTTTGAGGGTCGACTCGATCTCGAGCGTGTCGGCGAAGGCACGGGACATTTCCGCGAGCAGCGCGAACGCGCTCGCGAACTCTTCACTCTGCTGGAAAGGAGCTCTTGTCTTGGGATTCATACCGGAAGATTGCGGCCACCGGTCCACCCCGGGGCTCCCTTGGCCGGCAGTGTACCACCACTAGGCGTTCGGGGGGGGCAGTACGAAGCCCAGGAGTGGGCAGAGCTGCCGGCCGTTGATCAGCGTGAAGGGTTGTCGGCCGGCCGTCCGGAACTCCATCGATGAATTGCCGGGGACTTCGAGCCCCTGGCATTCGGGAGAGTTCGGGAGCACGGCAATCAGGTCGCCGGTCCCGGTAATTTCGATTTGAGCGGCCTGCGGGAAGCGGCCGCGGATCAGCACCAGCTCCTCGTCGAGGTACACCCGTTCGCGCAGTTCGGCGCGCGAGCGCGGGATCACGCTCGCGTTCTGGCGCCGCGGTCCACGGTCGCGCCACGCCGCGAGGGAGAGGACCCCGACCGGATCACAAGCCTGGTCGCCGGCCTGGAACCGGCCGAAGCGGCCCCCGCTGTTCGAGTAGCTCACGGCCTGCTCGCCTGCGAACAGGCTGCGACAGGCTTCGTTGTTCGGCACGAAGAAGCGGGTTTCGCGCCCCCCTGCCTGGGAGGTCAGGTCGAGCCAGTCGCCGCGCTCAGCGACGAGCTCGACCTGGGCTGATGCGCGCGCGCCGGGGATGCCGCTCTGGACCACGAGCTCGTCGGTCGTGCAGGCGAGCGCGACACATCCAGCAACGATGACGGCGAGCCGAGTGCTCAGCTTCTGGCGTCGTCGAATCACGGCACATCCTCCTTTCGCATGATCTTACACTCGCCCCTGTCGTCGTTCTAGCCGTCCGCCGCGAGGGCTTCTTCGGAACGATCAGGTGAGCGCGCCGGTGAGCCGTTCCGCGGTACGGCGCAATGCGTCATCGTCCCCGCGCACGCGCGAGTGCAACGCGAACGGCACTCCCTCGTTTCGCGGGAGCAGGTGCATGTGGTAGTGAAAGACGGTCTGACCCGCGGCGGCGCCGTTGAGCTGGAAGACGCCCAGGCCGTCGGGCGCGAGCGTCGCGCGAATCGCAGCGGCGATACGCAGGGAGGTCGCCGATACCGCGCCGAGCGTCTCGGAGTCCATCTCGAACAGGTCGGTTGCGTGGTGCTTCGGGATGATCAATGTGTGGCCTTCGGCCACCGGGAAGAGGTCCATGAAGGCGAGGGTGCGGTCGTCCTCGCAAACCTTGAAGCATGGCAGCGCTCCGCTCACGATTCCGCAGAAGATACAATCCCCGTGATTCCCCACGTCGGTCCGCCTCCGTTTCGCCTGACCCAGCGCGGTCGGATTCTACCCGTTGCGATTCTGCGGCGCCGCGCTTCGAATTCCTGCTATCACTCCATCCAACGGTTCGCGGACGGGAATTCCGGGGAGGATGCGATGCGCGCGCAGGGTTCGCTCGGAACACCGGTCGGCAGATCGTCGGCTCGCCATTTCCTATGGGCGCTCGTCGTGTCGGTGGGGTTGTTAACAGCCTGTGAGGCTCGCTCGCCGCTGCAGATCCGACCGGGACCGGTGGTCGAGTCGAATCAGGATGCGAAGACCAATGAGGCGATGAAGCTGGTCGCAGTGGTCCCGTTTCAGCCGCGCCTGTCCACCGGTCGCTCGGTCGGTACCACCGCGAAGGTGACCTGGGACAACGCCGCGCTGGTGTCGAGCTATTTCACGGATGCGCTGGTCGCGCGCGGCGTCAACGTGATTCCACCCAGTGATCTCGAAGGAGCCTTCGCGAACCAGGGCGACGCGGTGCCCCGCCTGAATCCCCGCGCCACGGCCGAAAGAGCCAATCAGGATTTCGGTGCGACTGCCGTTGCGATCGGGATGGTGACGCGATGGCGCGAGCGCGAAGGCTCGAGTGCGGGGGCCAAGCAAGCTGCGAGCATCGCCTTCGAAATTTCGCTCCACGAGGCCCCCTCCGGCCGGCGTCTCTGGACCGGGCGGTTCGACGAGACCCAGCAGTCGATGACCGCGTCGATCTTTCGGGCGCGCCAGTATCCCGGTGGCGGGACGCGCTGGCTGGCCGCCGAGGAGTTCGCGCGCTGGGGAGCCGAGGAAGTCGCGAAGTCGATGACGCTGCGGCCCTGATCGTCGGCCGTCGATCCCGCCGCGCTGAACGCTTCGCGTTCCTCTGCCTTGTACCTCTATCCGG
>CAXMSF010000065.1:0-32661 GCA_964196055.1 uncultured Gammaproteobacteria bacterium | reverse complement strand
CAACAAGATCATGTCGATGTCGCGGCGGCGATAGAGGCGCTGCTTCGAACGTGACTTCTGCGGCGCCATCCACCGGAATTCGCTCTCCCAGTAGCGCAGCACGTAGGGCTTCACGTCGGTGATCTTGCTGACTTCGCCGATGCGGTAATAGCGCTTGTCGGGTGCGCTGGTGGCGCTCTCCGCTTCACCCGCAGACGCTTCCATCTTTCGATTCGCCATGGCTCCCCCAACTCGCCCGGTGAATGTACCATGCGCTCGGTCGCGCGCGATCGGATCGCTTGCGTTATTCGGCGGTCCCAATTCCCGCCTGTGCCGTCGGCTCATCGCCCTCGGGCATGTCCTCGTTCAGGATGTTCTTCAGCACGAGACTCGGCTTGAACGTGAGGACGCGGCGCGCTTCGAGCAGGATTTCCTCTCCGGTCTGGGGATTCCGTCCCTTGCGTGAGTTCTTGCAACGTACGACGAAATTTCCGAAGCCGGAGATCTTGACCTTTTCTCCCATCGACAGGGTGTCTTTGATCGCGTCGAAAACCTTTTCGACCAGCTCCGCGGATTCCTTCTTCGAGAATCCGACCTGTTCGTAGATCTGCTCAACAATGTCGGCCTTCGTCATCCACCCTTCTCCCTTCGATACAAGACCTAACGCAACTCACCGCCGAAACGGTGGGACAACATTCGCACGATGCGATCGACCGACTTGCTCACTTCCTTCTCGGTGAGCGCCCGATCCATCTTCTGGAACGCCAGCCGAAACGCCAGGCTGACACGTCCCTCCGGAACACCCTTGCCCGCATAACGGTCGAACAACTCGGCCGACAGCAGGTCGGCGCCCCCGGCCTGTTCGATTGCGGCCAATACTTCGCCGGCTGCCACATCGTCGTCGAGCAGCACCGCGAGATCACGCCGCGCGGCGGGCTGCCGCGAAAGCTCGAGAAACACCTTGGGCTGCCGAGGCTGGGCTTCGAGCCGGCCGAGGTCGAGTTCGATCAGCGCGCAGGGAACATCGATCGCGAAATTCGCCGCCACTTCCGGATGAAGCTCCCCAACGGTCCCGACCACGTGCCCCCCGACCTCGATGCTCGCCGACGCTCCCGGGTGGAGGTACGGCGATTCCGTCTGGCCCCGCCACAATGCCACATAACCTGCCTGAATTAAAAGCCTTTCTGCAACCCCTTTGGCTCGAAAGAAGAGCGGGACCGGGATTTTTCGGTCCCACAGGGTCGCTTCTTGCGGCTCGCTCAAGACCGCGGCTGCCGCGAGCGGCTCTGCCCCCCCCGCCTCGCTGGCCCGCGGCAGGAATACACTCGAGATCTCGAACAGCGCCACGCCGTCGATCTGCCGGCTCAGATTCTGCTGCGCGAGACGCAACAACGACGGCGCGAGCGTAGTCCGCAGCGCCGGCTCCTCTTCCTTCAGCGGATTCACGATGGCACGCTGGCTTCGCCGCGGGTCGTCCGCCGCGAGTCGGAGCGCATCGCTATCCCCAGGGGGCACAAACGGCAGGCAGATGGCCTCACTGAGACCCGCAGCCACGAATTCGTCGCGCACGCGTTCGCCGAGCTGTCGCGTCGCCGGCTCGGCGACCGGTTGTAGCTCCGCGGTCGGAAGCGTGGTCGGGATCCGGTCGTAGCCGTAGACGCGCGCGATCTCCTCGGTCAGGTCCTGGTGGACATGGAGGTCGTTGCGATGGCTCGGCACGCTTCCGGTGAGCAATCCGCCGCCCGTCTCACGGCACTCCACGCCGACTCGCGCGAGCAACGCTCGCGCCTCGGCGACCTCGATCTCGGTTCCGAGCAGTCGGTTGCTTCGGGCGACATCGAGTTCGATTTCTCGGGTCACGACGGGCTCGGCTCCGCGCGCAGCAACGACGCCGGAGGCGACCTCGCCGCCGGCCCATTCGACGATCAGGCGCGCCACTCGATCCGCAGCGCGCAGCACGCCCTCGCGGTCGACTCCGCGCTCGAAGCGGTACGAGGCCTCCGTTTGAACGCCATGGCGGCGAGCCGTGAGCCGCACCACGGTCGGGTGAAAGTGTGCGCTCTCGATCAGGATGTCGCAGGTCTTCTCGCCGACTTCCGTATCCGCCCCCCCCATCACACCCGCGAGCGCGATCGGCCGCTCGGCATCGCAGATGACCAGGTCGTTCGGATCGAGTTCGCGGGTCTCGCCGTCCAGGCAGGCGAGCTTCTCACCCGCGGCGGCACGCCGCACCTCGACCCGGTCGCCATGCAGCGTGGCGAGATCGAAGGCGTGCAGTGGCTGGCCAAACTCGAGCAACACCCAGTTCGTGGCGTCGACCACGTTGTTGATCGAGCGGATCCCGGCGGCCTCGAGCCGTCGCACCACGTGGTCGGGTGACGCAGTCACCCGCACCCCGCGCACGACGCGCGCAGCGTAATGATGGCAGTCCTCTGTAGCCGCAATGGCAACCGACACGGCTTCGGCGGCCGGCGCACCGGTCTCGGGCGGTGCGGTCTCGGGCGGCGTCGGCTCGCCGCCGATCAGTGCGTGGACTTCGCGCGCGATCCCGAGCAGCGACGTGGCATCGCCGCGGTTCGGCGTGATGCCGAACTCGAGCGCGCGATCGCCCACCCGGAGCACTTCGGGCAACAGCGCGCCCACGGGCGCCTCCGAATCGAGAACCAGGATGCCGTCGTGCTCTTCGGAGAGGCCGAGTTCGCGCGCCGAACAGATCATCCCGCGAGATACGATGCCGCGGATCTTCGTCTTCTTCAGCTTCGTGCCGTCCGGCAGCCGGCTACCGACCGGTGCGAACGCGATCTTCTGCCCCTGGGCGACGTTGGGTGCACCGCAGACGACCTCGACGAGTTCGCCGCTACCGGTGTCGACCTTGCAGAACGACAAGCGGTCGGCGTTCGGATGCGGGCCGCATTCGTCCACGTGCCCGACGACGACGGCCGAAAGATCGGGGCCGCTCGTCTCGATTTCAGCGTCTTCGAAGCCGCCGAGGTTCAAGCGCTCGGCGAGTTCTTCGTCGGAGGGCAAATCGATCCACTCCGCGAGCCAGTCGAGCGGCACCCGCATCAGATCTGCTCCAGCACGCGCACGTCACCTTCGAACAAGTGACGGAGTTGCGGAATCCCGTACCGCAACATCGCGGTGCGATCGATTCCCATTCCGAATGCGAAGCCCTGATAGCGGTCGGGGTCGATCTCGCAGCGCTCCAACACCTTCGGATGGATCATCCCGCAACCGCCCCACTCCATCCAACCGTGCTGCGAACACGCCGCACAACCCTGCTTGTCGCATAGCACGCAGGCGTAATCCATTTCGGCGGACGGCTCGGTGAACGGGAAATGGTTGGAGCGAAAGCGCAGCTCGATGTCGCGACCCATCAGATGACGTCCGAAGCCGTAGAGGACGCCCTTCAAATCGCCGAAGCTGACCCGCTCGTCCACCAGGAAGCCCTCGATCTGATGGAACATCGGGCTATGCCTCGGCGAAAGGTCGTGACGGTAGACGCGCCCGGGTGCAATGAAGCGAAACGGCGGCTTGCGGCCGGCCATCACGCGGATCTGCACGTTCGAGGTGTGGGTCCGGAGCAACCGGCCGTCGTCGAGATAGAAGGTGTCCTGCTCGTCACGGGCCGGGTGATCGGCCGGAATGTTGAGCGCCTCGAAATTGTTGTACTCGGTCTCGATCTCCGGGCCCTCTTCGATCGAGAAACCCAGCGATGTAAAGAACTGCACCATGTCTCGCGTGACACGCGTGATCGGGTGCAGGTGCCCGGTGCGTGTCGCGGATCCGCGGAGCGACACGTCGAGTCGTTGGCTCGCCAGCAGCTGCTCGCGACCGGCACGTTCGAGTTCGCTCTTGCGCGCGGCCGCAGCCGCCTCGATCCGCTGCTTGGCCGCGTTGGCTTCCTGGCCGACACGCCCCCGCTCGGAGGGCTCGAGATCGCCGATGCTGCGCAGCAGCGCCGCCACCGACCCCTTCTTGCCGAGGTAGCGCGCACGCACGGCGGTGAGTTCGTGGAGGTCGCCGGCCGCGGCGATCTCCACGCCCGCGCGTTCTTCGAGCGTCCCGAGGTCGGGCTTGTCCGCGGTCATCCGCGGCGGTGCCTAGGCGGCCTTGGATTTCGCCAGCTCGGCGAGATCCCCGAAGGCCTTCGGGTCCGAGATCGCGAGCTGCGCGAGCACCTTGCGGTCGATCTCGACGTTCGCCTGCTTCAGTCCGTTCATGAAACGGCTGTACGACAGACCGTGCTCGCGCGCCGCGGCATTGATACGGGCGATCCAGAGCGCGCGGAACACGCGCTTCTTCTGCTTGCGGTCGCGGTAGGCGTACTTCCAGCCCTTTTCCACCGCTTCGCGCGCAGTCTTGATGAGGTTCTTGCGGCCACCGTAGTAGCCCTTGGCCTCATCCAGAATTCGATTGTGGCGTCGCTTCGACGTGACGCCCCGTTTTACTCGCGGCATGGGTTCTCCCCCCTCTTACCGTCTAAAGGTTGGGCAGCATCTGCTTGACGCGCTTCTCATCCGCAGGCGTGATGATGGCGTCGTTGCGCAGCTGTCGCTTTCGCTTCGCATTCTTCTTCGTGAGTATGTGCTGCTTGTTCGCGCGGTTCCTCACGATCTTCCCAGTTCCCGTCTTCTTGAACCGCTTGGCCGCTCCGCTGTGGCTCTTCATCTTCGGCATGTCATGCTCCTTCGGCCGAGCTCTGCTCTTCCATGGCTTTCGCCTCGGCTTCTTCTTGTTTCGCGATCTCTGCGATCGCCTCGCGGTTGGGCACGAGAATCATCGACAAGAACCGCCCTTCCATACGAGGCGGGTTCTCGACGTTGGCCATCGGCCCGAGCATCGCCACGACGCGATTCAACTGCTCGCGTCCCAGCTGGCGATGCACCATTTCACGGCCGCGGTACATCACCGTGACCTTCACCTTGTCGCCGTCCATCAGGAAGCGTCGAGCATTCTTCAACTTGAAGGCCAGATCGTGGTCATCGGTGCGCGGCCGCAGCTTCACTTCCTTGAGCGACGCAGCGTGCCCCTTGCCCTTTCCGGCCTTCTTCTTCTGCTCGTACTTGTACTTCCCGTAGTCCATGATCCGACAGACGGGCGGCTTCGAGTTCGGGGCCACCTCGACGACGTCGAGACCCACGTCCTCGGCACGAGCGATCGCGGCCTCCGGGGTCATCACCCCGAGCTGTTCGCCGTCCTCGCCAATGACTCGAATTTCCGGAATCCGAATCTTCTCGTTGATCCGGGGCCCGTCGTCCTTGCCGCCTTTTCTTTGGTCCGCCAGGTCTCTTTCCTCCTACGACGCGCTGATGGCGCGCCGTGTTTCGTTTTCGATTTCGAGCTCCGACACCAGGGTGTCGAGAGCAACTGCTTCGCCTGAAGTCTTCGATTCGTCCCGCCAGCGCGGCGTCACACTTCCCGACTCCGCCTCGTTGTCACCAACCACCAACATCAGCGGGATCTTCTGGACCTCGGCCTCACGAATCTTGAAGCCGAGCTTCTCGTTTCGGTCGTCCACGTGAACACGAATTCCGACCTTTCCGAGTCTAGCCTCGACTTCCCGAGCGTACGCCAGATGCCGGTCCGAAATCGGGAGCACCCGGACCTGCACCGGGGCCATCCAGAACGGGAAATTGCCCGCACGCATCTCGATATAGAGCGCAATGAATCGTTCGAGCGACCCGAGAATGGCCCGGTGGAGCATCGCAGGCCGGTGCATCTCGCCATCCCGACCGACGTATTGTAGTTCAAAGCGCGTCGGCATCGAAACATCGATTTGAAGCGTCGAGAGCGTCCAGGCGCGCCCGAGCACGTCCCGGAAGTCGCATTCGACCTTGGGGCCGTAGAACGCAGCATCGCCGGGCTTCACCCGGCAGTCGTACCCGGCGGCCTTCACGGCGTCGATCAGCCGCTGCTCGGCGACGTCCCAGTCGGCCGACTCGCCCGCAAACCCGCCTTGGGGGCGGGTGGAAACTCCGATCTCGACCCCGCTGAGCCCGAGCGCCTGATAGACCTCCTCGGTCATCGCAAAGAAGCTCGCGAGCTCTTCCTCGACCT
Organism: uncultured Gammaproteobacteria bacterium; assembly: GCA_964196055.1. Taxonomy (GTDB): domain Bacteria; phylum Myxococcota_A; class UBA9160; order UBA9160; family SMWR01; genus JAFDEI01. The sequence goes on along the minus strand of CAXMSF010000065.1, from coordinate 26,622 downwards.
GTTCGGGCTCGCAGTAGATGTGGGCATCGTCCTGCGCCATCGAACGGACCCGCGACAAGCCCGTCAGGGTGCCGCTGCGCTCGTTGCGGTGAAGCCGTGAAAATTCGGCGAAGCGGAGCGGCAGTTCGCGATAGGAGCGCTTCTTGTCGGCGAACAGCACGCAGTGGCCGGGGCAATTCATCGGCTTCACGCCGAGTTCTTCGCCCTCGTCGCCCTGCATCAGGAACATGTCATCACGAAACAGCTCGTAGTGCCCCGACGTCCTGAACAGATCCGTTCGGAAGATCTGCGGCGTCATGACTTCCTGATAGCCGTATTTCGGATAGAGGCTGCGCATGTAATCGATCAGCGTGTTGTAGAGAACCATCCCCTTCGGCAGATAGAAGGGCGAACCCGGCGACACCGGGTCGAGCATGAACAGCTCGAGTTCGGCACCGAGGCGCCGGTGGTCGCGCTTCTTCGCCTCCTCGATCGCCGCCAGATGCGCTTCGAGTTCCTTCTTCGACGCGAACGCGGTTCCGTAGATCCGCTGGAGCATCGGATTGCTCTCATCGCCCCGCCAGTACGAGCCCGCGGCCTCGATCAGGTGGAAGGCGCCGATCTGGTCGGTGCGCTGCACGTGTGGACCGCGGCAGAGATCGGTGAACTTGCCCTGACGGAATATGGTGATTTCATCGCCGTCGGGAATGTCTTCGAGACGCGACAACTTGAGCTCTTCACCTTCATTCGCGAAGAGCTTGCGCGCCTCGTCACGCGAGATCGACTCGCGCTCGAACAACGACTTCTCGCCGATGATGTTCTTCATCTCAGCTGCGATGGCAGTGAGATCGTCGGGAGTGAACGGTCGTTCGACCAGGAAGTCGTACTGAAACTTCTCGGAGTGGTCGTTGCGACCGACGTCGATCTGTGTTCCAGGGAACAGCCGCCGCACCGCGTCGGCCATGACGTGCTCGGCTGAGTGGCGGATCACCTCGCCCGCCTCCGGACTCTTCGCCGTGACGATCTGAACTTCGGCGTCGTGCTCGAGCGGGACCCGCAAGTCGACCAGTTGACCGTCGACCCGCCCGGCGAGCGCCGCGCGCATGAGTCCCTTCCCGATTCGCTCCGCGACGTTCAAGACATTGGAACCTGCAGGCATCGAAAGCGTCTTCCCATCGGGTAGACGGACTTCGATCTCGCTCATGAGTGCGTGCAGGTCATCTGGTCTTCTGAACCCGGCTGCGGCGTGGCGCCGGCGCGCGTTGCGCTCGGCCCCATCCGGCTGTGTGGAATCGAATTTGGTTGGCACGGGCAGGATTGAACTGCCGGCCTCCGCCGTGTCAAGGCGGCGCTCTACCACTGAGCTACGTGCCAAGCCGTCCGTAAGGACGCGAATTCAATAGCGATTTAGGGTTGGAGTGTCAATTGCGCGCGCGTGACCCGGTACGTGTCGCCCCGGGTTCGTTCGGACCCGGATCTTCGGGCAACTCCTCGAGCTCGATTCGGAGCGTCAGGCTGCGCGCCTGGCTGCCCACAGGGGTCACGTGCAGCCCCGGAGGCGCGCTGCGGAGCAGATTCTCGAGCAGCTGCCGCGCACTGCGTGAGGTCTCGACCGCCAGCACGATCCTGCCCCGCTCCATCTCGACCGGAACGGCGGATTTCACGCGCACGCGATCGATCAGGGCCCGGCGAAGAGCCTCGTAGGCGTCGAAATCGCTGTTGCCGTCGATGATCACGAGCAACTGCTGGGCTGGCGCCCGTGCCCGCGTCATCAGCAGGCCCGCCTTCTCGAGGCGACTTCTGACCCGCGCAGAATCGATGTGGGACTCCACGAGCACCACATATTCGAATTCGACCTTGGGGTTCTGCGAGTATTGCGTGGGGCGTTCCCCGCGGTCCTCGATGATCCGGTAGCGTGAGATGTAGTCGAGCGGATCGTCGCCCAACACGTCGGGGAGAAAATCGGTCGCCTCGCCGCGCTTCACTCCCGTCACGAGGTCGATCGCCACCTGAACGACCGCTTCCCGGAGCGCCAGCTTGACTGCCGTATCGCGTGCGGAACCGGAACGCTTGGCACCCGCCGAGAGCGGGTAGGCACCGACGGTCTCCATCTGACGGATTTGCGCCGCCGCCGGAGCGGTGAAGAGCCCCGCGAATAGCAGCAGCGAGATCGTGAAAGCGCTCGATCTCAAAATTCGATCTCCGTGACGGCCCGCCCAAACAGGCTGTTCAACTCATTGCGCAGGGCTTCGGTCGGGTTGACGCAGACGGCAGGCAGAGCGATCCAAGTCTCGGTTTCGCCGGGGATCAAGATCTGCAGAAGCACCTCGCATGCGCCCGGATGGCGCTTCAACAGCGCCAGCAGCGCCTGCATCCGATCGCGCGTCACCTCTTTCGCGGTCAACTGCAGCCGTACCTGGGTGGCGAGCTTCTCCTCGGCTCGTTCGAGGTCGTAGACGTGTCTCACCAGTACCTTCGGTGGCTCGCCGGCCTCGAGGTTCCCGGTCACGACGAGCGGCTTGGGGCCTTCTCCGGACTCGTTACTCAGGGCGGCACGAATCAGGCTGCCGTACTCCGCGAAGGGCTCGCTGAAGATCACGAGGTCGAAGGCTCCGGTCATGTCCTCGAGTGTTGCGAAAGCCATCTGGGCGCCACGACGAGTCCGGGTTTCGCGCATGGAAGTCACCAAGCCGCCGATGCGCACCTCGCGGCCGGCGCGTCCCTCGGTCGCGTCGGCGGTGACATCGATGAACTGGCGCATCTTCCGCAGATAGGCGGCCAGCGGGTGACCGGTGACGTAGAAACCGAGCACTTCCTTCTCGAATTCGAGGCGTTGGCGATCGGTCCAGGCGGCCACGTCGGGCAGGCTCGGTTTCGGTACGTCCGTCTCGACCATTCCGCCGAACAGGCTCTCCTGCCCGATCTCGCGGTCGCGCTGCTCGGCCGCACCGGCCTCGAGCGCCACGTCGAGCCCCGCCCAGACCGAGGCTCGGTCCGGATGCAGGGAATCGAAGGCCCCGCACTTCACCAGGCTCTCGACCACGCGGCGATTGACACGGCGACCTTCGATCCGCGCGGCAAAATCGAAGATCTCTTTGTAATGGCCGCTCTCGCCCGAGCGCGCAGCGAGGATCGATTCGATTGCACCTTCACCGACGTTCTTCACACCCGCGAGCCCAAAGCGAATCCCGCCCTCGACGACCGTGAAGTCGCGCGCGCTCTGATTCACGTCGGGAGCGAGGACCTCGATCTGAAGGTGCTTGCAGTGACCGATGTAGCGCGAGAGCTTGTCGTGATTTCCCGATTCGGTGGTGAGCAGCGCGGCCATGTATTCGTTCGGGTAGTTCGCCTTGAGGTAGGCGGTCTGATACGTGATCAGCGCGTAGGCGGTCGAGTGCGACTTCGCGAAGCCGTAGCCCGCGAATTCGGCCATGAGCTTGAAGACCTCATTGGCCGCGTGTCGCTCGATGTTTCGCTCGACCGCACCCGAGACGAAGCGCTCGCGCTGCTTCTCCATCTCCGAGGCCTTCTTCTTGCCCATCGCGCGCCGAAGCAGATCCGCCTCGCCGAGGCTGTAACCTGCCAGGCGGTTGGCGATTTGGAGCACCTGGTCCTGATAGACGATCACGCCGAGCGTCTCGGCCGTGAGTTCTTCGAGCTCGGGCAGCAGATATTCGACCTTCGTGACGCCGTTCTTCCGGTTGATGAAGTCGTCCACCATCCCCGAACCGAGCGGGCCGGGGCGGTACAACGCGACGATCGGAATCAACTCCTTGAACGAGCGTGGATGGAGCTTCACGACGAGATCCGTCATGCCCTGCGACTCGACCTGGAACACACCTTCGGTGTTGCCCTCCGAGAGCAGGTCGTAGGTCACTGCGTCCTCGAGATCGACGTCATCGATCCGGAAGTCGGCCTTCTGGGTCTCGCGGATTCGGCGCTCGGCGTCGGCGAGCGTCGTGAGCGTCGTGAGCCCAAGGAAATCGAACTTGATCAGCCCGAGCTTCTCGATACAACGCATGTCGTACTGTGTGACGGCGGCTCCCGAACGGGGATCACGATACAGCGGCACCATCTCGATCAGCGGCCGGGTTCCGATCACGACCCCCGCGGCGTGCGTCGAGGCGTGGCGAGTGAGCCCTTCGAGCTTCAGCGCGGTTTCGATCAGCTTCGCGACCTGCCCGTCGCTCTCCATCCTCGCGCGCAGCTCCGAAGACTGCCCGATCGCCTCTTCGAGACTGATTCCGAGCGCGTCGGGGACCAATTTCGAAATCCGGTCGACGTCGCCATACGGCATCCCCAGCACTCGCCCGACATCGCGGATTGCCGCCTTGGCCTGCAACTTCCCGAAGGTGATGATCTGCGCGACCTTCCGCCCGTCGTCACCCTCGCCGTCGTACTTCTCCTGTACGTAGCGGATGACCTGATCGCGCCCGTTCCTGCAGAAGTCGACATCGATATCCGGCATCGAAATGCGCTCGGGGTTCAAAAAGCGCTCGAAGATGATGTCGTACTCGATCGGGTCGACGCCGGTGATTCCGAGGCCGTAGGCTGCGAGGCTACCGGCGGCCGAGCCTCGTCCGGGTCCGACCGGGATGTTCTCTCGCTTCGCGTAGTCGATGAAGTCCGAGACGATCAAGAAGTAGCCCGCGAAGCCCATCGACTGGACCACGCCGATCTCGTGTTCCATGCGTTTCACGTATTCCGCGTGGCGCGGCGGAATCGGCTCGTCCGGAGCCAGCTGCAACCGATTGCGCAAGCCCGCCCACGCCTGCTCGGCGAAGACTTCCTCGCGCGTGCGGCCGGCCGGCACCTGGAATTCCGGCAGGTGGTACTCGCCGGTCTCGAGGCCGAGCACCAGGTTGCAGCGCTCGGCGACTTCGAGGGTGTTTGCGATCGCAGACGGGTGATCGCGAAAGACCTCGGCCATTTCGTCGCCCGATTTCAGATAGAAACCCTGACCGTCGAATCGGAATCGCTTCGGATCGTCGAGGTTCGCCGCGGTGCCGATGCACAGCAGCGCGTCGTGCGGCTCGTGGTCGCAGTCATTCAGGTAGTGGGCGTCGTTGGTTGCGAGCAGGGGGAGCTTCATGTCGACCGACATCTTCGCAAGCTCGGCGTTCACGCGATCCTGATCGCCGATACCGTGCCGCTGGAGTTCGAGGTAGTAGCGATCCTTGAAGATCCCCGAGAAGTCCTCGACGAGTTCCCATGCCGTGTTGGTCTGTCCGCTCGTAATCGCACGCGAGACCATCGAAGACAGGCAGCCCGAGGTCGCGATCAAGCCCTCGTGCCGCTCGCGCAGCAGATCCAGGTCGATCCGCGGCTTGTAATAGAAGCCTTCGAGGTACGCCTTCGAGACCAGATACATCAGGTTCTTGTAACCGGTGTCGTTCATCGCGAGCAGGATCAGATGATTGATCGCGTCGAAGCCGCTCGCGTCGTGCTCGCGCTTTTCCTTCGAGAATCGCGACCCCGAGGCCACGTAGACCTCGCAGCCGATGATCGGCTTCACTTCGGCCCGCATCGCGGCTTCGTAGAACTCGATCACGCCGAACAGATTGCCGTGATCGGTAAGCGACACGGCCGGCATGTCGAGCGCCCTGGCGCGCTCGAACAACGGATCGATCTTGATGGCCCCGTCGAGGAGCGAGTACTGACTGTGCAGGTGGCAGTGAACGAAGGGAGCCGAAGCCACTCCCGCTACTCCCACTCGATCGTTGCGGGTGGTTTCGACGAGATGTCATAGACGACTCGGTTGATGCCCTTCACCTCGTTGATGATGCGACTCGAGATGCGCGACAACACCTCGGGCGGCAGGTGTGCCCAGTCGGCCGTCATCGCGTCGACAGACGTCACACAGCGCACCGCGATGGCGTTGTCGTAGGTGCGCTCGTCGCCCATCACGCCGACGCTCTGGACGGGCAGGAAGACCGCGAACGCCTGCCAGAGTTGGTCGTAGAGCTCGAAGCGACGGATTTCCTCGATCACGATGGCGTCGGCGCCCCGCAGGCAGTCGAGTCGTTCGGCCGTGACCTCACCCATGATGCGGATCGCGAGACCGGGCCCCGGAAACGGGTGCCGGCCGATCAGCGAGTCCGGCAGGTCGAGCCGTCGGCCGACTTCGCGCACCTCGTCCTTGAAGAGTTCTCGCAGCGGCTCGACGAGCGCGAGGCGCATCCGATCGGGGAGTCCGCCGACGTTATGGTGCGACTTGATGGTCGCCGAGGGTCCCTTCACCGAGACACTCTCGATCACATCCGGATACAACGTCCCCTGTACGAGGTAGTCGACTGCGCCGAGCCGATTCGCCTCCTCCTCGAAGATTTCGATGAAGACCCGACCGATGATCTTTCGCTTCTCCTCCGGATCGACGACGCCCGCGAGTTCGCTGAGGAAGCGCTCTTCGGCGCGCACGGTGACGAGGTTCACATGCAGCGCGCCGTCGAACAGCCGCTCGACTTCCTCGCGCTCACCCAGACGCAGCAGGCCGTTGTCGACGAACAGGCAGGTCAGCCTCTCGCCGATCGCACGGTGAACCAACGCGGCCGCGACCGATGAATCGACCCCGCCCGACAAGCCGCAAACCACCAGCCCGTCGCCGACCTGCTCGTGGACGTCCGAAACGGTCTGTTCGATGAACGCGTCCATCGTCCACGACGCCCCGCAGCCACAGATGTCGTTCACGAAGTTCCGGAGCATCTGCCCACCGCCCTCGGTGTGGACCACCTCGGGGTGAAACTGCACGCCCCAGATCGGCCGTTCGGAGTGGCGGACCGCCGCAAACGGGGAACTCTGACTCGTCGCGAGTACCTCGAAGCCCGGCGGAAGGCGCAACACGCGGTCGCCGTGACTCATCCACACCACCCGTTCGACCCCGCCTTCGAGGTCCGCGAACAGCGGGTCTTCGCGTTCGAGCTTGAGCAGCGCACGTCCGTACTCGCGATCGTCGGTAGCTTCGACGAGCCCATCGAGGCGATGGGCAAGCAGTTGCAGGCCGTAGCAGATGCCGAGAACCGGAATCCCGAGGTCGACGATGCCGGGGTCGACATCAGGGGCGCCCTCATCGAGCACGCTGGATGGTCCGCCGGACAGAATGATCCCCGCCGGCTTCCAGGCAACGATTGCATCGAGATCGAAACTCGGAGCCTGGATCTCGCAATAGACGTGTTGTTCGCGGATCCGGCGCGCAATCAGCTGCGTGTACTGCGATCCAAAATCAAGGATCAAGATCCTGTCGCTCTCGGGGGCCGACGACATGCGGGTAGGGCTTCCTCACATCCGCTTCTGCGGACTCATAATCCGGCCGGGAGGGCGGCTGGAATCAGCTGCTGGGGGGTCCCGGAGATTCTAATCGATCCGGTAGTTGGGGGCTTCCTTGGTGATGATCACGTCGTGAACGTGGCTCTCCTTCAGACCGGCCGCCGAGATCCGAACGAAACGTGCACGCTCGACGAGGTCGACGAGGCTGGCCGAGCCGGTGTAGCCCATGCCGGAGCGGAGCCCGCCGATCAACTGATGGATGTTGCTCGTGAGGCTCCCGCGATACGGAATCCGCCCCTCGATTCCTTCCGGCACCAGCTTGTCGCCCGCGACCTCCGACTGGAAATAGCGATCGGCGCTGCCCGCAGCCATCGCCCCCAGCGAGCCCATGCCGCGGTAGACCTTGTAGGAGCGCCCCTGGTACAGCACGAGTTCGCCCGGTGCTTCGTCCGTGCCCGCGAACAACGAGCCGATCATCACCGATGCCGCGCCGGCTGCGAGCGCCTTCACGACGTCACCCGAAAATTTGATGCCGCCGTCCGCGATCACCGGAATGCCCGCGGAAGTGGCCACGCGGGCGCTCTCCATCACGGCTGTGAACTGCGGCACTCCGACCCCCGCGACCACGCGGGTGGTGCAGATCGAGCCCGGCCCGACTCCGACCTTCACTGCGGACACACCGGCCTTGATCAGCGCCTCCGTGCCCTCGGGGGTGGCGACGTTTCCTCCCACCATCGGCAGGTTCGGGAAGTGGTGGCGCAGCTCCTCGACCGTGCGGAGGACCGCCGCCGAGTGCCCGTGCGCGGTATCGACCACGATCACATCGACGCCGGCATCCACGAGGACCTGGGATCGCTCGAGGCGATCCTCGCCAACACCGACCGCGGCACCGCAGAGCAGCCGGCCCATCGAGTCCTTGGAGGCGTCGGGAAATCGCTCGCTCTTCTCGATGTCTTTGATCGTGATCAGGCCGCAGAGATCGCCGGAGTCGTCGACCACCAGCAGCTTCTCGATGCGATGGGCGTGGAGCAGCTCCTTCGCTCGCTCGCGGGTCGTGCCCGGCGGCACCGTCACGAGATTCTCGCGCGTCATCACGCTGGAGATCTGCTGATGGGTGTCGCGCACGAAGCGCAAGTCGCGGTTGGTCAAAATGCCGACCGCCTTGCCGTCCTGGATCACCGGCACGCCGGAGATCCTGTAGCGAGCCATCACCTCGAGGGCTTCGTAGATCCGCTGCTCAGGGTGCATCGTGATCGGGTCGACGATCAAGCCCGATTCCGAGCGTTTCACCTTGTCGACCTCGCTCGCCTGCGAGGCAACCGAGAGATTTTTGTGCACCATGCCGATGCCGCCGTTCTGCGCCAGGCAGATCGCGGCCTCGTGCTCGGTGACGGTGTCCATCGCGGCCGAGACGAGCGGAATGTTGATCGCGATTTCGCGCGTGAGTTGGGTCTTGAGGTCGACGTCGCCAGGTAGGATGTCGCTGGGTCCGGGCGTGAGGAGGACGTCGTCGAACGTCAGTCCATCGCGGATCCGGTCTTCGTTCATGTCCGTTCCGTGCCGTCCATGGCGCAGGATTACGCGCCGTCGGGATGGCCGAGCAGTTTAATCGCTGCGCGTCACGCGGTCAACCACACCCGTCACGCGCGACCTCCTCGCGCACCACCCCCGCGTACTCGCGCAAGATCCCTTCCAGCAATCGGCAGGCTGCGGTCGGCTCCGCCTCGACGAGCCGACGAAACGCGCTCCGGGAGAGACGCCAGACGCGCGCGGGAGACAACGTTTCAGCGCTGGCCTCGCGAGGACCGTCGACGACGAGCGACAGCATCCCGAGCACATCCCCCGGACCGACCTCGGCCCCGACGTCGACTCGGCGCGCGTAGACACGCACACGACCCGCCGCGATGAACAGGGCCGCGTCGGCGGTTTCGCCCTCGCGAAACAGCAGCGAATCGGGCTCGATCTCGAGAAGCTCGAACTCGTCCGCGATCGCCTCGCGCTCGGCATCCGCGAGTGGCGCGAGCAGCGGGAACTTCGCGAGCTCGCCCTCGTTCACGGCAGGATTCGTCCGAACATCTCGCGCAACAGAATCCCGGCCTTGCCTTCATTCTCGAGAGGAACCAGAAAGAGCGAAGTATCGTCGAGCAGCGAAATGTTCTCGCGCAGCGCCTCCGGCGCGATGCCCTGGCCCTTCTCGAGCAGAAGCAAGTGGAATACCCGCGAGCGCGGCAGAGCGCGCATCGAGTCGGCGATCTGTCCGATCGATTGCATGGCCACCGACAGCGGACCCGCGAGGAGCAGCAGCACACCGACCGCACCGTGAGCCGCGGTCGGCCACAGCGGTGCGTAGCGTTTGCCAACCGGGACCTGGACGAACTCGATCCCGGTCTCGTTGTCGACCGCGATCCGCCCGATGGACGCGACCAGATCGGGCGGAACCTCGCCCGCCTTCGCGGCTTCGTCGAGTGTGACGCCCGGCAGACGCCCCACCGCGCGCGCAAATTCGCGACAGGCATCGGAGCTCGAAAACGCGACGATGAGCTTCGCCTCATTCGACCGCGCGCCCGACTCCCCCTCGCACTGCAACCATTCGTGGAGCCGCGACGCCTGGCTCGGCGAGAACAAACCCGCCTGCGAGGGCGCCCCAGCCGGCCCGGGGACGTCCCGGCGCAGCGACAGCATGCCGCGCCGAATCAGGGTGTGAAGCATCCTCAGCACCTGATAATCCGGATGGGCACAGTGGTCGACGACGTCGCGTATCCGCGAATAATGCTCCAGCACCAGCAACACTTCCTGCGTGAGCGGGTGGATCACGTTCGGCAACGACGAACTCTGGATCTTCAGCGTGACATGCGCATCCATCGGAGGCATGTGGCGCGCCAGCCGCTCCCACTCCTCGACCTGACGCCGACCCTCGCGCAGCAGAGAAAGTGTCGGAGTCTGGATCCGCTCCTCGACGACGACCGTTTCGGGCCGGAACGAGAAGCTGCCACGGTCCCAGCCGATCAGACGGAACAGCGCCTTCTCGCCGTGCACGGCACCCGCTTCGGCCTGCACGATTTCGCCGCCGGACACCAGCACCAGACCGGAGTCTTCTTCTCCGCTGAAGTTCCGCCGCACCAGGCTGACGATTCCGGTCTTCCGACTCACATGGAACAGCTGAAGCAGATCGGTCAGCGATAGCTGGGCGAGCTGGCCTTCGACCGCGCCGGTCTTGTCTTCGTCCGTCTCGGCTTCGGGCTCGCCCTCGCCTTGCTCATCGAGCAGCGCGCGTACCGATTCCGCGATGTCTTCAGGCGGCGCCGATGGCCCGAGCACCGGCGCATCGCCGGCCGGGATCGCCGCTACGCTGCGATCCCCCAGGAACAACAGCCGAATGGACTGAGTCCGCGGGTTCGCGTGTAGAATCGCACCGAGCTTCTCGCCGTCGATGAGCGGCAGATCGCACTCGACGACCAGCACCGCGGGAAGCTCGGCGAGCGCTGTCTCGAGCGCGGCCGCACCGTGCGATACGACACGACTCTTCAGACCGATCGATTCACAGGCCTCGGCGATGCGACTCCCGCGCGCGCCGTTTCCGTCTGCGATCAGCACCGAGCGATTCACACGCGGCTCCTACGCCAGCTCCGGGAGCGCCAGCTCCCGCTGTAGTCGGAATGCGAGAAACTCGACGACACTGCGGTCGTCCGTGTGGAACATCTTCACACCGGCACCATTCGATTTTTCGCCACAGATCAAGGCATAGACCGCGCCGTCCGTGTAGCGCACCAGGAAAGGCGGCAGGGTCACGCCGTCGGGTGACGATAGCCAGGCCACGGCGCCGTTCAGTGCGGGTGGAGCCGCCCGATCGCTGATCACGACGATCTCGCTGCGAGGCGACATGCCTTCGAACGCCGCCAGACCATCGTGCATCGAGTTGGCGAAATCCTCGCCTGGCCCGACGAAGAACAGGCCGCGGTCCTCCGGACGCCGTGCAACCTCGCCGAGCACGAAGTCGGCGATGCTCTCGATGACCTCGGGCCGCTCGTTCTCGCCCTGATCGGCAAGCGCGGTCAGCGAATCAGCGATTGACCGGGTTCCAAGCTCGAGCGTGCGCACGAGACTCACACGGTCGGCTGCCAGACCTTCTTCGAGTGTGCGCAGTATCGATTCGAGCTGAGTGCCGTCCGCGGGGTAGTTTGCGATGGCGTAGTGGATCTTGGGGCGATGCTCCCCGGCGAGATTCGTGAGCAGCGGATCACATTCGAGTTCCCGCTCGACGCGCTGCTTGAAGATCGCGCCGCCGAGTGTGTCGGTCTCGGGCAGCAGCACGAGGAAGCGGCCCTCGCCGTCCGCGGCCAGGATGTCGGCCGAGCGCATCGCGCTGCGCAGCCGCTTGACGATGCCCGCGAGCCACTCCTGGCTCCCGTGGTCGCCGAGGCGCCCCCGAAGCGGGTCGAGCGAGGCCAACTCGACCTCGAGTAGCGAGAAGTTGCGACCGAAACGGTTCGATTTCTCGATCTCGCTGCGCACGATGTCGTGGAAGTAGTCGAACGCATACGCACCTGTGTTCGGATCCGCGAGCGAATTCTGCTCGAGTCGAGCGAATCGCAGCGCATTCACGAGTGCGATCTCGCCGTATTGTACGAACTTCTCGGCGAAGGCCTGATCGACTGCGTCGAATTCGTCGTGACCGAGCTTGTCGGTCAGGCGCGCCAGGCAAATCACACGACCCTCACGACGCATCGCGAAGTACAGCGCGGGGCGTTCCTCGCCCCCCTCCTCACTCCAGGGGAGCAGCAGCGAAACCTTTGCACCCTCGGCGAGATCCTCGGGAACCTGCTCGAGCATCACCACGGCCGGCTCTTCGTTGACCCGCACCAAGCCCCGCACCGCGGCCAGATTCAGGCGGTCGGGGGCGTCCTCGTCGACCACCCACACGATGCCGCCCTGGGCGCGGGTCTCGACACACAGGCCCTCGACGATCCGGGCCGCGAGCGGATCGACCGCGACGCACGAAAACAGTGCCACGGCCCGCTCGAACAGGGTCCGCTCGCCCATGTACTCGATGTTCTCCGCGAGCAGCCGCGCGTGCTCGGTCCGCAAGCGGCGATTCTGGAGGATCTTCTCGATCGCGGTGGCGAGCGTCTCACGGTCGAATGGCTTGATGAGGTACTCCGCCGCACCGAGCTTCATGGCGTCGACGGCTGTCTTCACATCGACGACCCCGGTCACGACGACGATCTCTTGTTCGGGGTCGCGCTCCTTCACGCGGTGGACGAGGTCGCTGCCGTCCATCCCAGGCATCACGAGATCGGTCAAGACGATGTCGAAATGGCTCTGCTCGAGGATGCGGAGCGCCTCCTCGCCGCTCGACGCCGTGACGACGTCATAGCCCTCCTCGCTGAGCAATCCCTCGAGGAGCTCTCGAAAATACCGCTGATCGTCGACCGCTAGGATGCGCCCCTTGGGCATCGATTCCCCTCACGAGCGCCCCATCACGCCCCGGTCGTCCGCGATTCCCTCAGTCGCCGTGCGGGCTTGCCCCACTCGGTTGCCGTACCGGTACGGCCTGGAATAGCGCACTCCGGCCCTCTTCATCGGCCATCCCGGACTCGCTCTTCACCGATCTTCGCATCCTACCAGCGCTTTCTGCGTCCGCGACCTCGCCGATCAGCGAATGCGGAGTGGCGTCGACGATCCGGACCGGAACCAGCTCTCCGGGCTCGACCACGCCCGATGCTGCACTGAAATTCACCACTCGGTGGTAGGGGTCGCGACCCGAGAGCTGACTGCCGCCGTGACGGCTATGGCCCGTGACGAGGACCTCCGTCGAGTCTCCGACCCGCCGGCGGTGTGCGGCCAGTGTGAGGCCACGCTGGAGCTCTTGGAGCTCCTCGAGGCGTGTCTGCGCAACATCTCCGGGCACCGCCCCCGGCATCGACGCTGCGGTCGTTCCGGGGCGCGGCGAATACTTGAACGAGTAGGCATCCACGAATCCGACCTCGGACACGAGATCGAGAGTGCCGCGGAAATCCTCGTCGGTTTCGCCCGGGAAAGCAACGATCAGGTCGGTCGTGAGCACGAGGTCGGGCCGGGCCGCGCGCAGCGCCGCCACCCTGGCGCGGTAATCATCGACGCTGTAGCGGCGGCGCATCCGCTCGAGAATCGGGTTCGAGCCGCTCTGGAGCGGTAGGTGCACGTGTGGGCAGAGCACGTCCAACTCGGCATGGGCCGCGACCAGATCGTCGTCGAAGAACAGCGGATGCGGGCTCGTGTAGCGCAGCCGCTCGATACCGGGAATCTCGGCCAGGCGGCGCAGCAATGCGCCGAAGCTCACCGTACCGGCCTGATCGCGGCGTCGGTCATGACGACCGTAGGCGTTGACGGTCTGCCCCAGCAAGGTGAGTTCTCGCACCCCGCGGGCCGCGAGCGATCGCGCCTCGGCGACGATTCCGTCGGCCGGGCGGCTGATCTCGCGCCCGCGCGTTCCCGGCACCACGCAGAAGCTGCAGAACATGTCGCAGCCCTCCATCACGGTCAGGTAGCCGCGGCCGGGGCTCGTCCCCCGGTAATCCGGATGGCGCTCGGGCAGGTCGAAACGCTCGAGGGAGGCGGATTCCCCCACTTCGAGCGACGGGTTGCCCTGCAAGGCAGCGGCCACCATCGACGGAACCAGGCGCAGGTTGTGGGTTCCGAACACGAAATCCACGTGGCCGAAACGCCGCTGAATCGCGTCGCCCGCCTGCTGAGCCACACAACCCGCCACACCCAGTACCCGCCCCGGCCGAGCCGCCTTCCACTTCCGGAGGAGCCCCAGATCGCTGTAGAGCTGGTGCTCGGCCTTGTCGCGGATCGAGCAGGTGTTGATGACCAGCAGATCCGCTTCATCGGAATCCCGCGCAGCCACCCAACCCGCGTGGTAGAGCAGATTCGCGACCTTTTCGGAGTCGTGGGCGTTCATTTGACAGCCGTACGTCCGGATGTAGAAACGCCGAAACTCGCTCAAAGACTCCTCCAAGGCGCCCACGGGGCGGAAACAACGGACCGGCAGCTCAGGCTGCAGCATCCTGGGAACGTGAAGGACAGTACCGAAACGCCGCTCAGCCCGTCAAAACCGGTGTTTCGCGACACAGACTCGAATTCACCTCACACGAAGCGAGTCAATAATCTGATTTAGTAGGGGTTTTCTGAAAACCTGAAAAATCTGCCTTGCGATAGCAAAATACGGTTTGACTATTCCTCTGCCACTGAGCATAATGAGTACAACGCATGGAGGTGTCCCCAAGATTTTTCAGGTTTTATGGAGCGGCGGTGGATTTGGCATTTCTCACCGAAATGTCCAACCTCTCACCCCCCATCATCCATCCACCGCCCTCCCCCCTGATCAACGCCCCGTCGAGAAATCGACGGGGCGTTGTCTTTTTCGGGAAACCCTCAAGGGAAATGTGAAGGTACTGGGTCCCGGCCTGCGAGGTTCAGAGCACCAGCCGGTCGATGATCGCCGAGAGTTGTTTCAGATTACGACACTCCTCGGCGACGTCGGTATACGGCAGGTAGCGATTCATCACGCTGTCGCCGAATCCCCAGGCACTCGGGCTTTCGGGGTTCAACCAGACCACGTTCTTGGCCTTGTTGTGGATGTCGCGCAGGCACCACGCGCGCGGATCGTTGTAGTTGTTGCGGGCGTCACCGAGAATCAGCACGGTGGTCTTGTTGTCGATCACCGAGAGGTGATTCTGCCAGAAATGGTGGAACGCGAAGCCGAAATTCGAACGCGTGTAGACGTTGATCACGTCGCCACCATCGAGCGCCTTTTCGATCGACTCGTTGATGTCGCCCTCCCGGAACAGCGCGGTGACGTCCCCGAGTTCCGCGACGAAGACATACGAGCGGATCTTCGTGAAGGCATCCTGCAGGCTGTAGACGAACTGAAGCATGAAACGCGAGACGTTCGCGACCGAAGACGACACATCGCACAGGATCACGAGCTTGGGGCGATCCTTCTTGCGCTGCTTGAAGACCAGCTCGAACGGAATGCCGCCGTGTGACATGTTCCGACGCAGCGTCTGGTGCAAATCGAGCTTCCCACGCTTGAGGCGCCTGCGTCGGATCGAAAGGATGTTCTTGATCCGCTGCGCGAGGCGTTCGACCACCTCGCGCATCTTCCTGGTCTCTTCCTCCGACAGGTGGTAGAAGCTCTTCTCCAGCAGCGTTTCGCGCCGGAATTTCTCCATGTAGTCGTGATTCTGCTTCTGGAGTTCGCGCTCGGTGTAGTTTCGGATGCCCTTGCGAGCGGCTTCGGTGAGCCCCTCGATCAAGCGCCGCAAGGCGGCGACCTGTTCGGGGTCCATGCCGGCCTCTTCGAGCGCAGCGGCGAGATCACGCAGTTCGTCACTCGCGCCCTCGACCCCCATCTGCTCCATCGTGCGGCGGCTGAAGAAACCGATCTGCAGGAAGTTCTCGATGTTCTGGACGCCCGAGGCCTCCGCGGCGGCGCGAATCATCTGTTCGAGTTGATTCAGATCGCCTAGCAGCATCGCGCGCGCGAGATCGGAGAGATCACCGGCTTCGCCGTCCATGTTCTGGAGCATCTCGGCGATCTGTTTCAGCAGCTCGTCGAGGTCGACACCCATCTCCGCGAGACCGGCGCCGGCTTCTCCGAACTGCTCACGCAGGCTGTCGTAGAAGCCCGACCAGAACAGGTCGAAGAGTTGCTGGAAGGTCGGAACCTCCTCGCCGCGTTTGACCATCGTCGCGCACAGCGCGTCGCGGAAGACCCCGCGATCGTCGATCGAGAGTTCGTCGAGCGCCTCGAAGGCATCGATCGCCTCGGCGGTCGACACACGGATCCCGCTCTTTCGCAGGATGTTCGTGAATTCGAGGATCTTCTGCTGCATCGGCCCGGCGCCTAGCTGCGATCCCGCTTCGTGGAATTCTTGCGTCGTCGCGAAGGATGCATGGCTATTCGCGCTCCTAGTGGAGCGCGCCCTTCTTCACGGCCTTCGCTTCCGGAACTTTCGTCACGGATTCAGCCGTAGCCTGGGCCTTGGCGGCCTTCTTCTCGAGCAGCTGCGACAGCTCTCCCTGCGCCTTTCTCACGTCGCCCTCGTACTTGAGAATGACGTTCAACGTCTGGCCCACGAAGTCCGCGTCGAGCTCCTGCGCGTTCAGCGCCAACAGCGCCCGCGCCCAGTCGAGCGTTTCGCTGATCGACGGGGTCTTCTTCAAGTCCAGATCGCGGAGCTTGGCCATCATTGCGACCAGGTCGGCCGCGAGACGCTGCTCCACGCCCGGCACCTTGGTTTCGAGGATACGTTGTTCGAGCTCCTGGCTCGGGAAGTCGATGTAGAGGTGGAGGCACCGCCGCTTGAGGGCATCGCTCATCTCGCGGGCGTTGTTCGAGGTCAGGAAGACCAGCGGCTTGGTGCGGGCACTGATGGTCCCGAGTTCAGGGATCGTCACCTGGAAGTCGGACAACACCTCGAGCAGGAACGCCTCGAACTCCGGATCGGACTTGTCGACCTCGTCGATCAGCAGCAACGGCGCGTCCTCGGAGGTGATCGCCGAGAGCAGCGGACGCGGCACGATGAACTGCTGCGAAAAGAAGACGCTGTCCTCCTTGCCGACTCGCTCCGCGGCCTCGCTGAGCGTGGTCGAACCCGCCATCGCTTCGGTGAACTTCTCCTTGAGGATCTGCGTGTACAGCAGTTGCTTCGAGTACTCCCATTCGTAGAGCGCCTTGGCTTCATCGAGGCCCTCGTAACACTGCAATCGGATCAACCGGCGACCCGTGGCGGCTGCGACGACCTTCGCGAGTTCGGTCTTCCCGACACCTGCGGGTCCTTCGACCAGCACCGGCTTCTCGAGCTTTTCGGCCAGGAATACGACCGTCGAGATCTTCTGGTCGCAGATGTAATCCTGCGCACTCAGTTGTTTCTCGACGTCTAGGACGGAATCGAACATACACAGGCTCCGTTCACAATGGCCGGACGCAGCAGTCACCGCCGTTGCAGTTGATTGGCTCGCTCGATGTCCCGCAACCTCAACTCATCAGGTGCAGGACGTGGCCGAGCTTTTCCTTCTTGGTACGGAGGTACTCGAGGTTCCTCGCGTTGGGAGTGATTTCGAGCGGAACACGCTCGATGATCGTCAGGCCATAGCCCTCGATCCCGGCGCGCTTTCCGGGGTTGTTGGTGATCATGCGCATCTCACGCACACCCAGGTCGTGCAGGATCTGCGCACCCACGCCGTAGTCACGCAGATCCGCCGGGAAGCCGAGTCGCTCGTTCGCCTGAACGGTGTCGAGGCCCTCATTGTCCTGCAATCCGTAGGCTTTGATCTTGTTCTTGAGGCCGATCCCGCGGCCTTCCTGACGCATGTAGAGCAGAATTCCGACGCCCGCCTCGTCGATCATCTTGAGCGCTGACTGAAGCTGCTCGCCGCAGTCGCAGCGCAGCGAGCCGAAGGCGTCGCCCGTCAGGCATTCACTGTGGACCCGCGCGAGAACCGGCTCGCTGGAATCGATCTCGCCCTTCACGAGCGCGATGTGGTCGATGTGGTCGATCTCGTTCGTGTAGACGACTGCGCGGTACTCGCCGGCAGATGCGATCGGCATCGTAGCCTCGGCCGCCCGTTGCACGAGCTTCTCGTTGCGCAGCCGGTACTGGATCAGGTCGGCGATCGTGACGATCTTGATATCGTGCTTGCGGCCAAATTCGACCAGGTCGGGCATTCTCGCCATGGTGCCGTCGTCGTTCATGATCTCGCAGATCACGCCGGACGGATTCAGCCCCGCCAGCCGTGCGAGGTCGACCGAGCCCTCGGTCTGACCCGCGCGTCGCAGTACGCCTCCCTGGCGCGCACGTAACGGGAAGATGTGGCCCGGGCGCGCGAGGTCGTTCGGATGGGCCTCCGGATTGATCGCGGTGAGGACGGTCCGGGCACGGTCGGCGGCCGAGATCCCGGTCGTAACACCCTCACGAGCCTCGACCGAGATCGTGAAGGCGGTGCCGAAGCCGGAATTGTTCTCGTAATCGGGCACCATCATCGACAGGTGCAAGCGCTCGAGCTGCTGCTCGGTCAGGGACAGGCAGACCAGGCCGCGCCCGTGCATGGCCATGAAGTTGATGGCTTCGGGCGTCACCTTCTCGGCGGCGACGCAGAGGTCGCCCTCGTTCTCACGGTCGGCGTCGTCGACGAGGATGACGATCTTGCCGACGCGGACGTCCTCGATGGCGGCTTCCACCGACGCGGTCGCGGCGGCGATCTCTTCGGCCGTCTGAGCGAGTTTCAGCTTGGGCGGGGTAATGGTCATCGGTAGTTCGATCTCCCGTACGGACCGGTGAGCGGTTCCGGCGGGCTCGCGGCGATGAGGCCGGTGGGCGCGGACGCAAGGTTACTGCGGTCGATTGGGGTGTCAAACTTGCTGACCCCCGTGGGAATCCCGTTTTCTCCGCCTCTCGGCGTCCTATGCGTTCCCCGTCGGAGGCAAGTCCAGCGCGGCGTTACGAATCTTCAACCGTTAGTTTCCGGTCGATGGCTTCGTCGCCCCCTGGAGTTCGCAGCAGGTGGATCTGGAACGGCATCGCAGCGCTGAGCTTCGTCTGTGCGCTCGCCGCTGCATTCGACGGCTATTGGGGAGCCGATCCGACCACCGATGCGCCCGTCCCCAACGGTCGCCCCATGGGGCGCGCGCGGGCGCAGGATCTCCATCTGACTGCCTGGGGAACCGCCCGCAACGCGTGGACCTTCCTCCACCAGCCTTCGCGTATCTTCGATGCGGAGCCCTGCTACCCCGAGCCCAATAGCCTCACGACCGACCACCCGAGACTCACACTCGGGCTCGTCGGCATCCCGTTTCAGCTGGTCACGGGCGACCCGGTCGCAACCTTCAACGGCGTGGTGTTCGCGAGCGTGCTGCTGGCCGCATTCGCGATGTATCTGCTCGTCGCCGACTGGACCGGCGTACCGGCCGCAGGAATCGTCGCCGCAATCCTATACGCCTTCTCGACCCAACAAATCGAGAAGACCTTCCACATCATGGTGACCGACAACGCCTGGTTGCTGTTCGCGCTCTTCTTCGCGCGGAGAACACTCCTGCAGCGGCGCTGGCGAGATGCCATTGCGCTCGGCATCACGGCGGCGCTGCAAGTCGGCTCATCGGTCTACGCACTGCTCGGCGCTGCCGCCGGAGCGATCCCGGTGGTCGCCTGGCTGCTCTGGCGACACCCACCGGATCGACGAACGCTCGCGAAGTTCGCGGTCGCCGGGGCGATTCTCGCCGCCGGAGCGTGGTTCGTATTGAGCCCCTACGCGGCGAGCGGAATCGGCTCGATCGCCCCCCGCCGCCAGCTCTTCCTGCCTTGGTCCGGACTCCTGCCCGGGAACCGGTTCTTTCCCGGCTGGACGACGCTCGCTCTGGTCGTCGCCGCGCTCGTGCTGCCCGTTCGCGGCGAGCTTGCGGACCCGGGTCGGGGGGCGCGCTTGGCGCTGCTGCTCGCCGCGCTCGCAGTCCTATCACTCGCCACCGGCGGAAACCAACGGGCGCTGTTGCTCGCGTCGCAGGGCGGAGAAACGCCATGGATCTCGCTTCCGAATGCCTACTACGCCCTCGCCACGATTCTGCCGGGCTTGAACACCGTGCGATTGACCAAGGCGATCGCGTATGGGCTGCAACCGATCCTTTGCGTTCTAGCCGGAATCGGCGCCGCCGGCCTGTTGCGCCGGCTGCCCGCCCACAGCGCAGCGATCCTCGCCGCTCTCTTGATCGCAGTCGCGCTCCTCGACACACTCCGGCCCGCGTTCCTCGGGCTCGCAGAGCTTCCGCCCTTCACCCGTTTTCGCCTGGCCCCTTCGCACGAGACCCTCGACTTCTTCGAGGCGCTCGAACGCCGCGGTAACGCTGGGCCGATGATGGAGTTCCCGGTATTGCGCCAACGCCCTGAGACAGGCATGAACGCGACGTGGCGCAGCGAGCTGACCGAGCAGCACTGGCTTACCGCCTACCACCACCGGCGTACCACGAGTTGTTCCGGATCCGTGAGCGACCGCGTCGTCCCGGGCCTCGAAGCGGCGACCCTGCGTTTCGCCACGGACCCGACCGCGGCGGACAGCCTGCGCGCGCGCGGAGTCACGACGGTCGTCGTCCACCACCGAAAAGGCGAAAGCTTCGAACGCTCTTATGCGAATTCGGTCACCGCACTCGCGAAGACCTCCGAAGGCCGAGTGCGCCGAATCGGAACGAGCCCCGAGATGACCGCGTACGAGCTGCACGAGCCGCCCGGAACCACGACCCGCAACGACCCGCCCCGGCGGATCGACCGAGGAGCAGGACCTAGCCGCTGAAGTTCTCGAAGACGCCCTTGAGGAAGTCTTCCTCGGAGACGCCGAACTTTTCGCCGAAACTGTGGCGCTCTTCCATGCTCCGGTAGAGCGACCGCAATAGCGCGCGGAAGGTCTCGAGCACGCCCTCGCCGCGGATCGCCACGGCGGGATAGGTCGGGATGTCACCCCAGGCCTGCTTGATCTCCTGAAGCGGTTTCACATCCGGCAGGTCGCGTTTATTGAACTGCACGACCTTGGGCATGTTGGCGAAGTCGATCCCGTTCGACTTCAAATTGGCTTCCATATCGCGCCAGGAATACGCGTTCGCGCCTGCGCTCGGACGCTGCGAATCGGCGATGAACGCAACCGCGTCGGCACCCGCGAGCACGACCTTGCGGGTCGACTTGTGCATCACCTGCCCCGGCACCGTGAAGAGTTTGAGCTTCACGGAGAAGCCGCTCTGCGTCCCGAACTGGATCGGCAGGAAGTCGAAATACAGGGTGCGGTCATCGGCGGTATCGAGTGTCACCATCTTGCCGCGCGACGGCGAGTCGATCAGTTCGTGGAGCTGTTGGAGGTTGGTCGTCTTGCCCGAAAGCGCAGGACCGTAATAGACCACCTTCACGGTGATCTCCCGGTCGGCCATGTTGATCTGGACCATCGCAGACGACTCCCAGTCCCACATGTCGTGGGGCTTCGCAGCACTGCATTCATCGGAGGGTTGTGCGCGAAAGTGAAGCGATTCGACCCCGAACGTGATGCTTGCCACGAAGAAAATCACCGGGCCGGGCGAGGCCGTGGAGGGATTCAGGAGTTCTTGAATGATTCCAACAGCACGCGAGCTGCGGCGGCCGGCGTGGTCTTCGAGCCCTCGACATCCTGTTCGAGTTCCTCGATCCGACCCGCGACTGCGGGGGCGCCCCGGAACGCCTGCCGCAGGCCATCCTCGACCAGGTTCCACATCCACGCCCGCGCCTGTTCGGCGCGGCGGCTCTGGCGCTCGCCGCTGGCCTCGAGCTTTGCCGCGTGTTCGAGGATCGTGGCCCAGACGTCGTCGATTCCACGGTTCTCGAGCGCGCTCACGCTCAACACCACGGGGCTCCAGTTCGGCGACAACGGCCGCAACAAGCTGAGCGCCTGACCGTGCTGAATCCGGGTGCGATCCGCAGCGATCGCCTGGTCGCCGTCGGCCTTGTTGACCACCAGCGCGTCTGCGAGCTCGAGTGCACCCTTCTTGATGCCCTGGAGTTCGTCACCCGCGCCCGGCTGAAGCAGCACGAGGAAGAAATCAACCATCGAGCGAACCGCGACCTCGCTTTGCCCGATTCCGACCGTCTCGACGAGTATCACATCGTAGCCCGCGGCTTCACAGACCAACATCGCCTCGCGCGTACGATTCGCCACTCCGCCAAGCGAGCCTCCCGATGGTGACGGGCGGATGAAGGCGCGCTCCTCCTGGGCGAGTCGCTCCATCCGGGTCTTGTCGCCGAGGATGCTGCCACCCGTGACCGGGCTGCTCGGATCGACTGCGAGCACCGCGACGTGGTAGCCGCGCTCGAGCAGGTAGATCCCGATCGCTTCGATGAAGGTGCTCTTGCCGACGCCCGGCGGGCCGGTAATTCCCACGCGCGCGGCTCCGCCGGTATTCGGAACCAACTCGTCCAAGATCTGCTGGCCCAGCTCGAACTGGTCGGCACGGGTGCTCTCGAGCAGCGTGATGGTGCGGGCGATCGCTCGACGTTCTCCCCTCCGGATCGCGTCCCGCGTATCTGCGACGGATGCGAAGGGGTCGCTCATGCCGAGCGCGCCCGAATCACCTGCAGAACCTCGCGGGCCGCCTTGGGAACCGCGGTGCCCGGGCCGAAGATCGCCGCCACGCCGTTGGCCCGCAGATACTCGTAGTCCTTGGGCGGGATGATGCCGCCCACCACGACCATGATGTTGCCCGCGTTCTGCGCCTCGAGTTCCTTTACGAGTTCGGGAACGAGTGTCTTGTGACCGGCCGCCTGGCTCGACACGCCGACTACATGGACGTCGTTCTCGACCGCCATCCGCGCCGCTTCTGCGGGGACCTGAAACAGCGGGCCGATGTCGACATCGAAGCCGAGATCGGCAAATGCGGTGGCGATCACCTTCATGCCGCGATCGTGACCGTCCTGCCCCAGCTTCACGACGAGCATGCGCGGGCGGCGCCCTTCGTCCTCCGCAAACTGAACGACCTCACGCAGCACCGAATCGAACTCATCGTCGCCCTTGTACACGCTGCTGTAGACGCCCGAAATCGCCTGCACGTCCGCGCGGTAGCGCGTGAACTCCCGCTCCAGCGCATCGGAGATCTCGCCCACGGTCGCTCGTCGGCGCGCCGCCTCGACGGCCGCCTCGAGCAGATTGCCCTGCCCGCTTCGGCCGACTTCCTGCAGCCGCGCGAGCGACTCGTTCACCGCCGCCTCGTCGCGGCTCGCCCGGATCTGTTCGAGCCGTGCAACCTGCGCACTCCGAACCGCTTCGTTGTCGACGTCGAGGACATCGACCTCGGCCTGCTCGTCGGTCTGATACTTGTTCACTCCGACGATCACGTCATCGCCACGGTCGACTCGCGCCTGCCGCCGCGCAGCACACTCCTCGACCCGCAGCTTCGGCATGCCCTGAACGATCGCCTTCGTCATACCGCCGAGATCTTCGACCTCGCGAATGATCTCTCGCGCCGCCTCGGCCACGCTCGCAGTCAGCGACTCCATGAAGTACGACCCCCCCCACGGGTCGATCACGTGCGGGATTCCCGCTTCCTCCTGCAGGATGAGCTGGGTGTTGCGCGCCGTCCGGGCGGTGCTGTCCGTCGGCAGCCCGAGCGCCTCGTCGTAGGCGTTGGTGTGTAACGACTGCGTGCCGCCGAAAACCGCGGCCATCGCTTCGATGGTGGTTCGGATCACGTTGTTGAGCGGGTCCTGTTCCGTGAGGCTCGCTCCCGATGTCTGGCAATGGGTACGCAGCATCGACGAGCGCGCATCTTGCGGATCGAACTGCGCCATCAGCTCCGCCCACAGCAGCCTGGCCGCGCGCATCTTCGCAACCTCGAGGTAGAAGTTCATCCCGATCGCCCAGAAGAACGACAGCCGCGGCGCGAAGTCGTCGACGCCGAGCCCCTTCGAAAGCGCCGCACGCACGTAATCGAGGCCGTCGGCCAGCGTGAACGCGAGTTCGAGCACGGTGTTCGCACCGGCCTCCTGCATGTGGTAGCCGCTGATCGAAATCGAATTGAAGCGCGGCATCTTCTGGCTCGTGAATTCGATGATGTCCGCAACGATCCGCATGCTCGGCTCGGGCGGATAGATGTAGGTGTTGCGGACCATGAACTCCTTGAGGATGTCGTTTTGGATCGTTCCCGTGAGTTTCTCGGTCGGGACCCCCTGCTCTTCCCCGGCGACGATGAAGCACGCCAGCACCGGCAACACCGCACCGTTCATCGTCATCGAGACCGACATCTCGTCGAGCGGAATCCCATCGAAGAGGATCTTCATGTCCTCGACCGAGTCGATCGCGACCCCGGCCTTGCCGACGTCGCCGGTCACACGTGAATGATCCGAGTCATAGCCACGGTGGGTCGCGAGATCGAACGCAACCGACAAACCCTTCTGCCCCATCGCGAGGTTGCGCCGGTAGAAGGCGTTGGACTCCTCCGCAGTCGAGAAGCCCGCATATTGCCGGATCGTCCAGGGCCGGTTGGCGTACATCGTCGCGCGAGGTCCGCGCACGAAGGGTGCCGCCCCGGGAATCGTGTCGGCGAACTCGAGGCCTTCGAGATCCTCGGCGGTGTACAGGGCCTTCACCCGCAATCCGTCCGGGGTCTCCCAGACCAGGTCGTCGGGGTCGCCACCGCGCAGATCCTTCTTTGCCAGTTGCTTCCAACGTTCGAGGTCGGCGCCTCGCTTCTCTTGCTGACTCATTGCGGAGCTCCTGTTTCGCTGGGCTTCGCCGACATCGTCGGTCGATAGCCCGCGCCGCGGCCTAGGGCCCAAAACGATAGCCATTCCGGCGATTTGCGGCACGTTCCGGTGGACGCGCAGGCTACATCGAACGTCGATAACGCCCACCGGCCTCGAACAGCGCATCGGATATCTGCTGGAGGCTCGCGACCTTCACGGTCTCCATCAGTTCCGAAAAGATGTTCCCATCACTTCGCGCCACCTGTTGGAGCTTTTCGAGCGCAGGGCCCGAGGCGTCCACGTGACGCCGCTGAAAAGCTCGCAGATTCGCGAGCTGGCCGGTCTTCTCGGCGTCGTCCGAACGAATCAGCTCCGGCGCCGCACTTTCCTCGGGCTCCGGATTCTCGAAGGTGTTGACGCCGACGATCGGCAATTCACCCGAGTCCTTCAGCGTCTCGTAACGCAGACTCTCCTCCTGGATCTTGCTGCGCTGATACTGCGTTTCCATCGCACCGAGCACCCCACCGCGGCTCGACAGCCGATCGAACTCCTGGAGCACCGCCTCCTCGACGAGGTCAGTCAGCTCGTCGATCACGTAGGCACCCTGAAGCGGGTTCTCGTTCTTCGAGAGCCCGAGTTCGCGGTTGATGATCAGCTGAATCGCGAGTGCGCGTCGCACCGATTCTTCGGTCGGCGTGGTGACCGCCTCGTCATAGGCGTTGGTGTGCAGGCTGTTGCACTGGTCCTGGAGCGCCATCAGCGCCTGGAGCGTCGTGCGGATGTCGTTGAAAGCCATCTCCTGGGCGTGTAACGATCTCCCGGAAGTCTGCGTGTGATACTTGAGCTTCTGGCTCCGGTCCGAGGCGCCGTATCGCTCGCGCATCGCGACCGCCCAGATCCGCCGTGCAACCCGGCCGATCACGTTGTACTCGGCATCGAGACCATTGCTGAAGAAGAACGACAGATTCGGCGCGAAGTCGTCGACGGCCATGCCGCGGCCGGCGTAGTACTCACAGAACGTGAAGCCATTGGCGAGCGTGAACGCGAGCTGACTGATCGGATTCGCGCCGGCTTCCGCCATGTGGTAGCCCGAGATCGACACCGAGTAGAAGTTCTTGACGCGGTTCTCGATGAAGTATTCCTGAATGTCACCCATCATCTCGAGGCCGAAGGTCGTCGAGAAGATGCAGGTGTTCTGGGCCTGATCTTCCTTCAGGATATCGGCCTGCACCGTGCCGCGGACCGACGCCAGCACCTCGCCGCGAATCCGTGCGTAGGTTTCGGCATCGACGACCTCATCACCCGACACGCCGAGGAGCGCGAGACCGAGACCGTCATTGCCCTCGGGCAGCTCGCCCGCATAGGTCGGGAGCTCCCGCTTGGCACGCAGCTCCGCAAGAGCCGGCTCGAGTTCACCAGTCTCACGCAGGTGCTTCTCGACTCCCTGGTCGATGGCCGCGTTCAGGAAGAACGCGAGGACCATCGGCGCGGGGCCGTTGATCGTCATCGAAACCGAAGTATTCGGCGCGCACAGATCGAAGCCCGAATAGAGCTTCTTTGCATCGTCGACCGAGCAGATCGAAACGCCCGAATTGCCGACCTTGCCGTAGATATCGGGGCGCTCGTCGGGATCGCGCCCGTATAACGTCACACTGTCGAATGCGGTCGACAGGCGATGCGCGGGCTGTCCCTTGCAGACGAAGTGAAAGCGGCGATTGGTGCGCTCGGGAGTCCCTTCGCCCGCGAACATCCGGGCCGGGTCCTCGCCGCTACGCTTGAACGGAAATACGCCGGCGGTGAACGGGAACCTCCCCGGCAGGTTTTCGAGCCTGAAGTAGCGCGTGAGCTCGCCCCAATCACTGGTACGCGGCAGCGCGATCTTGGGCAGCCGGGTATCCGACAGCGTCGTCGAGAAGTTCTCGACTTCGATCGATCGACCGCGTACTTCGTACGACTGCTTCTCCCCTTCGTAACCAGCCCGAAGCGCGGGCCACTCCACGAGTTCGGCGCGTGCCGACGCGTCGAGGTCCTCGAGCGCAGCGTTGTAGCGCCCGCGCAGGCTTGCGATGACGGGGTCTTTCGACTCGGAAAGCTCACTCACCGGATACGGCTGTGCCTGCGGGGGCACAGCGTCGCCGAGGTCGCGCAACGC
>CAXMSF010000064.1:0-9933 GCA_964196055.1 uncultured Gammaproteobacteria bacterium | reverse complement strand
AAGCTCTCGTTCAAGGACACCGTGCGAATCGACGGTCGTTTTCGAGGCGAGATCAGCAGTGAGAACACGCTGATCGTCGGCGAGAGTGGCGAGATCGAGGCGACCATCACGTCGAACACCATCGCGATCAGCGGTACGGTGGTCGGCGACGTGGTCGCGAAGCAGAAAGTCGTGATTCACAAGACCGGCTGCGTCGAGGGCAACATCGAGACACCCTCGATCGTGGTCGAAGAGGGCGCTCGCCTCGAAGGTCAACTGAAGATGGGCGGCGGCTCGAAGAAGTCGAGTTCGGCTCCGCTGAAGGCCGTCTCGGGCGGCGGAGACGCCCCCCAGAGCTGATCCGCTCGGGTCGAAGCCCGGCGAACACGGCTCGCGAAGCGGGAGCCTCCGGAGCATCGCACCCGACGCGCGACGCTCCGGGTGCGCTGCCGCCGTCGGTCCCGGTCTACCGGGTAGCGCGAAGAACGGCTCAGCCAGTAGCCTTGGGCCCGTGGATCTCACGGTCAAACTCTTCGGAGCCGTGCGCGAACGCGTGGGTGCCAAGCTGCTCAGCCTGTCGCTGCCGGACGGCTTTTCGGTCGCGGACCTGCGTGCGCGGCTCGCCGCCGAGCACGCCGTCTTCGACGAATTCGGTGATCGCCTCGCGGTCTCGATCAATTTCGAGATCGCCGACCCCGACGCCACGCTCCGCGATGGCGACGAGGTTGCGTTCCTGCCGCCGGTCTCGGGCGGCTCGGGCGGCTGCACGCTGTCCGAGCACCCGCTCGACGTCGCCGCCACCATCGCGCGTGTCTCGGGTCCGGGCATGGGCGGGCTCGTGACCTTCATCGGGGCGGTCCGCGACAATGCGCGTGGTCGCGAGATTCGGCATCTGGAATACGAGTCGTACCCCGAGATGGCGGAGCGCGAGATGCAGAAGGTCGCCGACGAAGCGGCCGAGCGCTGGCCGGGCGTGAAGGTCGCGATCGCGCACCGCTCGGGCCACCTCGAAATCGGCGATCTCGCGGTGGTGATCGCCGCGGCGGCGCCGCACCGCGGCGAAGCGTTCGAGGCCTGTCGTTTCGCGATCGACACCCTGAAGCAGACCGTCCCGATCTGGAAGAAGGAAGTCGCCACGGATGGCGAATACTGGGTCGACGACCGGCCCTGATCGAAGGCGGCTTCCGAATGGCCCGGCATCTCCGCGCGCAGCGTCAGGGCACCGCTTGCCCGGATTCCCGGCGAACGCGATGATCCGGGCGTGAACGAGCCGAAGCCCTCCGCGCAGCATCATCACCACCGCAAGAGCGCCGTGGCCGAAGTGCCGACCGCGGTCGTTACCGTGAGCGATACACGCACTCCGGAGACCGACACCGGCGGCGACCGCGTCGCGGAGCTGCTCGCGGGAGCGGGGCATCCCGTGGTTTCGCGCGAGATCGTCCCCGACACCGCCGAGCAGATCGCCGCAGCGACCCGATCCTGTCTCGCTCGCGACGAGGTGCGCGCCGTGATCCTGACCGGAGGCACCGGCGTTGCGCCGCGCGACGTGACGCCCGAGGCGGTGGAGCCGTTGCTCGACCGCGTGGTGCCGGGCTTCGGCGAGCTGTTTCGGACGCTGTCGTACGAGGACATCGGTTCGGCTGCGTTGCTTTCGCGGGCGCTCGCAGGGCTCGTGGGCGGTAAGCTGGTATTCGTGCTGCCCGGATCGCGTGGCGCCGTCAAGCTCGCGATGGAACGGCTGATCCTCCCGGAGATCGGCCATCTGGCCG
Source organism: uncultured Gammaproteobacteria bacterium (assembly GCA_964196055.1). Lineage (GTDB taxonomy): Bacteria > Myxococcota_A > UBA9160 > UBA9160 > SMWR01 > JAFDEI01. The sequence goes on along the minus strand of CAXMSF010000064.1, from coordinate 8,185 downwards.
CGGAAGCCGTCAAGAGCCGCTGAACCCGCTCCGATAAGCTATCTCGTGCGCCTCCTGCTTTCGATCCTGCTCGCCGCCACGCTCGCCGCGGCCGGTACTGCCGCTGCCGAGACCTACACCTGGGTCGACGAGGACGGCGTCACGCACCTGACCGACGATCCAGGCCGGGCCGCACAGTCGGACGGCGTCAGCGAGGGCCGACGCGCCCTCCAGGGACTCTGGGACGACCCGCGTGGCGCTGAGGGCTTCGCGTATGCCAAGCCGAAGAGCCAGGCGGAGGCGCGAAGGCAGCGCGTGGTGCGCGGCGCGGTCGAGGACCTCGGGCGCGGCGAAACCGCACGCGCCACCGCGGCGCTGATGAGCACGCTACGCGACGATCCGAGCAACCCGGAGGCGCACTGGTACCTCGCAATCCTCGATCGTCAACGCGGGCGCTACGAATCCGCCAAGACTCACCTCGAAGCCTTCCTCGCGGCCGCGGGGCCAGATCTCGAGCCGTGGCGCGACTCCGCGAGCCGTCGTCTGCGCGAACTCGAAGACGAACGACGGCTCAGCGAGAACGCGAGTGCGGATTCCGTCGATGCATGGGCCGGATTGTCCGACGCCCACTTCCAGGTCTACTACGACCCGAATCTCGGCAAGGCGTCCCCCGATTACGCGCAGCGCGTCATCCGCTACCTGCGCGAAGCGCGCGAGGTCGTGGGCGACCGGCTAGGCGCCGTTCCCACCGAAGCCATGGGGGTCGTGTTCTACGGCAAGGCGACCTACGTCGAAGCGCACCGCCACCGCTTCTCGTTCCAGACCGTCGGATTCTTCGACGGTCGCATCCACGTCGTCTCGGCCGGTCACCCGGCCGGCGAGCTGCGAGCGCTGCTGTTTCACGAGTACGCCCATGCGGTCTTTCGCGAGCAGACGGGTGGGGATCGTCCCTACTGGTTGAACGAGGGCCTCGCCGAAATTTCCGAGCGCGCTTCACTGAACCGCCGTGGGCTCACGCGCAGTGAACGCCGAGCGCTGGGCCGGCGGATCGATGCGGGGGAGTGGCTTTCATTGCGCCGGCTCGCGCCGAGCTTCTCCGGCCTGGGCGACGACGACGCACGCGCGGCCTATCTCCAGTCGATGGCGGCGGCGGCGTGGATCGAATCCCGCACCGACCGCGCGGGGCGCGCCCGGATGCTGCAGCAGATCGGTGAGGGAGTGTCCGACGATCGGGCCTTCCAGAGCGTGCTCGGCATGACGACCGTCGAGATCGACGCCGCGTTGCAGCAGGTGATTCGCGAAGAATTTCCGACGCTCCAGGATGGTATTGCGACGGTTCCGAGGGAGGGGCCCGCCGACATCTTCGAACCCTGAATGCGGTGTTCCGATGATTGTTGGTGGCTCCGGGACTCGCGGCCCCGAAGCTCCTGAAATTCGGACCGATTCTCCCGCTTGGACGGGTCATTCCATGTCGATCTTGAAAGCTGAGTAAATTCGAATACTTGGCGTGGCACCAACAATCTTCAGGGCACAATCCGCGGGCCGCTAGAGGTGTTGCTCGTCCTGAATTCTCGAAGCTTCGAGCAGCAGCTCCGTGACGCTGGCTTCGATGGTCCGCTCGGGTGCGATCGCGCCCGGCTCGAAGGAAAAACGCCCGCTGCCGGCGTTGACGAGGGCAACGGCGGCGTCGAAGCCCTTCTGCAGCTTGGTCTCGGCATGCACCGGATGGCCATTGTCGAGCCAGAGTTGGCCGAATCCAGCTTCAGAGTCGATCATCACGATGCCGGTCTTGCGTCCCATCTCGAGCATCTGGAGGACCGCGAAGGTCGGGATCTCGGCGAGTTCACCGCGGAAGACCTCGACCGGCACGGGCCGCTCGGAAAGGACCGTGTCTGCGTCCGTGAACACGCCCGCGGTGCTCTCGGTTTCGCGCGCGATCTCACAGAAGGTGATCTCGCTGCCCGAGATCTGGATCCGGTCGCCCGGCTCGAGGCGGTGCTCCCGCACCGGGCGGTCGTTCACGAACGTGCCGTTGGTGCTGCTCAGGTCGCGCAGGACGAAGCCATCCGCGGTTTTGTAGATCTCCGCGTGGCGGCGCGAGGCGTTGCTGTCCGGAATCTGCAGGTCACAGCCGCGGCTGCGACCGATGAGCAGCGACCGTTCGCCGGTGACCGGCACGGGGTCGCGCGGTGGCAGGAACAACATGGGGGTATCGAGAACCGGCATCACTCCCCAACAGCGGCAGTTGTCGGCTCGGTCTTTACCATTGGTCCGGTTCTGGAGCGAAGCTCAGGAGGTCTTCCCCTGGGGGAGTCAGGCGCGCCGGATCTCGAAGCCGGAATCGCCCTGAGGTGCCTCGTCGAACACTTCGAGGTCGCTCACCTCGGCCCAGGCAGGGCCCTCACGGCAGAACGCGAGCAGCGTGGCTACGGCGCTCGGGTCACCTTCGAATACGGCCTCTACGCCGCCATCTGCGAGATTCCGGACCCATCCGTCGACCCCGGCCCGGCGAGCGGCCTCGAGGGTCGAGGCCCGGAACGCGACCCCCTGAACTCGGCCACGCGCAATGGCGCGGCGGCGGATCCGCTCGCCGGGTCTTTCTGCTTCGCCGCTCATTCTTCTGGCACGGCCGCGTAGTACTCGAAGTCGACCAGGTTTTCCTTCATGAAGGCGCGCAACCGGTCGACCAGCCGGGCTTCGATCTGCCGGATCCGCTCGCGCGATACGTCGAATTCCTCGCCGAGTTCCTGGAGCGTTTTCGGATCCTCCGCGAGCACGCGGCTCGAGAGGATCAGGCGCTCGCGGTCGGAGAGCTGTGTGGCGAATTCGTTCAGATGCTCGCGGAACACGTTGTGCAGTTCTTCGTCCGCGACTTGCTCTTCGGCGTTGCTGCCGGGGCTCGCGATGAAGTCGCCCACTTCGGCCGTACCGTCGCCGCGATAGGCGGGTGCGGAGAGTGACTGATCGCTCTCCGACATCCGCTGGTCCATCTGGATCACGTCTTCTTCAGTGACGTCGAGTCGCTCCGCCAGCAGCTTGGGTTCGACTTCGTAGCCCTGCGCCTCGAGCGCGCGCTTCTCCTTGTTGAGCCGGTAGAAGAGCTTGCGTTCGGCGCGGGAGCGGCCGATTCGCACCAGGCGGTAGTTGTCGAGGATGTACTTGAGGATATAGGCACGGATCCAGTAGACCGCGTACGAGGTGAGCTTCACGCCGCGGTAGGGGTCGAATCGCTGCACCGCCTCCATCAGGCCGACGTTGCCGTCCTGAATCAGGTCGAGCACGTTCACCCAGGCCCGGCGGTACTCCATCGCGATCTTCACGACCAGCCGCAGGTTCGCCAACACGAGCTGGCGCGCTGCGTCGACGTCGCCCTCCTCGACCCACTTCACCGCGAGTTCGTGTTCTTCCTCGCGCGAGATCGGCGCGTGGTAACGCAATTGGGCCATGTATTGGGTGAGAGTGTCGACCGGCTCGAGGGAGCGATCGCCGCCCGAGACGACGGGCAGGATTTCCTCCGGCGTCCGCGCGGAATCATCCGACGGTGGGATCGGGGCCTCGGGAAATCGTTCCGGGTGCTCGGCCATATTGGTTGGGGGCCCATCGGGGGAAACGCGATGGTAGCAAAACGAAAGGCGGGACCGGCCACGAGGGCCGATCCCGCCTCGAATGCGGGCTCGTCGCGGCTGCTATTGCTTGAGCGTTCGGATGAACGCGATCAAGTTGGCGATGTCGTCGTCGGACAGCGTCGACCACGGCGCCATCAGCGGCGAGCCGCCGTACTTCATGGCGCCATTCTTGATCACGTCCGTGAGGTCTGCATCGCTGCCCTTCTCGCCGTCGCCGTCCGGGTCGAAGACGAAATCGCCCTTCGAGAAGTCTCGCGGGGGCGGCTGGAGTGCGACGCCGACCGGGCCGTCGCCCTTGCCGGTTTCGCCGTGGCAGGCGAAGCAGTTCGTCGTGTAGGTGGTCTTGCCCGCGGCGGCATCGCCCGCGAAGGCGGCCGGCGCCATGCCCGCGACCAGCGCGGCCAGCGCGATGGCAATGGTCCAGTGGTGGCTTCGAGTGCTCGGATTCATCATCGGGTGTTCTCCTTCTCTAACTGGCGGACGTCGAGCATTGGGGTCAGCGCTTCGCTGCGCTCGGTCGTCCTGTTGAGGCGGTTGGGTTGGGGTTCCTGGGGGGAGCTGAAATCTCACACCGGCGCCGAACGCCGGAAATGCCGGAGAGGGACGGTTCAATAGCGTTCCTGGCGGCTTCAGACAATGTGGCTGTTCTTCCAGGTCTGGAGGGCCTCGACGAGCAGCCGCACACCGACGCCGGTGGCACCGCGGGGCTGGTAGGGGCCCGTCTTGCTCGACCAGCCCGTGGCCGCGATGTCGAGGTGCACCCACGGGGTTTCGTCCGCGAAGGTGGCCAGGAAAGCGGCCGCGGTCGACGACGAGGCCTCGCGGCCGGCGACATTCTTCACGTCGGCAACCGCACTCTCGACCGCCTTGCGGTGGGCCTCCCAGAGCGGCATCGCCCAGAGACGCTCTCCGGAGGTCTCCCCGGCCTGTTTGAGGTGGTCGATCAGCCGGTCGTCGTTACCGAACATGCCTGAAGCGTGGCTTCCGAGCGCGATCACGATGGCTCCCGTCAGAGTGGCGACGTCCACCATCGCGACCGGATCGAATTCCGTCCGGGCGAAATGCAGGGCATCTGCCAGTACGACGCGCCCTTCGGCGTCCGTATTCAGAATTTCGATGGTCTTTTTCGACATGCTCGTGAGGATGTCGCCCGGGCGGTAGGCCGTCCCGCTGGGAAGATTCTCCGCAGCCCCGATCACGCCCACTACGTGCAGCGGCAGATTCAGCAACGCGCAGGCCCGCAAGGCGCCAACCACCGTGGCCGCTCCCGACATGTCGTGCTTCATCTCGTCCATTGCCGCCGCGGGTTTGATCGAGATGCCGCCCGAGTCGAAGGTGACGCCCTTGCCGACCAGGCAGATCGTCGGCAATCGCCGCCCCTTCGACGAACTGCGCGTCTGGCTACTGCTCCGCCCGCGCGCGGGCGGGTTGTGTTCGAGCACCACGAGTCGGGGCGGGTTCACGCTGCCCTGGCCGACGGCGAGAATCGCGCCCATCTTCCGCTTCTTCATCGCTGGCACGTCGAGCACGCGGCATTTGAGCCCGACCTCCTTTGCGACCTGGCTCGCCGCCTTCGCGAGCGCGACCGGCGGCAGTGCGTTGGGCGGCTCGTTGGAGAGCTGCCGCGCGACATTCTGGGACTCCGCGATCGCGACGCCGGCCTTCGCGGCCGCTCGGGCGGCCCGAGTGTCGGCTGCACGCTCGACCGACAGCGAGAGCGATGTCGCGGTCTTCTTCGCGTTGGTCTTCTTCTTGTAGGTGTCGAAGCGGTAGCCGGCGAGCACACCGCCTTCGGCGAGCGCTTGTGCGGCGGCTTCGAGAGGGACGGGCCGCGTGCGTGGAAGCGCGATCGCGACGCTCTTCGCCTCGAGGCGGATGGCTTCACCGACCGCGGTGCCACCCGCGCGCCGGAAGGCTTCGGCGTCGAGCTTTTCGGCCTCGCCGAGGCCGACCAGCAGCAGCCGCTTCGCCGGGACGCCGCCATCGGAATAGACCAGCGCGCGCTGGTCGCTGCGACCACGGAAGTCGCCACTACGCAGGATCGCCGCCAGGCCACCAGCAACGGCCTTGTCGACCGCGGCGAGGCGCGGCGGCAAGCGCCATTTGTCGGGGTCGATCTGCGTCATCGGAAGCACGAGCAGGTCTACCTTGGCTTGTTTCGGGTGGCGTGAATCAATAGTGACGAGCATCACTTCTCCTCGATCCGTTCGAGTTTGGTTGTACTGTTCGTGGGCGTTTTCTAGACTCGCCGCAGTTTTCGGGGTGTGAGACTTATGCAGGGAATCATCGGTGGCCTGGCGGTCGGCGGGCGATTGGCGGCGTTCGACACCATGAGCCTGATCTGGCAGGCGAGCTGGTTGGTGCAGCTCGTCATCCTCGTCCTGGTCGTTCTATCAGTCATTTCGTGGACCATCATCGCGTTCAAGTGGCGAGAGCTGCGGCGCGCCGAGCAGGATAGCGAGGCTTTCCTCGAGGTCTATCACGACGGCTCCCTCGATGCGGCCTTCGAGGCGGCGCGCGACCTCGACCGCAGCCCGCTGTCCACGATCTTCCTTTCCGCCTACAGCGAAATGCATCGGATGGCGCGTTTCGCGGGCAAGAGTAACGCGACCGCGCTCGAACCCGCGCACGTGCGCGCACTCTCGCGGCATATCCGCTGGTCGGGTTCCGAGGAAGAGCTGCGGCTCGAGCGCGGTTTGAACTTCCTCGCGACCACGGGCAGCGCGGCCCCCTTCATCGGCCTGTTCGGCACGGTGATCGGCGTCGTCAACGCCTTCCAGAACATCGGCATGTCGGGCTCGGCGAGCCTCGCCGTGGTGGCGCCGGGGATCGCCGAGGCCTTGATCGCCACCGCGGTCGGCCTCTTTGCCGCGATTCCCGCGTCGATCTTCTACAACTATTTCCTCGGCGACCTCCGCAGCTTGAACGCGGGGATCGAACTCTTCTCGGCGGAGTACGAGGGCGATCTCGAGCGCTTGTCGGAGGCGAATTCCGATTCGTCCCGCGTCGAGCAGGGCTAGCCGCCGTGGGCACGACGCAACCGGCCGGGCGCAATCGTCCGCTCTCCGAGATCAACGTCACACCGTTCGTCGATGTCGTGCTCGTGCTGCTGATCATCTTCATGGTGACCGCGCCGATGATGCAGCAGGGCGTCGATGTGGACCTGCCCGAGACCACCACCCAACCGCTGCGGATGCAGGATGAGCCGCTGATCCTGTCGATCCAGAAGGAAGGCAAGTACTACCTCGGTCGCAGCGAGGTTCCGGTGGATGAATTGCAGGCCAAGCTCGAAGCGATCTTCGACGGCCGCGACAGCAAGGAGATCTTCCTTCGAGCCGATTCCGAAGCCCCCTACGGAGTCGTGGTCAAGGGTCTGGCGGCAGCTCGGGCGGCCGGCGCCAGCAAGCTCGGCATGGTGACCGAGCCCGAGTGATCGCAGCGAACGAGCTCGGCGGTGTCGGGGTCGAATCGAAACGGGCTCGAGCGCGTCGAAGCCGCAGCTGACGCGTTGGGAGCAGGGGGAACGTGGGCCAGGTCACACACGTCGCGGAGCAGCTCGGCGGAATTCGCAAGCGCGAATTCCGGCGCATGCTCGTGGTGTCGCTGGTCGCCCACACGGCGATGGTCACGCTGACGATGATCGAGTTCCAGTCGTCGAACGTGATGCTCCCCGGCGTCGTCTCGGTCGAGCTGGTGTCGCTGCCGGGGGCGGTCGCGCTTCCCGCTCCGGTGCCCAAGGCCGCTCCCGCCAAGCCGGAGCCGATCCCGGAGCCGGAGCCGGAACCACCGCCGCCGCCGAAGCCGGTCGTGAAGAAGGTGCTGCTGCCCGAGCAGTCCAATACCCCGAAGCCGAAGGCCGTGAAGAAGGTGGTGAAGAAGCCGCCGCCGACCGAAGAGAACTACGACGATGTGATGGCGCAGTTGCGCGCCGATGCGGGTGAGCCCAAGCCGGAGCCCGTCACGCGTCGGCCGGTAACTCCGACAGCGACCGGATCGGCGGGTGGGGTCGGTATGCAGGTCTCGCCCGAAGTGGCGGCCTGGCTGAAGAAGGCGAAGATCCACGTTCGGCGGGCATGGGTGCTGCCCCCGGCGTTCCGAACCCAGTATCTCGAGGCGCACGTGCTCGTCGACCTCGACGCCGGAGGCAATGTCGTGGGAGTCCCCAGAGTGGTGAAACGATCCGGAAACCCGTGGTTCGACGAAGGGGTCGTGCGCGCGATCCAGAGTTCGAGCCCGTTGCCGGCACCGCCGGATGCGAACGAGTGGGCTTTTGTGTTCGTGCCGGGGGACAGCTTCTGATGCGCGCTACAGCCACCTCGCTTCGCTTCTCCGCTCCCGCGCTGTGTTGCGCAGTCCTCGTGCTCGTCGCACACGCGGCCTTCGCGCAGGGGCGGCCCGCGGTGATCGTCGACCCGGGCAAACGCCAGGTCTTCAAGGCGGCGGTGCAGCGTTTCGCCGACTCCTCCCAAGTGAAGACCGACGAGCGGACCGTGGAGTTCCGCACCGCGCTGTCGAACGCGCTCGCGTTCTCCAGCGTCTTCGAGTTGATCGATCCGAAGGCGTACCTGGGGCCCGATCAG
>CAXMSF010000063.1:0-22642 GCA_964196055.1 uncultured Gammaproteobacteria bacterium | reverse complement strand
GCCGCTACAAGATCCTCGGGACTCTCGGCCGCGGTGGCATGGGGGTGGTCTACAAGTCGCAGGACACCGTGCTGGACCGAGTGGTGGCGTTCAAGGTGCTGCCCGACAGCCTGCAAGAGAACCCGCAGGCCCTGAAGAACTTCCTGCGCGAAGCCAAGAGCGCGGCTTCACTCAACCACCCGAACATCGTGACCGTCTTCGATGCGGGCGAGCAGGACGGCCTCTACTACATCGCGATGGAGTACGTCGACGGCAATACGCTGAAGGAGATCGTGAAGCATCGCGGCAAGATCTCGGCCGGCGGCATCGTTCACGTACTCGCCCAGATGAGCGAGGCTCTCGCATACGCGCATGACAACAAGATCGTCCATCGTGACATCAAGACTGCGAATACGATGTGGGCGCGCGATCGCAAAGCGAAGATCATGGATTTCGGCCTCGCGAAGGTGATCGAGGAGGTGCGCAATCACACGACCGTGGTGTCGGGCACGCCCTATTACATGAGCCCCGAGCAGACGCTCGGGAAGAACGTCGACCACCGCACCGATATCTACTCGTTGGGGGTCTCGGTATTCGAGATGGCGACCGGCCGGCTGCCCTTCATCGAGGGCAACCTGCCGTACCACCACGTCCACACCCTGCCGCCCGACCCGCGCGAGATCGACCCCGGTGTGCCGGAATTGCTGGTGGACATCATCATGCGCTGCATGAAGAAGGATCCGTCCGAGCGCTTCCAGTCGGCGCGAGAGATCCTCGCCCAACTCAAGGCATCGCTGACCGGTTGACGGGTTCGGTGTGACGAAATCGTCACGTCCGTGATTGAATTGTCACGTCGCAGGGCCGCTGGTTCCAAAAATCCTCGTTGGCGATCTCTCTCTGAAGCGTCGAATCTCCCGTTTTTGAACGGGAAATCGTCGAATTCGCTAATTTCTCGATCGGCCACCGAACGGCACGACGCTTGCTATTCACTTAGCTGACCGTCGCGCGGTTCGGGATCGAAGCGATTCGCGCGGTTCCTTGGGTGGGGGGGGACGCGGTGAAACAAAGGACGATCGCGGAAACGGTCTCGTGCGTCGGCACGGGACTGCACAATGGGCAGCCGGTCCGGTTGACTCTACGCCCGGCGTCGGTCGACACCGGCGTCGTTTTCACGCGTACGGATCGAGCGCACCCCACGCTGATTCGCACGAGTCCGTCCGCGGTCCAGTCCACGCGTCGATCGACCACGCTCGGCTGTGGCGAAGTCAGCGTCGGCACGGTGGAGCATCTCTGCTCTGCGCTGTTCGGACTCAGGATCGACAATGTCCGTGTCGAGGTCGACGGACCCGAGTTGCCGATCATGGACGGCAGTGCGGCGCCCTTCGTCTACTTGTTGCGGTCCGCGGGCCTCGTCAAGCAGCCCGCGGCACGCCGGGTGCTGCGGATTCGGCATCCGCTCGAAATTCGCGAAGGCGAGCGCAGCATCCGCATCGAGCCCGCGCGCGCGTTTCGTGTCAATTACGCGGTCGAGTTCGATCACCCCGCGATCGGTCGTCAGGTCTTTCGCGTGGACGCACCCGACAAGGAGCACTTCGAGCGCGAACTATCCGCCGCCAGAACCTTCGGCTTCCTGCATGAGGTCCGGTCGCTCTGGAAGGCGGGGTATGGGCGTGGTGGCTCGCTTGCCAATACGGTGGTGCTCGACGAGAAGCAGGTCGTGAATGCCGACGGGCTGCGCTGGCCCGACGAATTCGTACGCCATAAGGTTCTCGATCTGTACGGCGACCTTGCGGTGCTCGGCCTGCCGATCCAAGCCCGCATCAAGGTCGAGCGTGGTGGACACGCGCTGCACCACAGACTCGTTGCGGCGATCGTCGATCATCCCGAGGCATGGTCGATCGATGACCCGGATTCACGCGAGTCGCGCGGCCTAGACTTCGTACCCGCTCCCGCTCCCGCGTAACGGAAAGTCAGGAAGGGCCGTCTGCGTTTCCCGCAAGGTGTTCGATCTCGTCGGCCAGTCGTTGGGAAGCGCGCGGATCACTCCAGCTGATCCCCATGCCGGGTGAGCCGGATGCACCCAGGGAGGGTCGGTTCGCCCATACGACGCGCCCTTCGAATTCGTGGTGCAGCGAACCGCCGGGAAGTTGAAAAGACAGTTTGATCGTCGAGTCGATCGGTAGCGGAGCGTCGGTCTGGATGAACATCCCGCCCGCTCCCAGCGTGGTCGCGGTGTCACAGCACACCCCCGCGTCGGAGAAATACTCCACCAGCACGCGCACGGTTCGTCTTCGGTAGCGCCGCTGCCGTTCCGCTTCGGAGGTCGTCATGCCGCCTTCCTCATCTCAGACTCGCAAGCCAGCTGTGCACGATGCGCCGCATCAGCGATTGCGCGAGCGGGTAGGCGGCGACATACGGCGTGAGGTCCGCATCCGCAGGCAGATCGAGGACCGGGCGATCCGATTCCTCGGAGATCAGCACCGCGAGTGCCGTCCGCAGATCGCCATCTGTTTGGTCGAGTGCGACTGCGCTCGCGAGTGCGCGGACCTCGGTGCGCCAGGCGCCGAAGTCGACTGCGCCGATCCGCTCGAGCGATTCACCCGCGAGGATCTTGCGAATTCGTCGCCGCAGACGTCGTCCGATCGCGGTCGACATCGCGTTCAGCAGCCGCCCATCGCCGTTGACCTGTTCCGGGTCGAGCGCGATCGCTGCGGTGACGGTCAATACTTCGCCGAGTTCCTGTTCGGTCAGTGGAACCAGTGCCGCGGCGCTGAGTTCGCCCTCCGCCGCGATTGCGGCGGCGCGGAACGCCGAGGCGGGATCGGTGCGGCCGTCGACCGACGGGCTCGGGGAGGCCTCGAGAGCTTGCGCGATTTCTCGCGAGGCTTCTGACGCGATCCACCGTAGTTTTTCCCAGAGCGGGTCGGCTAGCTCGCGCTGGCCCGCACAGTGAATGATCGTGTTCGGCGCCTCCTCCTCGAGTTCACGCGGCGATGCGATGCCGAGTGCGCGCAGTACGCCGAGGCCGGTCGCGATCGCCGCTTCGTTTCGCTGTTCGCGCGCGATCCGGAGCAGAACCCGCAGTGATGATGCGTGCGTCGGGTCTTCCCTGAGCAGCGCCTCGTGGTGGGCCAGCGCTTCGTTGCGGTCTTCGAGACGGTGGCTCAGGAACTCTGCCAATGCGGCGCGCGTGTCGATGCGCCCCGGGTCGAGGTCGAGGGCCCGCCGGTAGGCCGAAATTGCACCGTCGACGTCTTCGAGCGGCCCGGCCAGGAGGCGCCCGAGCTGTTGCAGCACGTCGGCCCGGCCACCTGCGTCGTCGCCCGGATGGCGCGTGGCGAATGCGTCGAGGGTATCGGCAGCCTGCTGCCATTCTCCGAGGCCGCGCATCAGGCGCGCGCTCGAGAGTGCGGCTTCGATGTTGCGCGGGTTCTCGTGGGCCGCGATGCCGAATGCCTCCGCCGCTTCGCGGCGATCGCCACGCTGTTCGTAGGCGCGCCCCTGAACCAGCGCGAGACTCCCGCGCGCTTCGGAATCCTGTACGCCCTCGAGTGCGAGTGAAGTGACTTCGAGGGCTTCTTCGCCGCGGCCCTGTTCCCAGAGGTGGTCCGCGAGCAGCACCCAGGCGCGTGTGATTCCGGTGTCGGCTTCGAGTGCGCCGCGCAGATGGCGCTCGGCGGATTCGGCGCGATCGTCGCAGCGCAGCTCCCATTCGGCTGCGCGCAGCAGGCGCGCGGCGCGATCCGGATCGGTTTCGGCGACGTCGGCCCAGCGCTCGAGAGCCTCGATGCCGTCGTCGATGCGATCCAGCCGTTCGTAGATGGCAATCAGGTCGTCGTGGGCGCGATCGAGTTTGGGGTCGATTTCGACCGCCTCTTCGAGCCGTTCACGGGCGGCCTCGAATTGATTGGATGCGCAGAGAGCTGCGCCGAGCATCGAGAGGTGCAGCGCGCGCGCGTCGTCGGACTCTTCCATCTCGAGGCGGACTTCGAGCGCGGCCTGTGCGCCCGGCAGGTCTCCGAGTCCCGCGAGCGTCTCGCCGTATTCGGCCAGTGCATCCGCGTGAGTCGGGGCGTCGGTGAGTGCTCGCGAATACAAGCGTGCCGCGGTTTCTTCGTTGCCGCGTTCGCGGGCCGCGCGCGCACCGATGAGCGCCGTGTCTCGCAGCAGCTCGCGGTCGAGATTCCCCGCGGATTCCCCGAGTTCGAGTGCGCGCTCGGCCATCTCGACGGCCTCGGCGAAGTCGCCGAGTTCCGAAGAGAGGCGCGCGAGCGCGGCCGCGGTCGGTGCGTCGGCTGAGTCGCGACGCGCCGCCGCGCGGTAGCGATCGAGCGCCTTCTCCGCATCCCGAGCTTCGGTCAGCGAGGCCGCGAGACGCAGCCGGGCGCAGGCCTCGTCATCGGCGAGCCGTTCCGCCGCAAGCTCGAGCGCCTCCGCGGCACCGTCCGGGTCGTCGCATTGATTTCGCAGCCGTGCCACGGCATCCCAGATTCCGGTCGATTCCGTCTCGAGTTCTGCCGCGCGTTCGATACAGGCGAGGGCTTCCGGAGCGCGACCGAGCTGCTCGAGGACTTCCGACAGCTGCTGGTGGTCCCCCGCATCGACCTGAGCTTCGGAGTCGTTGCACCAGTCTTCGAAGACCTCTGCGTAGGATTCGAGGTCGCCGTTGCACCGATGCAGCTCTGCGAGTTCGGCGCGACGGTCGACCGACAGCGGAGAGAGCTTCGCCGCGCACAAGTACCCGCGTAGCGCGCGTTCGATTTCGCCGGTGTGATCCCGTGCGATTTCGCCGGCGCGCAGCGACGCTTCGCGGCGGCGAATCGCTTCGGTATCTCCGAGCATTTCGATCTCGCTCTCGTACAGATCGATCGCGCCGGACCAGTCCTCCATCGCTTCGAGCAGGCGCTGGTGGGATCGCAGCGCTTCGAAGTCCTCAGGGCTGCATTCGAGCGCGGATGCAAATGCGCGGCTCGCGCGCGTCGTCGATCCGAGCTGCTCCCAGCTGACATCTCCGAGGCGCCGGAGCAGCGCAGCGCGCTCGCGCGTGGAGAGGTCCTCTGCGTGGTCGAGCTCGAGTTGCAGCGCTTCGGCGACGACCTTCCAGTCGCCGACCAGCTCCGAACAACGCCGCAGACCGCGGATGGAACCGACATCGTCCGGTTGTAGCTCGAGCACGGCGCGATAGGCCGCATTGGCTGCGACCGGCGTGCGCAGGCGCTCCTCGCGCACGCGTGCGAGTTCTCGCCAGGCTTCGACATCGTCGGGGTGCCGCTCGACGTTTGCGCCGAGTCGAGTCTCGAACTCGATCCAGCTGCCTTCGGTACGCAGTAATCGCAGTAACGCGGATTCGATGGCATCGAGCTCTGCGGTTCCCGCCCCGTGAGTCTCGGTCCATTTCAGGTCGGCGAGTTCGCGGAAGTGATGCAGCGCCGCACCGGGACGGCCCAGTTGCAGCTCGTACGCGGTTGCGAGCTCACGTCGCAGTTCGCGCCGGCGGTCGGAGAGCACCGGTGCTTCCGGGTCGAGCGCGCGTAGCTCGGCTTCGGCGCAACGTGCCCATGCGTCGATGCGTCCTGTTCCGCACAACGCGCTCCCCAGCGCGCGCAGCAGATTTGGGTAGAGGGCGGTGCCGCGCGACAGGTCCACGGCGAAGAGCAGGTGCTCTGCGGCTCGTTCCGGATCTCCGAGTTGATTTTCGTACAATGCTGCAGCGTCGCAGAGAAGCGTGATACGCCGGTCGTCGCTCGCACCCGCGAGCAGCTGCTCCAACACCCCGGCCCGTTCGCGATGACGTTCCGTGAGCCGGTAGAGACGTTCGAGCTCCTGGAGTGTTTCGACGTCGTCGAGATTCACCGCACGGGCTTCTTCGAGTGCGGCGAGCGCTCGCTCGGGTGAATGGAGTTCGTTCTCGAAGATTCGTGCGCGTTCTCGGTGGAGCTCGAGGGGCGCCTCTGCGATCGAGATCTCCGCCTCGAGAGCACACAGCAATGACTCCGAGCGCCGCGCGCTGCGGTGGACGCTGCTGATCCGCGTGAGGTTCTCGGTGTCCCGCGGCCGTTCTTCTCGCAGTCGCATCAGCCACGGCAGTGCCGCGTCGGGCTCGAGCTGCTCCCATGCGAGGTCGGCCGCTTGCGCGAACAGCGCGCCACGGGCCTCGCCGCACTCGCGGCTCGCTTCCTCGAACAGCGAGTCGAGCACCGAGACCCAGTCGGAACCTGCCGCGAGCAGCGTTCGCAGAGCCAGCCGGTCGCCAGAGCGAGTCGGGTCGAGTGCGATCGCCTCACGGTAGTCGTCGATCGCGAGGGCGGGGCGATCCAGCGAGTCGCCGAGAAGCTGCGCGCGTTGCGCGAGCAAGGCGGCCCTCTCCGTTTCGGAACATGGGCGGCCGAGCGCTTGATCGAGCAGTTCGATAAGGTCATCGCTCGCGCCGAGCATCGGAGCGAGTTCGAGGGCCTGATCCAGTGCTTCGTGATGCCCGGGGTCGAGTTCGAGAATCCTCCGCAGGTGCAGCAGCGCATCCGCTCCGCGGTCGTGGCTTCGCCTCAGGACTTCTGCGATTTCGAGCCGCGTCGGTACTTCGTCCGCACCCGCGAGGTGCGAGAGTTCGACCTCGAGCAGTCGCACCAGCGGTTCGTCTTCTCGCAGTCGTCGATAGATCTCGCGCAGCGATGCCTGGACCACCCGGTCGTTGGGGCGATCGGTCAGTGCCTGCCGGTAGGCCGTGGCTGCATCTCGGTCGCGACCGTCGTCGCGCAGGGCGTCGCCGAGGCGCACGAACCAGTTCGCGCGCTCGGCTTCGACCTCGCACGCCGTGGCAGCGCTGCGGCAGAGTTCGATCAGGTCTTCGGTGAACTCGGCGCGTTCGTAGAGCGCTGCGAGCGGTTCTGCGACTGCCGCCGTCGGGCCGATTTCGCTGAGCGCGGGTTCGAGCACGACGATTGCGCCGTCGAGGTCGTCGATCTCGTTCGCACGGATCTCGGCGATGCGCACGCGCAGCGAGCAGCGTTGCGCGCCCCACGTTCCGCCGCCGTCCCGCGGCGCGGAGTCCAGCTGCGACAGCCGGATCTCGAGCAGCTCGACCACCCGATCCAGGTCGCCCGCGCGTTCGCAGCGATCGATCACGAATTCGGAGGCGGCCGTGTGCGAGGGATCGATCTCGAGCACACGCTCGAAGTGCGCGAGCGCGGCTTCCTGGTCGTCGAGATCGAACGCACACACCTGCGCGGCGCGACTGTGGAGTGAGAGTTCGCAGTCGCGGTCCGGGTTCGTTGCGAGCTCGGCCGTGAGAGCGGCCAGCAGGTCGGCGCTTCGTCCCGAGGCTTCGTAGCGACGCGCGAGTTCCCGCCAGACCCCAGCCAGCGAAGGCTCGAGGGCGGCGGCCTGTTCGAAGTGTTCGAGGGCGCCTTCCGGGTCGTTTAGCCGGTCCGCGCACAATCTGGCGAGTTGTTCGTGCAGTTCCGGCCGCGCGTCTTCAGCTGTGACCTCGAGTGTGTTTTCGAGGTGACTGCGTAGACCCGCCCAATCTTCGGACCGCAGTAGCGCCGCTTCGAGACGTTCGGTCGCGCGTCGGCGCAGGGCCGGGCTGTCGGCGGATGCCGCCAGACGCCGGTAGCCGTCGGTGGCCCCGTGGACATCGTCGAGCGTACCCTCGAGCAGCTGAGCGTGTTCGAACGCGAGAGCGTCGCGCGCGTTCGGATCCTCCGTCGCCTCCATCTGTTCGGTCAGGAATGTTGCGAGGCCCGCCATGTCGCCCGCCGCCCGCAACGCGCGTTCGAGACCCTCGGCAGCCTCGTTCGACCCGGGCACCTGTTGGCGGACGGCGCGATAGGCGTCGGCTGCGTCGTGCGGGCGGTCGAGGAAGTCGATCAGCAACCTGGCGCGGCGCAGATCGATAGCCGCGGAATCGTCGCCGGCTTCTGCGGCTCGCTGTGCGAGGTGTCGGGCGAGATCCTCGAAGCGTTCGCCGCGCTCGAGCAGGAATTCGTAGCGCTCGAGCGCATCGCCGGGAGCGTGCACTTCCCGGTTCAGCCGTTCGAGGACGGTGATCGCGCCATCGATATCGCCGAGCCGGTCCACCAATAGAGTCGCGAGCGCGTCCAGGCATTCTGCGCGCGCTTCGGCGGGCAGCAGGTCGGCTAATCGCCGCTGGACGTCGGCGAGATCGCTTAGTCGGCCGTCGGTCTCGAAGTGATCGGCGAGCGCTCGAAGCGACTCGATATCGGTCGGGTCGATCGCGACCGCGCGTTCCCAGGCGGCGTGTGCGTCGTCCGTGCGAGCGACTGAGCCGTAGGCCTCGGCGAGACGCCGCAGGTTCGGGGCCTGCTCATCGGCGTGGAGCAGGGCTTCGAGCGCCTCGAGGGTCGCGATCAAGCCTGCGGTGTCTCCGAGCTTCTCTTCCAGATCCGCACAGGTCGAGAGCGTAGAGAGGTCGTCGGGGCAGATCTCGATTCGGCTGCGCACCCAGTCGAGCGCCGCGTCGACTTCGCCGCGCGACTCGAGGATTCGCGTGATTTCGCCGATCAGGAAGGTGGTCCGGTCGCCGTCGCTGCTGACGTCGGCTTCGCGCCGGTACGCGCTGAGCAGCAGGTTCTCGTCGTCGGATTCGATTGCGATGTGTTGGAGCCCGCGGTACGCGACCGAGTTCATCGGATCGAGTTCGAGCGCCGCTTCGAGGGCGCGGGCGGCGCCTGCGAGATCGCTGAAGTGGTCGCTTTCGAGCGCGGCGAGCGAGCACAGCGAACCGATTCGTTCGGATTCGGGTCCGAAGCGCGCCGAAACCTCGAGGAAATCGCGAAGCGCTTCCCAGTCCTCGGACTTTCGGTACAGGCGTTCGAGGGTGGGCGCGATCCCGGGCGTGGTGGGGTCCGCTTCGAAGGCCTGTTCGTACGCGCGCCGTGCCGCGTCGGGGTCTCCCAGGCGGTCTTCGAACAGCGCGCCGAGCTCGGCGTGCGCTGAAGCGCGCGCCTCCGGGTCGTGCGCCGCGAGCGCCGCGCGCCGCTCTAGCACTTCGATGAGTTCCTCGTCGCGTCCCTGTCTCGCGAGCGCGTCGGACAGAGCTTCGATCGCGAGCGCGTCGTCGGGGGCGAGCCGCAGAGCACACTCGACCTCGGCGATCGTCTTGTCGTCTTCACCGCGGTCGGAATGGAGTGCTGCGAGTTCGAGCAGCATCGAGACTGGCGCCGATTCTCCGAGGAGCAATCGCGCCTGTCGGAGGTGTGCGAACAGCGCGTCATCGTCGCTGCCTTCGCGTGCGAAGTCGGCCAGCGTCTCGTAGACGTCCGACTGCTCGCTGCCGAGTTCTGCCGCGCGCTCGAGCCAGATGCGTGTCGCGCTCGGGTTCCCGAGCCGTTCGTCGTTCAGTCGACCGATCTGCGCGGCGATCTCCGCACGCTCGGCGTTCCCGTCTTCCAGTTCGAAGCGCCGTTCGAGGAGGTCGGCGAGCGCCGGCCATTGCTCGCGCGCTTGCGTCTGGGCCGCGACTTCGACGATCGCGTCGCGATTGTTCGGGTCGTCGCCGAGCGCTGTGCGGTAGAGGTCATGCGCGTGTTCCGCCTGATCCAGCGGGCCCGCCGTCAGGCGAGCGAGGGCGACCCGTGCAGACGCGCGGTCGGATCCTTTGAGCTGGCCAACGAGTCGCTCCCAGGCTTCGGCAGCCTCTGGAAATCGCTCGCAGCGTTCGTAGGCTCGCGCCGTGCCTTCCAGCGCGTTGCGGTGGTCAGGCTGCTCTGAGAGAGCGGATTCGAACTGCGTGAGCGACTGTTCGGGGTCGTCGAGGTGGTCGAGCCAGATCGAGCCGATCTCGGCGAGCAGTGTTGCGCGCTCGCTCGGCCGCATCGGCAACTCGCATTCGACCTCGGCGATCTGTAGCGCAACGTCCCAGCGTTCGTGCTCGGAGTGGGCCCGGCGCAGCTGCGCGAGTGCCTGGCGATTGCCGGGGTCGTCCTGGAGCACCGCGGTGAAGCATTCGATCGCGCGCTCGCTGTCCCCGAGTCGCTCCTGGTAGACCTGGCCCATTCTGAACCGGACCTGGGCGAGTTCCTTGCGGTTCACTCCGAGAGCGGGCGCGGTCAGCCGGTGCTCGTAGAGCGCGATGACTTCGCTCCAGTTCCCGGCGAGGAAATAGTGCTCCTCGAGGGCTTCGAAGGCCTGGTTGTCGCCGGGAGTCGCCTGGAAGCGCTCACGGTGGCGGTCAAGAATCGAGGTCAAGCGCTCTCCTGGTCTGCGAGAGGGGCGGTGGCGTTGATCTCATCGACGAATCAATGGCCAATCTTGACGAGAATCGCTTGCATAGAAGGAGCTGTTTGATTAGTTTTTTCGATGGTTTAGACGCTTTGGCGCAACTCACTGCCAGCGCCGTCGGCGCCCCCGTGGGCGGCCGGCCGCCGATCGCGAGGCCGCCGATTCCATGCCAGAGGCCCCGCCGCCGAAGGCCGCAATGCATCCCCCGAGCGACGAGTCTTCCAGCCGCGGCTCGGAAGCCCGGGCCCCCGAGCGGCCGCCGGCCGCCGAGAGCCGGCGCCGTCTGCGCGAGTTCTGGATCAGCCTCGTGCTCGCGGCTGTGGTGGGTGCGTTGTTGCTGCTGCCACCGATCACGGGGTTGACTCAGGGCGTCGGCGACAGTGGCTTGTTCCTGTTCCTGAACGCCTTCACCGTGATGCTGATCTTGTTGCTGGGATTCCTGATTGCCCGGAACTTCTGGCGGCTCGTGAGTGCGCGGCGCATGGGCATCCTCGGATCCAAGCTCAATCTGAAATTCGCGGTGGCCTTCGTGCTGATCGCGCTGATGGCGACATCGGGTCTGTTCATCGTGTCCGCATTCTTCATCGCGCAGTCGATCGACAAGTGGTTCAGTGTCCAGGTCGACCGCGCGCTCGAACAGAGCGGTGAAGTCGCCGAGGCCTACTATGAGTCGACCGCTGAGAGCGCGCTGTTCTACGGCGGGCGGATCGCGGACGGGATCGCGGGCGAACGATTGCTGCTGGGCGGCGCCACGGAGGCGCTCGAGGCCTATGTGCTCGAGCGACAGCGTGAATACAACCTCGGAGTCGTCGAGGTCTTCGCGGCGGACGGCCGTGAACTCGTGAGCGCGATCAATCCGGAGATCCCGGCGATGAATTTCTCGAGCCACGACGGGGAACTCGTCCGCAATGGTCTCGCGGGCGAGTCGGTCTGGCGCGCGCAGGAGGTCGGCAGTGGCGACGTGATTCGTGCGGTGGTGCCGATCGTCGTGCTCGGACGCCCAGCGGAGCGGCTCGGTGCGGTGGTCGTGAACTCGTTCATTCCGTTCTCGCAATCGCGCAAGGTCGCGAGCATTCGCGCGACGCTCGACGAGTATCGGGTACTCCAGCCCACCGCCGGCCACATCCGCTCGGCCTATCTCCTCGAACTGCTGCTCGCCTTTCTCGTGATCGTGATGCTCGCCTCGTGGATGGGCCTGCGGCTCGCAAAGGGTGTGACCGGGCCGATTCGATTGCTCGCGGAGGGCACGGCCGAGGTTGCGCGCGGCAACCTCGATGTCGTCGTCGAGCGCTCGTCCGACGACGAGGTGGGCTTCCTGGTGCAATCGTTCAACCGCATGACCCACGACCTGCTCGATGCGCGTACTCGCATCGAGCAGAGCAACGAGGAATTGGAGCGCCGCCGTCGCTATATGGAGACCGTCGTGGGCACCATCGGTGCGGGAGTCGTCTCGCTCGATGCGACCGGCAGGATTCACACCATCAACCCCGCGGCGGAGCGATATCTCGACATTCCGCCCGGGATGGTGGCCATCGGTCGCGCGATAGCGGAGGTTGCACGTTGCAAGGAGCTGTTGGAGATGCTCGCGGGGAACTTGCATCCGGCCGCGCGCGGACCGATCCGCCGTCAGGTTCAGGTGCCGATCGGCGATGATGTCGCGGCGTTGCTCGTCACGATCGAAGTGTTGCACGGCGAATCAGGTGAGCCCCTCGGCACCGTCGTCGTGCTCGATGACTACAGTCAGCTCCTCAAGGTTCAGCGGATGGAGGCGTGGCGTGAGGTCGCGCGGCGAATCGCGCACGAGATCAAGAATCCGCTGACGCCGATCCAACTCTCGGCGCAGCGGATCCGGAGGCGTTTCCGCAATCGCTTCGACGAGGGCGACGACGCGCGGGTCTTCGATGAGTGCGTGGACTCGATCTCGGACCACGTCGACAGCCTGAAGGTGCTCGTCGACGAGTTTTCGAACTTTGCGCGTCTGCCCGCCGCCGACCCGAAGCCCGCTGACCTGAACCGCATCGTACGCGATGCGGTCGCGAGCTATCAGGGAACCGAAGGTGCCGAATTCGACGTCGACCTCGACGACCATCTGCCCACCCTCGAACTCGACCGCGACCAGATCCGACGCGTACTCACGAATCTGATCGACAACGCGATCGCAGCCGTCCGTAGCCGCGACGAGGCGAAGAACGCTCCGGGCCGCATCCACCTCGAGACGAGCCACGATGCCGCAATCGAGAGCGTGTTCCTGGAAATCGCGGACGACGGCGTCGGGATCCCGGCCGAGGATCGCCGGCGGGTCTTCGAACCGTATTTCTCGACCAAGCGCCAGGGTACCGGTCTCGGGCTTGCAATCGTCTCGCGCATCGTCGCCGATCACCGTGGCTACGTGCGCGCCCACGGCGTCGAACCGACCGGCACCCGCGTGGTCGTCGAGTTCCCGGTGAGGGGAGTCTAGCGGGATGGCACGCATCCTCATCGTCGACGACGAAGCGGGGATCCGCAGCTCGATTGCGGGCATCCTCGAGGATGAGGGCTTCGAGACCACCACCTGTGAAGACGGCGAGGCCGCGTTGACGTCTCTCGTGCAGGACGGTCTGCCCGAGCTGCTGTTGCTCGATATTGCGATGCCGGGGCGCGACGGTGTCGAGATCCTCGCCGATGTGCGCGGGCGCTGGCCCGATCTGCCGGTTGTGATGATGAGCGGACACGGGACGGTGGAGACCGCGGTACGCACCACACGGCTCGGTGCGTTCGACTTCATCGAGAAGCCGCTTTCGATCGACAAGCTGCTGCTCACCATCCAGCACGCACTCGAACGTTCGCGGCTGGAACTCGAGATTGCGCGCCTGCGCGCGCAGAACGTGCAGGCTCGCGACATCATCGGCGATTCCCAATCGATCCAGCGGCTCAAGCAGCAGATCGACACGGTTGCGCCGACCGACGGCCGGGTCTTGATCACGGGGGAAAACGGTACGGGCAAAGAGCTCGTCGCCCGCCAGATTCACCTGCGCAGCAAGTGCGCCGACGGTCCGTTCGTCGAGGTGAACTGTGCGGCGATTCCCGAGGACCTGATCGAGTCGGAACTCTTCGGGCACGAGAAGGGTGCATTCACGGGGGCGGTGGCGCGCAAGCGCGGCCGTTTCGAAGTCGCCGATGGCGGCTCGATCTTCCTCGATGAAGTCGCCGACATGAGCTTGATGACCCAGGCCAAGGTGCTGCGGATGCTCCAAGAGCAGAAATTCGAGCGCGTCGGCGGAACCGAGACGATCCAGGTCGATGTGCGGGTGATCGCAGCGACGAACCGCAACCTCGAGGATGAGATTGCTGCGGGTCGTTACCGCGAAGATCTGTACTACCGTCTCAACGTGCTTCCGTTTCGGGTGCCGAGCCTGCGGGAGCGCTCCGAAGACATTCCGGTCCTGGCCCGAGCTTTCATCGCGGAGTTTTGCGCCGCGGCCGGCGTCCAGTGCAAGAAACTCACGCCGGAGGCGGAACGACGACTGATGCAGCAGACCTGGCCCGGAAACGTGCGCGAACTCAGGAACCTGATGGAGCGCCTGGTGATCATGCTGCCAGGGGAGGTGATCGGCGCGCCCGATCTGCCCACTCCGTCCCGCGCCGTTTCGACGCCCGGCGGCGCCGATCTTGGATCGGGCACGCTCAGCGAGGCGCGCCGGAATTTCGAACGTGAATTCCTGATTGCACGTTTACGCGCCCACGACTGGAATATTTCGCGGACTGCTGAGTCGGTTGGGATCGCGCGCGAGAGCCTGTCGCGCAAGGTCAAGAGCCTGAAGATCGAGGTGAACCGTGGTTGATCCGGCGCCGATTCGGACGGATGCCGTGGTTGTCGAGAATCGCTCGGAGGGCGGCACGAACCGGCGACTGCGTTTGCAGGTCGATGGCTGGTGCGGATTCGGCCCCGGTCAATTCGTGATGCTGTCGCCGGGGTCACGTGCGGATGTCGCGCGCAGCGACCCGCTGTTGCCGCGCCCGATGGCGGTGTACCGAGCGGCGCCCGCGGGCGCGGGTGCGGTGGTCGAGATTCTGTACAAAGTAAGCGGCCGCGGAACCGGCCTGCTCGCCGACGTGTTGCCGGGGCAGCGCGTCGCGCTGGTTGGGCCACTCGGCCGCTCATTCGACCTGCCGGAGTCGGGCGAACGAGCCATCCTCGTCGCGGGCGGAACCGGAATCGCGTCCGTCTACGAACTCGCGGCGCGCGCGCGGGTGAATACCGAAGTGTCGGTGTTGCTCGGGGCCCGGTCGCGCGATGACCTGATGGGCGTCGAGGATTTCGAATCCCTCGGCGTCGATCTGCGACTCGCGACGGAGGATGGAAGTGCGGGCGAGCGGGGTCTCGTGACGGCGCTGCTCGAGGCGGAACTCGCGGAGGATGGGACGGCCCGCGTCTACGCCTGCGGGCCGACGCCGATGATGCGCCGCTGCGCGGAGATCTCGGCTGAGCGCGGCCGGCCGTGTGTGGTCTCGCTCGAAAACAACATGGCTTGCGGATTCGGCGTGTGCCTCGGCTGTGCCGCGCCGCTCTCGACCGGAGGTTACGCGCTCGTTTGTCGCGATGGACCGATGTTCGCCGCCGAGCATGTCGCGTGGGAGGGGCTGCCGTGAGCGCTTCCCAGGCTCCCGATACCCGGGTCGACCTCGCGGGAATCCCGCTGCGCAACCCGGTTCTGACTGCATCGGGGACATTCGGTTACGGCAGCGAGTTCGCGCCCTTCCTCGACCTGCGCCGAATCGGCGGCTTCGTGGCGAAGAGCCTCACGCTGAAGCCGCGCTTCGGAAACCCGCCGCCGCGTATTTCAGAGGCCCCATCGGGGATGCTGAACGCGATCAGTCTCGAGAATGTCGGCGTCGATGCGTTCATCGACGAAAAGCTCCCCATGATTCCCGACGGCGTGACGGTGATTGCGAGTCTTTTCGAGACCGAGATCGCGGGCTACGCGGCCGTCGCCGAGCGACTGTCCGAGTCGCCGCGCATCGCCGGGCTCGAAGTCAATGCCTCCTGCCCGCACGTGAAGAGCGGTGGGATCGAATTCGGGCAGAATCCGAAGGTCCTCGCGGAACTCGTTCGCAGCGTGCGTCGCGCCGCTTCGGGGCCGCTGCTCGTGAAGCTCTCGCCGAACGTCACGGACATCGGCGAGATGGCGCGTGTCTGCGAAGCCGAGGGAGCCGACGGCATCTCCCTCATCAACGCCGTGCAGGGGCTCGAGGTCGATCCCGAGACCCGCCGGCCGGTGCTCTCGAACGTGCTCGGCGGTTTGTCGGGGCCCGCGATCCGGCCGATCGCTCTGCGCATGGTCTGGCAGGCTTCGCGGGCGGTTACGCTCCCGATTTGCGGAATCGGCGGGATCGTGACGGCGGCCGACGCGATCAAGTTCCTGCTCTGCGGAGCGACGGCGGTCCAGGTCGGCACGGCGAACTACCTCAACCCGGCTGTGGCGGGGGAGATCGTCGACGGCATCGAGGACTATCTGAAGCGCCACGGGATCGAACGGATCTCGGACCTGGTGGGGGCGTTGGAAATCCCCCCCGACCGTCGATCCTGATTGCTTTCCGACAGGAATTTGGATAGATTACGCGGGCTTACATGAGCAACCGCTGATCGCTCGCCCGGGCCGAAGCTCAGGGACGGACGCGCGAGAACGGGTGTGAGATGTGGGCGAGTGACACTTGGTTGGGTTCCGGGCGGGCGGCTTCGTCTGGAAGGGAAAGTGGGCTGATGTCCGCTTTTTTTGTTTGTGGATGCGAAGAGAGCAGCAGGTCGAAATGACGTGTATCGAGACATCCCGGAGGAACTGAGAATCCTGATCGAACCGATCGTCGAAGACGCGGGTTTCGAACTCGTCGACATCGTGCAAAAACGCGGCCGGCAGCCGTGGCTGCTGCGTGCCGTGATCGACACCAAGGTCGGCGACGGCCGGGTGCCGGTGGAGCGCTGCGCCGAGATTTCGCGCGAGATCGAAACTCATCTCGACGCGACCGATGCGATTGCGGCGCCGTACCGGCTCGAAGTGTCGTCGCCCGGCCTCGATCGACCGCTCGCGCGCGAGAAGGACTTCAGTGCGGCGTGCGGCTCCGAGGTGCGAATCGAAACGCATCAGCCCGTGAACGGCCGTCGGCGATTTCGTGGTCGACTCGTGGCATTCGATGGCGGCATCGTTCGTGTGGAGGTCGACGGACTCGAGTTCGAAATTCCATTCTCGGAGGTTGCCACGGCGAGCTCGATCTACGAATTCACCCGCGAGGATTTCGCGGGCAGCAGTGAGACTGAAATGAAGCGGAAGAACGAGAAATCTGCGATGGAGCGTGCATGATCGGCCTGAAACGCGAAATCGACCAGATCGCCAAGGACAAAGGCATCGATGCGAAGGAAATCATCGGCGCACTCGAAGAGGCGATGAAACAGGCTGCCCGCCGCGAGGTAGGCCAGGACAAGGAAATCGAAGCCACGTTCAACGATGAACTCGGTGAGATCGAGCTGTTCGAGTTTCGAGAAGTCGTCCAAGAAGTGACCTCGCCGGATACCCAGATCGCGCTCGCTGCCGCGCACGAGTTCGATCCCGACGCCGAAGTGGGCGACGAGATCGGGGTGAAGCTCGATACCTCCGGCTTCGGTCGGATCCTGGCGCAGGCCGCGAAGCAGGTGATCATCCAGCGCATCCGCGAAGCGGAGCGCGACACGGTCTACGACGAGTACAAGGATCGCAAGGGCGAGATCGTGAACGGCATCGTCCGCCGTTTCGAGAAGGGCGCAATCATCGTCGATCTAGGCCGGACCGAGGCAGTGCTCCCCCTGAAAGAGCAGGTGCCGCGCGAGAGCTATCGGCCGAACGACCGGATTCGGGCCTACATGATCGATGTGAACAGGGCCGCGAAGGGCTCGCAGATCGTGCTGTCGCGCGCGTGCCTCGAATTCCTCACGCAACTCTTCGAGCAGGAAGTGCCCGAGATCTACGAGGGGATCGTCCGGATCGAATCGGCTGCGCGCGAGCCCGGTGGCCGCGCGAAGATCGCGGTGCTTTCCAGCGACAGCGACGTCGACCCGGTCGGTGCGTGTGTCGGGATGAAGGGCAGCCGCGTACAGGCGGTCGTGCAGGAGTTGCGCGGCGAGCGCATCGACATCGTGCCCTGGAGCCCGGATCCGGCCCGTTACGTTTGTTCGTCACTGTCGCCCGCGCAGGTCTCGAAGGTCATCATCGATGAGGGCGAGAAGTCGATGGATGTGATCGTGCCGGACGACCAGTTGTCGCTCGCGATCGGCCGCAAGGGGCAGAACGTGCGCCTCGCTGTGCAGCTCACCGGATGGCGGATCGACATCAAGAGTGAGACCAAGATGAGTGAACTCGCCGCCTGGCTTTCCGAGGCGGTGGCGGTCGTGCCGGGCTGCGGCGATCCCGAAGGTGAACTCCTGCTCCAGCAGGGCATTACCTCGCTCGAGGATCTCGCGGCCTGTCAGGGCGATCTGCTGACTTCGCTACCGGGCATCGACGAAGCCGGCGCGCAGGCGATCAAGGAAAAGGCCGTGGAACTCGCGGTGCGCAAGAAGGCCGAAGAGGAAGAGGCGGCGCGTCTCGAAGTCGAGCGTATCGAGGCCGAGCAGGTCGCCGCAGCTGCTGAAGCGGCGGCAGCTGCCGAAGCCGCAGCCGCCGAGGCGGCGATAGCGGCCGACGCGGAGACGGAATCGGTAGAAGCGACCGAAGGTGAAGAAACGACCGGGTGATTCAGGAGAATCTCGAAGGTCGGCACGCGCGCGGACTGACGACGTAAAGGCGATGAAGAGCTGATGGCAAAGATCAGGGCATACAAGCTGGCCGAAGAACTGGGAATCGACCGCAACGAGATCGTCGAGAAGGCGGACTTGGTGGGCGTCGAACTCAAGAGCGCCATGGCCTCGATCGAGGAGGAAGACGCCGGGAAGATTCGCGCCAAGTACGGCGATTCCGGTGAAAAGAAAGTCGTCACCGAGAAGCGGGTTACGCGCGGCGGTGGCGCAGCGGTCATACGCCGGCGCAAGAAGGCCGAGCCGGAGCCCGAGCCCGAACCGATCGCGGTCGAGCCGGAACCCGCGGTTGTTACCGCTGAATCGGAAGAGGCGCCGGAGATCGTCGCCAAGCCGGAGTTGGAAGCCGAGCCGGCTGTCGCAGCCGATGCGAGCAAGACAGCCGCCCCGAGCAAGGCCGCCAAGGCACCCTCGCAAGAGGCGAAGCCGCCCGCGACCCCGTCGACTCCGGCCGGTACTCAGGAACGCCGCGACGGCAAGGACGGCAAGGACAGCAAGGACAGCAAGCAGCGCAAGCTCGTGCGCGAAGTCGTGAACCTGCGTGAGCAGGAGACGCTGGCCCGCCAGGCCACGGGCCGCGGCACGGCCCGGCGCCCGGTCACCGTCGATCCGCGCTCGATGACGTCCCCTCGCCGTCGCCGCCGCGATGCTGCGCCGCAGCGCCCGGCTGCCGCCGGGGGGAAAGAGACCGCGAAGGCCGTTCGTGTCGAAGGCAGCGTTTCGGTCGGCGAACTCGCGCGGCTGCTCGGCGCCAAGGCGCCCGAAGTCCAGAAGAAGCTGATGGCATTCGGCACGATGGTGTCGATCAATCAACTGCTCGATGTCGACATGGCTCGCAAGGTCGCGGGCGAGTTCGGGCACGAGCTCCAGGACGTCGGTTTCGACGAGCAGAGTCATCTCGATATATCCGTTGAAGCCTCCGATCCGAAGAACCGAGTCGGGCGCGCGCCGATCATCACGGTGATGGGCCACGTCGACCACGGCAAGACCTCCCTCCTCGATGCGCTGCGCAAGACGGACGTCGTCGGCGGCGAGGCCGGCGGGATCACCCAGCACATCGGCGCCTACCGGGTGACGGTCGACGGGAAACTGCTCACCTTCATCGATACGCCCGGCCATGCGGCCTTCACCGACATGCGCGCCCGCGGCGCACAGGTGACCGACATGGTGATCCTCGTGGTTGCGGCCAGCGAAGGCATCATGCCGCAGACCGTCGAGGCGATCGCTCATTCGAAGGCGGCCGAAGTGCCGATCGTC
Source organism: uncultured Gammaproteobacteria bacterium (assembly GCA_964196055.1). Classification (GTDB taxonomy): domain Bacteria; phylum Myxococcota_A; class UBA9160; order UBA9160; family SMWR01; genus JAFDEI01. The sequence continues at coordinate 3,366 of CAXMSF010000063.1, read as the reverse complement.
GTCGCGGTCAACAAGTGCGACCTGCCCGGCGCCGACGCCAAGAAGACCCGACAGCGACTGATGGAGCACGACCTCATCCCCGAGGAATTCGGCGGCGACGTCATTTGCGTCGACGTCTCTGCGACCAAGGGAACGGGCCTGCCCAAGTTGCTCGAGATGCTCGCGCTCCAGGCCGAAGTGCTCGAACTCACAGCCGATCCCAAGATTCGTGCGAAGGGTGTCGTGCTCGAGGCGCGCCTCGACAAGGGACGTGGCCCGGTCGCGTCGGTGTTGATCCAGGAGGGCACCCTCTCGCGCGGCGATGTGGTCGTGGTCGGCACCGAATGGGGCCGGGTGCGCGCCATGGAAGACGAGAACGGCAAGCGTCTGAAGGAGGCGGGGCCGTCCGTGCCGGTGCAGGTGACGGGGCTCTCCGGTGTTCCCGGGGCGGGTGAAGCGGTGCATGTCGTCGAGAGCGAGCGCATCGGCAAGGAGATCATCGACCATCGCCTCGACGAAAAGCGCAAGCGACCGGCCGAGGCGCGACCGACCTTCAGTCTCGACGAATTCTTCCTACGAGCCGAAGGCGGTGGCGTGAAGGAACTGCCGATCGTGCTCAAGGGCGACGTGCAGGGCTCGGTCGAGGCCGTCCGCGACGCGCTGCTGCGGCAGTCGACCGACGACGTCAAGGTCAACGTCATCTACTCGGGTGTCGGTGCGATCACGGAGACCGACGTCATGCTCGCCAAGGCGAGCGGTGCGATCATCGTCGGTTTCCACGTCCGCCCGGATCCGTCCGCCCGCCGGGAGGCCGAGGGGCAGGGCGTCGACGTGCGTATGTACAAGGTGATCTACGAACTCATCGACGAGGTTCGTGCCGCCATGGTCGGGCTGCTGCCGCCGACCGTGACCGAAGAATTCCAGGGCCGTGCCGAGGTGCGCGAGACCTTTACGGTTCCGAAGATCGGCACGATCGCGGGCTGCTACGTGTCCGAAGGCAAGGTGAGTCGTTCGGACCTGTGTCGACTGGTTCGCGACGGCGTCCAGATCTTCGAGGGCAAGCTGGGTTCGCTCAAGCGCTTCAAGGACGATGCGCGCGATGTCGCTTCGGGATTCGAGTGCGGCATCGGGATCGACGGCTACAACGACGTCAAGATCGGCGACATGATCGAGACCTACAAGCTCTCCGAGAAGCCCCCGACTCTCGAATGATCGTCGGGGCCGCCGTGGTCGAACTCCAGATTCACGGCTCACATTCATTGAAGGCGAAACGCGGTGTCGTGCGCTCCATCGCCCAGCGGGTCCGAAACCGATTCAATCTGTCGGTGGCCGAGGTCGGTGGTCAGGGCACTTGGCAGCTCGCCGTACTGGGGTTTTCGACCGTCGGCTCCGACCGGCGCAGGGTGCGCGAGGTGTTGGAGCAGGCCCTGACATTCGTCGAAGAACTGCACTTGGCCGAGGTCATGAACAGCGACCTGGAATTGATCGACCTTCCGTACCGAGAAGGCCGTTACGAAGAAGCCGAGCCGCCTTTTGGCGCGGCCGAACCCGTGGAATGAGCCGTGTCCCGCCGAACCGAACGTATCGCCGAGCTGCTGAAGGAAGAGATCGCACGCGTCCTGCGCGAGGACGTGAGTGATCCCCGGATCGGGATGGTGACGCTGACCCGTCTCGACTGCGCGCCGGATCTGTCGAACGCGCTGGTCTATTGGAGTTCGGTCGCTGTCGGTTCCGAAGAGGCATTGACCGCGGTCGAAGATGGGCTCGAGAGCGCGGCAGCCTTCGTGCGCGGCAAGATCGCCAAGGTGTTGCCGCTGCGCCGAGTGCCGAGACTCGAGTTTCGTTACGACCCGACTCTCGAACAGGGTGACAGGACGCTGTCGTTGCTCAGGGAGATCGCCGATGGCGAGGAAGAATAAGCCGCGCCGTTGGGAGCGGAGCGGGCCGTCGGGCTTCGTTGGGGTCGACAAGCCGCAGGGTTGGACCTCGCACGACGTGGTCGACGCAGCCCGCCGCTGGTTCGGAACCCGCCAGGTTGGGCATCTCGGGACGCTCGATCCGCTCGCGACCGGTGTCCTGCCGCTCGCGGTCCGATCCGCGACCAAGCTCGTGCCGTTTCTCGAAGGTGGCGAAAAGGTCTACGTCGGGACGATCCGATTCGGCGAAACGACCGACACGCTCGACGCGGAAGGCGAAGTCCTGTGTCGGCACGAAGGCCCTTTGCCCGACGAAGCGGCGGTGCGCGATGCGCTCGGACACTTTCTCGGCGAGATCGAGCAGGTTCCGCCGATGTACAGCGCGGTCAAGCGGGACGGTGTTCCGTTGCACAAGCTCGCTCGGCAGGGACGCGAGGTCGAACGGCCGCCGAAACGGGTTCGAATCGACCGGCTCGAGCTGCGCGGCTTCGCGACCCCCGACATCGATGTCGAGGTGGCGTGCTCGGCGGGAACCTACGTCCGCGTCATCGCATCGGATCTCGGGGAACGGCTCGGCTGCGGCGGCCACCTGAGGAATCTCTGTCGCACCCGTAGCGGACCGTTCACGTTGGAGGACGCGGTGACCGACAAGGAACTGGCGGCTGCGGCCGAGCAGGGCGAAGTCGATCGATTCATCATTCCCCCGGCCGACGTGCTGGGCTTTCCGGTCGTTCAGCTGGATGAATCGGACGTGACGACGGTGCGGCATGGGGGTGAAATCGCCTCGCAGGGGCCGCCTCGCCGACCTGGAAGCTGCATTTCGGCGGTCGAACCCGGGGGGCGGCTGCTCGCGGTCATGGAAGTCCGGCCGGGACGGAGGCTTCATCCGGTACGGGTTTTGCCTCCGCTTGCCCCTCAGGGGTGACTCTGCAACAATACGGCCCCATCGGGCCCTCTTTACCGAGGTCCCGTCCCCCCCCCGGCACGATCGCTCCGGGGGATTTCATCAGAGAAATTCAACGCGTCAGGCTGGCGCTACGCATCGCCACGACGCGATAGCAGGATATCACGGGAGCAAAGTTGATTTCGAAAGCGACCAAGGTTGCGACGGTTTCCGACTACCGGACGCACGAGACCGATACCGGTTCGACGGAAGTACAGGTTGCGCTGCTCACGCAGCGGATCAACGAGCTTTCCGAACATTTCAAAACACATAAGAAAGATCATCACTCGCGCCGAGGGCTTCTCAAATTGGTGAGCCAGCGTCGGCGTCTACTCAGTTACCTACGGAGGACCGGTCCCGGTCGGTACCAGGAACTCATCAAGCGACTGGGACTTCGCCGCTGAAACTTCTCCAGGCTCCCATCGGTTGGGAGTTCCGCGGCGCAATTCACAACTAATTAACCCGAGCAACGCGGAGTGCCCGTGTGCGGGGTGCGGAAGTTAGTCATACGCGAAGCATGTGCTTCGC
>CAXMSF010000062.1:0-11950 GCA_964196055.1 uncultured Gammaproteobacteria bacterium | reverse complement strand
CGTATATCGGAAGTAGTCGTTCGGGGCCTGGTGCATCAGCCATGACTGCGGAGCGACCAGCAGAAGCTGGCCGCCCGGCCGCAGGACTCGATGGCATTCACGCAGGACCCGCTGTGGCTCGCACACATGCTCGAGCACGTTGATATTGAGCACCACATCCATCGATTCGTCCGGTACGGCGAGTTCCGCCAGGTCGGATGCGAAATCGATGGCCGAGTAATCCCAGCGATTCTCGTCACCACAGCCGTTGTCCGTGGAGAGGTAGCGCGCGCGTTCGAACAGGATCGCGTGACGGCATTCACCCGCGCCGGCATCCAGTACGCGAGCACCGTCCTTCAGGCCGACGGCGAATCGCGCGACGAAACGGTCCGCTTCGCTGTTATAGGGGTCCAGCCGGTATCGGAGCCACTCGGGAAGCCAGCGCTTGATCGCGACCAGGATGTGGTAGGTGGAGAATTTGCGCGGTTCCACGGCGATGCACGGTACCACGGCCGCTGGCCCCGGACATGAAGAACCGGGCACGGGTCTACCGCTCGCGGCTGGAAGGCCGGGAGCGGTGGGCGCAGACGGGCGGGAACGAGCGATGAGGCGAATTCGACTTTCGCGTCGCTCGTTCCCGAATCGAACTCAGCTCGTGGCGTCTGCGGTCGCGCCAGCCGGCATCGGCTCCGCCGCTTCGATCGTCGCGGGAATGGGTTCGCCGGTCAGGGTCCAATCGGACAGGTCGAATCCGCCGATGTACTTGTAGGCTGCGCGAATGCCGAGGCCCAGCGCGACGTGTTCGACGAAGACCATCGGGGTCGGGAGCGTTGCGAATCCCGCCATCAGTGAGGCGGTGATGACGGAAGCAACTCCTGCGATCAGTGTCAGCGCGTAGATCGTGAATGCCTTGTTTCGGTCCAATGCGAATTCCTCTTTCCAGAAGTTGACCATTACTCGCACCTTCGGACGCGGCGAACTGGGGCAAAGGCTGCCTTTCAGTGCCAGCGATCAGTGCGTATGCGAGCACTGCGCAGGCTTCGTGCCATCGATTCCGAGGTTTCAGATGGCGAAGGGCTTCGTGGCAGACTTGCTGTAGAAATTCGCCCCGCCTTCTGGTGGGATCGATTGCCGCTGAGCTTTCACGCCCAATATGCGGCGTGTTCATGACGTCCCACATGGGAGAGGGCTGCACCGATCTGGCCCAGCTGGGTCGTCGAAATCGCGGAATCCGTCGACAGCAGCTGCCAAGTCGCTCCGTCTGGACGCGAATAGTGTGACTGAAATCCACAGGTGTGGCAGTCGGTTAGGGGAAGAAAACCCCATCGGCCGAGCCTGTCTTGGGGATTGCTCGAGCCGAAGCCGAACCGACGTCGACCGGCGAGTTGCCGGTGCGAGCGCGAACCGAGGCGGGGGGCTACCCATTCCCCCGTCAGGTTTGGTAGACCTCCGCCCCTGACAGTCGAACCCCATCCCCCCGCACCACTCCCGGAGCCACTACCATGAGTCCGTCCCCGTCCGTCATCTATACCTGGACTGATGAAGCCCCGGCTTTGGCGACGCAGTCCTTTCTCCCGATCATTCGCGCATTTGCTGCTGCAACGGGCGTTACGGTAGAGACTCGCGACATCTCGCTGGCCGGCCGCATCCTTGCCGCCTTTCAGGAGGGGCTCGCCCCCGAACAGCGGGTTTCCGACGGTCTCGCTGAATTGGGGCGTCTCGTGAAGGAACCCGAGGCGAACATCATCAAGCTTCCCAACATCAGCGCTTCGATCCCCCAGATGAAGGCGGCGATCGCGGAACTCCAGAGCAAGGGCTACGCGTTGCCGCCTTACCCTGAGGAGCCCGGAAACGACGAAGAACGGAAGATTCAGGCGCGCTACGACAAGCTCAAGGGCAGCGCGGTCAATCCGGTGCTTCGCGAGGGCAATTCGGACCGGCGAGCCCCCAAGGCGGTCAAGGAGTACGCCCGGCAGAACCCGCACCGCATGGGGGCCTGGCCCGACGATTCCAGGACTCACGTTGCGACCATGGCCCACGGCGACTTCAGGCACAACGAGAAGTCATTGACGCTGGCGGATGCCACGGTGGCTCGGATCGAGCACGTCGCGGCCGACGGCGGCACGACCGTGCTTCGGGAAGGCCTCGAACTGCAGCCGCATGAGATCATCGATGCCACGTTCATGAGCAAGCAGGCGCTGACCGCCTTCCTGAAAGAGCAGATTGCAAGCGCGAGGAGCACCGGCGTACTCTTTTCGCTGCATTTGAAGGCGACGATGATGAAGGTCTCCGACCCGATCATCTTCGGCCACGCGGTGCGCGTCTTCTTCGCGGACGTCTTCGCAAAGCACGCGGCCACGCTCGAAGACCTCGGCGTCGACGTCAACAACGGATTGGGCAATCTCCTCGGAAAGATCGCCGGCCTTCCCGATGCCCAGAGCGCCGCGATCGAGGCGGACCTTCAGGCGGTTTACGACGCTGGGCCGGGGCTCGCGATGGTCAACTCCGACCAGGGCATCACCAATCTGCACGTCCCCAGCGACATCATCATCGACGCATCGATGCCCCCGATGATTCGTGACTCCGGCGGGATGTGGAACGCGGCGGGAGAACTCCAGGATTGCAAGGCGGTGATTCCGGACAGCAGCTACGCGGGTGTCTACCAGGCTGTGATCGAAGATTGTCAGGCTCACGGGGCGTACGATCCCGCCAGTATGGGTAGCGTCCCGAACGTGGGACTGATGGCTCAGAAGGCGGAAGAGTACGGCTCACACGACAAGACCTTCGAGATCACCGACGACGGCACCGTCCGGGTCGTGGATATCGCCGGAAACACGCTGCTCGAGCACGTCGTCGGGGCGGGGGACATCTGGCGGGCGTGTCAGGTCAAGGACGCCGCGGTTCGCGACTGGGTGAAGCTGGCGGTTACGCGCGCGCGCGCGACCGGGGCGCCGGCGGTCTTCTGGCTGGATGCCGACCGCGCCCACGACGCGCAGCTCATCCGCAAAGTCGAGGCCTACCTGGCCGAGCACGACACCGACGGTCTCGAGATCCACATCCTTTCTCCCGTCGAGGCGACTCGCTTCTCGCTCGATCGAATTCGCAAGGGTCTGGACACCATCTCGGTAACCGGAAACGTGCTGCGCGACTACCTCACCGACCTGTTCCCGATCCTCGAGATCGGTACCAGCGCCAAGATGCTCTCGATCGTGCCGCTCATGAACGGCGGCGGTCTGTTCGAGACCGGCGCCGGTGGCTCCGCCCCGAAGCACGTTCAGCAGTTCGAAGCCGAGGGTCATCTGCGTTGGGACTCACTCGGAGAATTCCTCGCTCTCGCGGCTTCGCTGGATCATCTCGGAGAGCGATACGACAACGCAGGCGCTCGGATTCTCGGAGAAACTCTCGACGAAGCCACCGCGGTGTTGCTCCTCAACCGCAAAGTTCCGTCGCGCATAGTTCACGAGCTGGACAACCGCGGCAGCCACTTCTACCTGGCCCTCTATTGGGCGCAGGCGCTCGCCGCGCAGGGGGCCGACGAGCAGCTCGCAGGCCGCTTCGCATCGGTGGCCGCCGCGCTCGCGGAGAACGAGGCGAAGATCGTGGCGGAGCTCGATGCTGCACAGGGTTCCGCCCAGGACATCGGCGGCTACTACAAACCCGACAGCGCGCTCGTCGGTCAGGCCATGCGCCCGAGTGCGACCCTGAACGAGATCGTCGCCAAGATCTAGCGTCGGGTCCCGCGACCACGCGGGAGCACCCGCGAAGCGCGCAGCTCGTGCGCTACTCCACGGCCCAGGTGTCGCCGGAGTGGAGCAACGCGTGCAGATCGCCGTCGCCGCGCTTCTCGATTGCCTGGCTGACCTGGTTCGCGAGCATCTCGTCGTAGGCGGTGCGTTCGACCGCGCGGAATACGCCGATCGGAATCGGGAAGCTCGGCCGTTCGAGACTCGCGAGCGCGAACGCGTAGGCGGGCGAGTCGTGCCGTTCGTTGTGGACCGCGATACCGGCTGCGACCGGGTCCTCGTCATCGCCGAGTCGGACGACGGAAGGGATGCCGTTTTCGATCCGGATGCCCTGGCGCTGCCCCTTCGAGCCCGTCACGAGCGGCTGCCCGTCTTCCAGCACCAACGCGGCATCATTGCGAGTCTTCTTGTTCTCCACTTCGATCCACTCGTTGTCGTTGAAGACCGGGCAGTTCTGGAGGATCTCGACGAAGGCCGTGCCCTTGTGCTCGTGGGCACGCCGAAGCGTCTGCTGCAGGTGCTTCGCGTCGACATCGACCGTCCGCGCGACGAAGGTGGCGCTCGCGCCCAGGGCGAATTTGATCGGGTCGACGGGGTAGTCGATGGAGCCGTCCGGCGTCGACTTCGTCTTCATGCCGGTGCGGGAGGTCGGGGAGTACTGCCCCTTCGTGAGCCCGTAGACGCGGTTGTTGAACAGCAGGATCTGGAGGTCGATGTTGCGGCGGATGGCGTGCAGCAGATGATTGCCGCCGATCGACAGGCCGTCGCCGTCGCCCGTGACGACCCATACCGACAGCTCGGGTCGGCTGGCTTTGACCCCGGACGCAAACGCGGGTGCGCGCCCGTGGATCGTATGCATCCCGTAGGTATTCATGTAGTACGGAAAACGGCTCGAGCAGCCGATGCCCGAGATGAACACGAAGTTCTCGCGCGGAATGCCGAACTCGGGCATGACCCGCTGGACGTTGGCGAGAATGGAATAGTCCCCGCAGCCGGGGCACCAGCGAACGTCCTGGTCGGTGGCGAAATCTTTTTGGGTGAGCTTTGCGGCGATATCGACCACGCTACTTCTCCTCGCGCACGATCGCGCGGATACGCTCCAGGATTTCACTCACCTTGAAGGGTTGCCCCTGCTGTTTGATCATCGGCTCCGCGGGCAGCAGGAACTCTGCGCGTAGGATGCGTGAGAGCTGACCCTGGTTGAGTTCCGGAACGAGGATCTGGTCGAATCGCGACAGCACTTCGAGCAGGTTCGACGGGAAGGGGCTCAGGTGTCGAAGGTGGATGTTCGACACGCTGAGTCCGGTCTTGCGTGCTTCCTTCACCGCCGCGTAAATTGCGCCGTGGGTGCCGCCCCAACCGACCAGCAGCAGGCCTCCCTGGTCGTCGCCGTTGACTTCGATGGGCGGGATGTCGTTCGCGATGCGTGCGACTTTTTCGGCCCGCAGCTCGATCATGCGCTCGTTGTTATGCGGGTCGTACGACACGTTGCCCGTCTTCTCGTCCTTGGCGAGCCCGCCGATCCGATGCTCGAGGCCCTTCGTTCCGGGAACCGCCCACGGGCGGGCCAGGGTCTCCGGATCGCGCTGATAGGGCTGGAATCCGCTGGTCTCGGTGTGGTGTTTCACCGGACTGCGCCGCAGCGACGCGACATCCGGGATGAGCCAGGGCTCCGCGCTGTTCGCGAGGTAGCCGTCGGAGAGCACCACGACCGGCGTCATGTACTTCACCGCCAGCGAGAAGGCCTCGATCATGACGTGGAAGCAGTCGCCGGGCGACGAGGGGGCAAGGATCGCGACCGGGCAGTCCGAGTTTCGCCCGTGCAATGCCAGTAGCAGGTCTCCCTGCTCGATCTTGGTGGGCATGCCGGTCGAAGGGCCGCCGCGCTGTACGTCGACGACGACCAGTGGCAGCTCGGTCATCACCGCGAGGCCCAGCGCCTCCTGCTTCAGCACGAAGCCCGGACCACTGGTGGTCGTGACTCCGAGCATTCCGGCGAACGAGGCGCCGATTGCCGCGCTGATGGCTGCAATTTCGTCCTCGGCCTGGAAGGTCTTGACGCCGAAGTGCCGATAGCGCGCGAGTTCGTGCAGGATGTCGCTCGCGGGGGTGATGGGATAGGCGCCGAGGAAGACCGGGCAGTCGTTGAGTGTGCCGGCCGCAGCGATTCCCCAGGCGAGTGCGGTGTTGCCGGTGATGTTGCGGTACGTACCCGGCTGGATCTTGGCGCTCGGAATCACGTACGAAACCGGGAACATCTCGGTGGTTTCGGCGAAGGCGTAGCCTGCCTTCAGTACGCGGACGTTCGCTTCGAGGATGTCGCCCTTGAATCGGCTCTCGAGCCAGCGCAGCGTCGGATCCATCGAGCGGTGGTAGAGCCAGAACATGATCCCCAGCGCGAAGAAGTTCTTCGAACGGTCCGCGTCGCGGTAGCTGAGGTTCAGATCCTTCAGCGCTTCGCGGTTGAGGCGTGTTAGCGGGATCTCGACCAGCGTCACGCGATCGCGTAACCCCGGAAGGGGGTCTTCGTCGTAGCCCGCGCGCGCGAGAGCTTTGTCGTTGAATGCGTCCGTGTTGACGATCACCATTCCGCCCGGGCGCACGTCGTCTATGTTCGCGCGCAGTGCCGCCGGGTTGAATGAGACCAGCACATCGGGCTGATCTGCCGGGGTGCTGATTTCCTTCGACGAGAAGTGGATCTGAAATCCCGACACGCCAGCGAGCGTTCCGGCGGGGGCGCGAATTTCGGCCGGATAGTCGGGGAGTGTCGCGAGATCGTTGCCCGCGAGTGCAGTCGATTCGGTGAACTTGGTTCCGGTGAGTTGCATGCCGTCACCGGAATCCCCAGTAAAACGGATCGCGACACCTTCGAGTTCTTCTGTCTTCTTGTCGGGCATGGCTGTGTCCCTGGGCGGTTGCCCGATTCTGGTGACGAGATTGTATCGGGCGTCCGGGCCGGCGAAAGGCCTCTGTGAGCGTGAATTCGCGCTCACAGTCGGTTCCGAATTCCCAGTGAGTGCAGGGTCTTCCGCGGTCGCACTGCGCTCCGATGAGTCTCAAGACTGACGATCCCGATACCGATACGAAATGAATGCAATTCTGCACCATGGCCACGCGTGGCGAGTCCGAGTTGGGGGCGATCCGCTCCCTTCATCTGTCGCTGAACGCGCCGGTGATCTCGATCGATGAACTCCCCGTCGGGCCCGCCCGCGCCGGAGTGGCGCTTCGCGCGCTGTCCGGCGGTGGGTTTCATCTCCAGATCGCGATCCGATCGCTCCGTACCGGCGAGGTCGTTGCAGTGGCGAGCGACTTGGATCCTGAGGGTCTTCCCGAGGAGGTCGCCGCCGTCGAAGCCGCATTGTCGTATGCCGAGGGCATGGGCTTCCTGTTCGACGAGGACGAGGTTGCGAGCGGAGATGCCGACGCAGCCGATAAAGCCGCTGCCCTGTGGTGCGATCTGGTCGAGGAAGTGCCCGAACGGGCCCGGACCCACGCCTCCGTCGCGTCATCCCGGCCTCCCTCCGCCACGGAGGCGTACGATTTGGTACGCGACGTGCCGATCCGGGAGTCGCTTTCGGACGCCGAGGCGATCGCAGTCGAGACCAATTCGCCGGCGAAGAAGCGCTTCGCCTCTTCGCCTGCGGCTCTCTTGAGCAAATTTCGTCTGACCCTGAGTGGGAAGGGTCCGAAAACTGCAGCGGCGGTCGCTGAGCCACCGCAAGAATCACGAATTCGTCTGCTCAGTCGTTACTGAGCGTAGAGGGGAGAAATCGATGCATTCGAAGCAATCATCGCACCGCCTTCGGTTGCGGTGCGCCGTCGCGCTGCTGGCCCTGCTCGCGCTTTCGGGCTGTGTCACGGCGGCGGACCGCTGGGAAGCGGAACACCGCGTCAAACAGGCGAATTCGCACTTCGAGCTCGGTGTAGATCACCTGGAAAATGGGCGCTACGCGAACGGGCTGCGTGAACTCCTGGTTGCTGAAACCCTCGCGCCGACGAACCCGCGCATTCACGCCGCTCTCGCCGAGGCCTATATGCGCAAGGGCAAAGTGGTCGAAGCCGAGGCCCACCTGATCCGGGCGCTCGAGATCGACCCGAAGTACCATGACGTCCGGCTGAACCTCTCCGGGCTCTACTTGATGATCGGTCGCAACGAGGATGCGGCCGCCCAGGCACTGGTTCTGGTTGACGACGCGACATTTCCGGCGGTCTGGCGCGCATATACCAACCGTGCCATCGCGGAAATGCGGCTTGGCAACAACGTCGTGGCCCGGGAGCAGCTGGATCTCGCGATCGAATACAATCGAAATTACTGGCCGGCCTTGTTGAGTCTCGGCATTCTGCAGCAGAAGGAAGGGCGGCCCGTCGAGGCCATTTCGTTCTTCCGGCTGGCGATCGAGCAGGAACCCGCGCCTGGCGCTCGGGCGGAAGCCAACTACCGGATGGCAGAGATCTATGTGTCTCTGGGCAAGCGGAAACAGGCGGTCGGTCACTTGAGGGCAGCCGTCGCGCAAACGCCCGAAGGGAAATGGGGCAAAAAATCCGAGGAGTATCTGAAGATCCTCCGTTGAGTGACAGCGATGACGCCACGGAGCCCGACGGCTCGGTGGGGCGTTATCTCGCGCGTCAGCGCAAGCTGCGCGGGATTTCTCTGGACGAGCTCGCGGGAGCGACGCAGATCCCGCGGCGATCGCTCGAGCGTCTCGAAGGTGGCGCCTTCGACCGTCAAGTCGATGGTTTCTCACGCGGATTCGTCCGTACCGTCGCGGACGCGCTTGGGCTCGATGCCGAGGACGCCGTGTTGCGGTTGCTCGGCGAGCCGAGTGACCTCGAAGACGAGCCGGTGTTCTTGTCCGACAGTCTCAAGCGCTGGGCGATCGTCGCGGCTTTCGCGATCGGCTCGGTCACGTTGGTTCTCGGTGGCTGGTCGCTCTGGGCCAGAATGGGTCGCAACGCCGCGAATTCGGGTTCTGAAGAGGTCTTCATCCGCCGAGACGTCGTTCGGGAACTCGCCGCCAGCCAGAGTGAATCCTTCGTGCGCAAGGAATCGCTAGATTCCCGGCGTGAGGGGCATCGAAACTGAGGCGTTGATTCTCCGCTCCGTCGATTTCGGAGAGTCGGACCGAATCCTCCACCTGCTGACTCCCGGCTCCGGTCGATTGACCACGATTGCAAAGGGCGCTCGGCGTAGCGTCCGGCGCTTCGGCGGTACCCTCGATCTCTTCAATCATCTCCGCGTGCAGGTCGATTTCGGCCGAAAGACGACCATGGCCCGCCTCGATCAGGCACGGCTGATCGAGGCGTTCGAGCCGTTGCGCATCGACCCGGGGCGGTTCGCGCTCGGCTGCTACCTGCTCGAGCTCTTCGACCGACTCTCACCCGAGGGCGGCAATCGCGCCGACATGCGGCGGTTGTTCGACTCTGCACTCGACGCCCTGAAGGTGATCGCGATCTGGGAGCCCAGCCTGCGTCTGCGCACGTTGCTCGAACTGCGCGCGCTCGACGCGCTCGGATTGCGGCCCGAGCTGCGCAACTGCGTTCGCTGTGGTGAGTCCGCTGGACGCACCGCCGAGGTCGATTTCCACGTGGCCGACGGTGGCGTGGTCTGCGGGGTCTGTGCTCCCCGGATGGAGGGGCTGCTGCGGGTTCACCTCGGGACGCTGCGCGCGCTCGAGCAGGGGCTCCGGCTCGATTTCGGCAGGCTCGACCGGCTCAGCATCGGGGGGCAGTCGCTCGACGAGGCACAGCAGCTGATCAGCCGTTTTCAGCGATTCCACGTCGGTGTGGAGCTGCGCAGCGAGCGATTCCTCGACCGGATCCTCCAGCAACCTTGCGCGCCCGGGTTGTAACGGCCCGCCTCAAACGGGATATACTCGCGCGCCTCATCACCCCTCCTTGGCAGGAATCCCTTCTCATGGCATCCGATCGCGTGACAACCCAACGTCGCCTCGAGCACATGGACGAACTCGTCTCCTTGTGCGCGCGCCGGGGCTTCATCTTCCAGTCGAGCGAAATCTACGGCGGCATCAACGGATTCTGGGATTACGGTCCGCTCGGCGTCGAGCTCAAGAACAACCTGAAGCAGTGGTGGTGGCAGCGGGTCGTCCGCGAGCGCAGCGATGTCGAGGGCGTCGACAGCTCGATCATCGCGCACCCGCGCACCTGGGATGCCTCCGGCCACACCGAACACTTCAGCGATCCGATGGTCGACTGCCGCGCCTGCAAGAAGCGGTTTCGCGCCGATCAGCTCGACGACGCGGGCAAGTGCTCGGCCCGCGAGGGCAGCTCGGAGCACGATCTCACGGAATCGCGCAACTTCAACCTGATGCTCTCGACCCTCATCGGCGCATCAGAGGACGCTGCCGCACAGGCCTACCTGCGACCGGAGACCTGCCAGTCAATATTCAACGACTTCAAACGCGTGCGCGAGACCTCGCGACAGAAACTTCCGTTCGGGATCGCGCAGATCGGAAAGGCGTTTCGCAACGAAATCAACCCGCGAAATTTCACCTTTCGATCTCGGGAATTCGAGCAGGCGGAGATGGAATTCTTCTGCCACCCGTCGGAACGGGAGCGCTGGTTCGAGCATTGGCGCGACGAGCGCATGGCGTTCCATCATGACCTCGGGCTCGACCCGGCGCGCCTGCGCACGCGGCCTCACGCCGACGATGAGCTTGCCCATTACTGCAAGGCGGCGGTCGACGTGGAATATGAGTTTCCGTTCGGTTGGCAGGAGATCGAGGGCATCCACGATCGCGGCGATTGGGATCTTTCGCGCCACAGCGAATACTCCGGCAAGGACCTTGGCATCACCAATCCGGAGACAAAGGAACGATTCGTTCCGATGGTGATCGAGACTTCCGTAGGCATCGACCGCACCTGCCTGGCAATTCTCGCAGACGCGTTCGTTCTCGAGGAACTCGAAGGTGGGGAGAGCCGGACGCTGATGCGGATCCATCCGCGCCTGGCGCCGATCAAGGCCGCGGTTCTGCCTCTCTCGAAGAAGCTCGCCGAGTCCGCCCGCGCGCTCAGCGACGGGCTGCGCAAGCGCTTCAACGTCTTCTACGACGACGCAGGGAACATCGGTCGGCGTTACCGCCGGCAGGACGAGGCCGGAACTCCGTTCTGCGTCACCTATGACTTCGAATCGGTCGATGACGGATGTGTGACGATTCGCGAGCGGGACAGCATGAGCCAGGACCGTGTCTCGATCGATGCAGTCTCGCGCTACCTCGCTGAGCGGGTGGAGCCCGCAGCGTGACCACTCGCAGACGGTCGGGGCCGCGCAAACGGCCGGTCCGGCGCAAACCTGCACGCAGCAAGCGAAGGTCGCCCGCCCGCCGGGTGTGGAACTTCGGGGACGGCACGGCCGACGGTCGTGCGGACCAGAAGAGCCTGCTGGGCGGCAAGGGGGCGAACCTCGCCGAAATGTCCCGAATCGGCATGCCGGTTCCGGCCGGATTCACGATTTCGACGCAGGTCTCCGACGAATTCCGAGCGGCCCGTGGCCGCTTCGATCCGACCTTGCGCACCGACGTGGCGCGCGCGCTCGAGCGGGTAGGAAAGCGGATGGGAGCGGTCTTTGGTGACCCGGAGAATCCGCTGCTGGTCTCGGTCCGATCCGGTGCGCCGGTCTCGATGCCGGGAATGATGGATTCGATCCTGAATCTTGGTCTCAACGATCGCTGCGTCGGTGCATTGGCTGCGTCTGCGGGCGAGCGCTTCGCGTGGGACAGCTATCGCCGCCTGATCCAGATGTATGCCGATGTGGTTCTCGGACTGCCGCGAGCTCGCTTCGAGGCGCGCCTCGAAGCGGCGCGCGATGCCCGCGGTGTTGCGCTCGATACCGAACTCACCGCGGAGGATTTGCGTGACCTCGTCGCGGAATACCTCGGGCTGGTCGAGGAAGAGACAGGGCGCCCGTTCCCGCAGAAACCCGAGGAGCAGATCTGGGGAGCGATCGGCGCCGTCTTCCGATCGTGGAACAATCCTCGCGCGGCAAAATACCGCGAATTGAACGGGATCCCCGAATCGCCGGGCACCGCTGTAAATGTCCAGGCGATGGTCTACGGGAACATGGACGATGCCTCGGCGACGGGCGTCTGTTTTACACGCGACCCGGCGACCGGTGCGCGCGTGTTCTTCGGCGAGTGGTTGAAGAATGCGCAGGGCGAGGATGTCGTCGCGGGTATCCGCACGCCGCAGCCGATCAACGAAGCCAGCCGCGC
>CAXMSF010000061.1:0-20976 GCA_964196055.1 uncultured Gammaproteobacteria bacterium | reverse complement strand
TCGATGAGGTCATCTTGCAGCTGAGTCTCTACCTCGGCTACCCGGCAGCCGTGGGGGCCAAGAACATGAGCCGGGACATCCTCGCCGCCCTCGATGCGCAGGACGCCTCCGAGTAGTCCAGCCAACCGGACGCAGCCGTCTGCTTTCTTCCAGTACGGTCACTGCTCTTCGTCCCGGTCGAACGCGTTTCGGGATGATTCAAAGTGTCTCGGATGTCGCAGCGCGCGCGACGCCGCGGACACGATCGCGTAGCGCGTCGATGTCGCTTTGGGTGAGACCGTGAATCAGCACGACCAGAAGTGCCAGCAGATAACGGAAGGCGCCGAACATCGCGCCACAGACTAGTACGCGAGTCCGAAGACGCCATCGACTCCGACCACGGCCGGTCGCCGGGTCTCAGTACTGAACGATCGGTGCCTGGTGGAGCCAAGTGTCGTCGTCGAGCATTCCGACCATCGCGTGCGCGCAGTCTGCGAAGGTGATTTTCGACAGGCCGCTGAACGCTTCGAAGCCGAGTCGATACTGCCCACGCATCGGGCCCGGACGCATCTGGAGTGGACGGACACCGAGCCACTCGACGTCCTTGCGGCCTTCGAGTAGCGCGAGCTGATTCACCTTGTCGCGGTGCCGCAGCCCCATGAAGGTGGCCGCGAACCATTCGACGAACTTTGCACCGAATGTGACCACATCGTCGTCGACGAGATTGGCGCCGCCGCCACACCAGACGAAGCGGCGAACGCCGTGGCGCGGCATCGCGGCGAGGATGTGGCGCGTGACGTCGGTGCACAGGTCCTCGGGCGAATGCTTGTCGATTCCGATCGCGAATAGAATCGCCTCGGCGCCCTGCGAGAGCGACCGGTCGACAGCCTCCGCGTCGAGGCCGTCCCCCTCGACTACGCCGACCCGGTCACGCAAGCCACCCGGAAGCTTCGACGGCGTGCGGGCAAGGACGGTGACGACGTGCCCGGCTTCGAGGCACTGCTTCGTGCATTCCAGGCCGAGAGCGCCGGTGGCTCCAAAGATGGTGACATTCATGGAATCAAGCCTCGCCCGTAGAGCCGCCGCTGCGCTTCTGCATTGCCACGGCCTCACGCACCTGGGCCATCGCCGCGTCGATGTGACGGGCGTCCTTGGCCATGACGCGGGCCGACTGGGTCTCGAGGAAACCGTGCTCCTCGGGGGTTGCCGAAGCCTCGATCGCTTTGGAGGTCGGACCAGAATACCCCATGGGGTCCGGTCTGTGGGCAATGCTTTATATTGCTCGCGAACGCAGAAAGCGGCTCGAAATCATGTGAAACTCCTACACGAGCGACCGGATCAGCAGCGATGTCAGACCACGAACTCGATCGAGGAATCGAATCCGTCGATCAGGTACTCGTAGCCGTCATTGGCGACGTACCAGATTCCATCCTCGCCGACTGCGGAAATCGCGTACCAGGTCGCGTCGTCGGAGATCCACCCGGATGGGTCGACCAGGTGCTCGCCTTCATCGAAAGCAACGACCCATTGCCCGCTCTCGTCGATTCCGACGATGGGATACTCCCAGCCGTCATCCCAGGAGATCCAGCGCCCCGCCGTCGACTCCTCTTCGGCCTGCGCTGTCCCGGCGGGCCCGAATACCAATGCGCCCGCTCCGGCCACGAGCGCGCCCATCGCCATCCGACGGTTCATGTGCGTCCCGGCGCGTCGCTCTATCTCGCTCATCATTCTCTCCCTGTGGGTCTCCGCCACGGATCGATCGCGACCCGGACAGGTGGCTGGATCGCCATCTTCTCATCGACGGGCTCAACACACAAGCGTGAAAGAGAGTCGCCCCGGATCTTCCGGCGCCCCCTATCAGTAGAGCCTCATCGCTTTTGGGTGAATTCGCCGTCAAGCAGCCACGAGCTGACGTTTCGCGCTCTTCAGGCCTCCGAGAACAAGCGTCCCCGCTGCTTGCGCACCCGGCAACTGGAAAGCAGGTCCTCCAACTCGAGCAGGCTTGCGCCGTCTCGCATTGGTGCGAGCAGCTTCGCGATCGACGCGCGCCCCTTCGAACTTTCAGTGCACGCGCGCAGCTCGTCGGAGACCCGCTGCAGCATCCACACCTGGTAGGGCAGCACCATCCGGCGCGCGCGGACACCCCCGATCTCGAACTCGTGCGTGAGGGCGCCCTCGCCGGTCTGGTGTTCTTCGAAGCCCGGCGTAGCCGTAAAGGTCTTGCCCGGCAGCTCCGCACCCAGCTCGTGGGCATCGCTCGCGATGAAGGCGCGCAACACCACGAGGCTGCTGCGTAAAACGGGCCACATCTCATCGAAGAAGACACCGAGCAGCGGCAATAGAGTGTCGGGAATGGCGTCGTCGGGTAGCCACTCACCGCCGTCACTCGTCGCGGGTCGACCGACGAGTTCACCGTCGCGCCCGAGCGTGTAGAGACGCTGGTTGTAGCTGCGTGCGTTCAGACAACCCTCGGCGTTCGTGCGTTCGACCCATTCACAGACGAGCGGGAAGTGCGTGCGCAGCGCAAAGCCCGAGACCGCGTCGCGATAGAGGTGCGCGTATAGCGGCCCCAGGAGCGCGAAGTCCGCGAGTGACGGGCGGCCTCCAAGCACGTAGTCGTGCACGCCGAAGTGCGCTTCCAGCAGCTGCAAGATCCGATGCTGGCTCGCCTGCCACGCCGGCTCGGTGAGCTGCGTGACACCGAGCTGCACCAGTCCCGCGTAGACACCACGCGGATGATCGCGCGTGTCCGAGATGCCGAATGCGGCTTCGAAGAACGCGGCCCCTGCGGCGCGGCGCGCAGCGCCCGGAACCCCCGGCGCGAGAACCGTGCCCCATTGCTGCTCATTGAAGCCGCGATGGTTGAAATCGCGCCCGGCCACACTGAAGTACCACCGCTCCCAGAAGGCCGGAACCACCATCCACTCATCCGCGAGCAACTCGATCAGATAGCCCGCCAGACGCTGCCGCGGCGCGGCAGCCGAGGGCGGCGAAATGGCGGGCTCGGGGTGTGCTGCCTCGATGAAGTCGATGATCTCACAGCTGTCTTGCACCCAACGGCCATCGGGAGTCTCGAGCTGTGGCACGGTGTTGCTGCCCGAGCGCGGGATCAAGAGCCCCTGAATCAGGTCGGCGGTCGCGAGCACGTCCTCGAAGCCCGGCCCGAGCCCACCGCGGCATTGCTTGTAGCGAAGATAGGCGCGTACCTTGCCGGAGAAGTAGCTGTGCTCCCACGAAAACAAGCGATACATGGCGCCTCCGAGGCCAGTGGTTCCGGAGAGGCTAGGCGATCGCCTCCCCTTCCGTGCGCAATGGGATCGTCAGAAGCAGGCGTCCAGTGCACGGATCAGGTTTGCGCCGCGCGTGTCACCGATCAGGCTTGCGCCCATCTTGTTCATCACGTAACCGACGCCGATGCGCCGCTCCGGATCTGCAAAGCCGTACGAGCCGCCGTAGCCGGTATGCCCGAACGCGTGCGGATTCGGGCCGTAAAGCACCTTGTGGACGTTTCGGATGAAGCCCGCACCCCACTCGAAGGGCAGCATGAACACACGGTCGATGCCTTTGTGTCGGAGCTCCGTCGCCTTCGCGAGCGTTTCGGGCGACAACAAGCGGGTGCCGTTCAGCACGCCGTCGTTCGCGAGCGCGCCGTAGATCTTTGCGATCCCCGTGGCGCTCGCCTGGCCGTTGACCGAAGGGATCTCCGCCGCACGCCACGCGCGCTCGTTCGAAATCTCGGGGTTGGCCTCGGGGTTCGCGAGCGCGCAACGCTGAACTTCGTTCGCGAATTCGACGGACATCGCTCCGATGTCGTAACCGATCATCTCCGCAACGCGATATTCCTCACTCTCGGGGAGTCCGATGAAGAAATCCGCAGCGAGCGGGCCGGCGATTTCGTCGCGCAAGAAATTCCCGATGCTGCGGCCCGAGGCACGGCGAAAGAGCCCGCCGACGAGCGGTCCGAAGGTGGTGGCGTGATAACCCGAGGCACTGCCCGGCTCGAACAGCGGCTCCTGGGCTAGCAGCAAATCGTTGATCTTCTCGGCGTCGCAATAGTCGAGCCATTCGACCGGCTCGCAAGGGCCCGACAAGCCCGCCTGGTGGGAGAGCAGCATTGCGACCGTGACGTTCCCCTTGCCGTGCGCGCCGAACTCGGGCCAGTAGTGTGCGACGGCCTCCTCGTAGTCGAGTTCGCCGCGGTCCACCAGCATCGCGCAGCAAAGCGAGGACACGCCCTTCGTAGTGGACCAGACGTTGGCGAGCGTGTCGCGTCGCCAGGGCATTGCGCGTGCGCGATCGGCGTGGCCCGCCCAAAGGTCGACGAGTGTGCGGCCCTCGCCGATCACCGCGATCGATGCTCCGACTTCATCACCCAGGAAATTCTTTTCGAACGCGGTGCGGACGGATTCGAAGCCGGCTTCGGTGTACCCCTGAATTTCGATGGGGCCTGTGTCGGACGGCTTTGCCATCGGCGGAAGATACGGGAGAAGCGTGGGGGCGCGACCGTTTCGGAGCCGCCGAAACGGCGGAGTTGTTCTATGATTCTCGGGTCGAGTCTCGACGATTCGGCCCAGAGAGACGCGGTGGCCGCCAGCCCGCGCCTGTGGCGTTCTGCCACACATTGAAAGACTGAAGCAGCCGGGTCTCAGCGCCGATTACACACGATGGAGCCGGTTCGCGAGCCCAGGAGCCCCGATGTTCGAAACTGCCGAGTTGGGCCGAGAGATCTCACGGACGACGTACGATCGACGTGTCCCGCAACTGCGGGAATCCCTGCTGATCGCTCAAAATCGGCTGATGAACGCCGACTTCCAGGTCATCGTGGTCTTCGCGGGAGTCGACGGTGCGGGCAAGGGCGAGAGCGTCAACCTGCTCAATCAATGGCTGGACCCGCGCTGGATCCGCAACTGTGCGTTCGATGAGCCGACACAGGACGAACTCGAACGCCCGGAATACTGGCGTTTCTGGCGCGCGCTCCCGAATCGCGGGCACATCGGCATCCTGTCGAGTACCTGGTACTCGCGACCTTTGACCGATCGGGTGTTCAACATCGACGACGCGGCGCGTTTCGAGTCCCGCCTGGACGAGATCCTCGCATTCGAGCACACCCTCGCCGACGACGGTGCGCTGTTCGTGAAATTCTGGCTGCATCTCGGGCGCGACGCCCAGGAGAAGCGTTTCCGCCAACTCAGCAGCGACCCGCTCAACAGCTGGCGGGTCACCGAGACGGACTGGGAACATTGGCGTCGCTTCGACGACTTCGTCAAAGTGGGCGGCCGCATCATCAACCGGACGAGCACCGGTATCGCGCCATGGCACATCATCGAAGGCTGGGACGAATACTACCGCGGCCTTCGAATCGGCGAGCTGCTGCTCTCCGCCCTCGAGGACCGGCTGGACCGCTGGGACGAAGAAAAGAGTCGCAATGGCGCCTCGAAGAAGAAGGAAGTACCCGAAAAGGGCAAAGACAAGACCGGCGCCCTAACCAAGAATCGTCGCGCGCAGATCAGCGTACTGTCGCGCTTGGATCGGAATAAGAAGCTCGCGAAGAGCGACTATCGCGAGCAGCTGGTGATCCACCAGGGCCGCCTGAACGGACTACAACGGCAGATGCGTGAGGTGGGCGCGACCGCCGTGATCGCCTTCGAAGGCTGGGACGCGGCCGGCAAAGGTGGCGCCATCCGCCGAGTCACTACCGCACTGGACTCGCGCTCGGTCCACGTGCATCCGGTCGCGGCGCCAACCGACGAAGAATTGGCTCAACACTATCTGTGGCGGTTCTGGCGACACGTTCCGCGTGCGGGTCACATCGCGATCTTCGACCGCAGCTGGTATGGGCGGGTCCTCGTCGAACGCGTCGAGGGATTCGCGAGCGAAGATGAATGGCACCGCGCCTACGCGGAGATCAACGCCTTCGAGGAGCAGCTCGTGCATCACGGGACGGTACTGCTCAAGTTCTTCGTCCACATCGACCCCGACGAGCAGAAGAAGCGTTTCAAGGAGCGACTGAAGGTTCCCTACAAGCGCCACAAACTGACCGACGAAGACCTGCGCAACCGCGAGCGCTGGCAAGACTACGAGTCCGCAGTGCACGACATGGTCGAGCAGACGAGCACCGGAACGGCCCCCTGGGTTCTCGTCGAGGGAAACGACAAGCGCCACTCGCGAATCAAGGTCCTGAAGGCGATCTGCGAGCGACTGGAGGAGAAGATCTCATGAGTGCCGATACCCCCGACGGCCCTGCCCGCGAAGTACCCGAAACGACGCCTGGCGAAAGCACCGGAGAGGTGACGGCCCAGATCCTCCCGATTGCGCTCGCCGCTTCGCCAACGACCGAAGAGCCCGAGGTTGCGGTCGAGGAGGAGATCGATCTCGACAGTCCGGAGTACTACTTGAATCGCGAGCTGACCTGGCTCGAGTTCAACTGGCGCGTTCTCAACGAAGCCAGGGACGTACGCACGCCGCTGCTGGAACGAGTCAAGTTCCTCGCGATCGTGAATTCGAATCTCGATGAGTTCTTCATGAAGCGCATCGGCGGCCTCAAACAGCAGGTTGGAGCCGGCATGCACGAGCGCAGCGTCGACGGACGCACGCCGCGTGAACAGATCGCCGAGTGCATGGCCGTGGTTGCCAGGCTCGAAGAGAAGTGCCTGGTCGCACTCGATGAGTTGACGGAGCTGTTGCGGGAGGCGGGGATCATCCTCGCGCGTGTCGCCGACCTCGACGAGAAAGAGCGGGACTCGATGCGGCAGTGGTACTTCGAGAATGTCTACCCGCTGGTCACGCCACAATCCATGGATCCCGCCCACCCCTTCCCCTTCGTCTCGAACCTCTCACTGAACCTGCTCGTCACCGTTCAGCACCCGAAAGACGAGACTCCCTCGCTCGCGCGCGTCAAGGTTCCGATCGGGCTCGGCATCCCGCGTCTGGTCCGTGTCGGCGACGATGAGGTCTTCGTGTGCCTCGAGGACGTGATGTCGGAGAATCTCGACCTGCTGTTTCCCGGTATGGAGATCGGCAGCTGCGAGGTGTTTCGCGTCACGCGCAACGCCAACACCGACCGCGACGAGGAAGAGGCCGACGACCTGTTGGCGATGATCCAGAGCGAACTCCGCGAGCGGAAGCTCGCGACCATCGTGCGGATGCAGGTCGCCCATGGCATGAGCAACCTGCATCGCGGCATGCTCGCCGCCGAACTCGATCTCGACGAGACGTCGGACGTCGTCGAGGTGCACGGCATGCTCGGACTCAAGGATCTGATGGAACTCGCCGGGCTGGATCTGCCCGACTTCCACGACGCGCGCCACCGCCCGGTCGACTCCCCCGAGCTCTCCCAGGGTGGCCCGATCTTCCACCGCATTCGGGAGCAGGGCTCGATTCTGCTCCACCATCCCTACGAGTCATTCTCTACTTCGGTAGAGCGCTTCCTCGAAGAAGCCAGCGACGACCCGAAAGTACGGGCGATCAAGATGACCCTCTACCGCACGTCGGCGGATACCCGCGTGATCGAGCACTTGATCGACGCCGCGCGCAACGGCAAGCAGGTTGCCGTGGTGGTGGAGCTGAAGGCCCGGTTCGACGAGGATGCCAACATCCGCTGGGCGAGCCGGCTCGAGCAATTCGGGATTCACGTCACCTACGGCGTGGTTGGTCTCAAGACCCACTGCAAGGTGATCCTCGTCGTGCGACAGGACTACGGCGGACTGCGGCGTTACGCGCATCTCGGAACCGGCAACTACCACGCCGGGACCGCTCGACTCTACACCGACCTCGGCCTGTTGACTTGCGATGAACAGATCGGGCAGGACCTGACAGAGCTCTTCAACTACCTGACGACCGGCTTCAAGCCGAAGCGCAAGTACCAGAAACTGCTGCCGGCCCCCACAGTGATGAAGTCGGCCTTCCTTGCAAAGATCGACCGCGAGATCGAGCACGCGCAGAACGGTCGCGAGGCGCTGATCCAGTTGAAGCTCAACGCGATCGAGGACGCCGACATGTCGCGCGCGCTCTATCGCGCCTCGATGAACGGAGTCAAGGTCGACTTGATCGTGCGCGATACCTGCCGAGTGCGCGCCGGCCTGCCGAACCTGTCGGAGTCCATTCGGGTAATCAGCATCGTCGGTCGCTTCCTCGAGCACGCGCGCATCATCTTCTTCAATAACGACGGCGATCCAGAGTTCTACATCGGCTCGGCAGATTGGATGAAGCGAAACCTCGAGAGCCGAGTGGAAGTGATGGTGCCGGTCGAGGACCCACGGCATCAAAAAGAGCTGCGCACGATCATCGACCTGCAGCTTCGCGACCAGCGCAACGCCTGGGACATGCAGCCCGACGGGCACTACGTGCAACGGGCGGGCGGTGAGGGCCGCAAGGAACGCGGTGCCCAAGTCCTGCTGGCGGAGCACGCCGAGAAGCGGCACAAGGCTGCGATGCGGTTGCGCAAGCGAAAACCGCAAGGAGTCGTGCGTCGCGACCCGAGCTAGGTCGGCTCGATCTACACCCGCGAGCGACACCTGGAGCAGTGCGGGGGCGCTGTGCGGGGCGCAGAAATGCGGGTGATCCGTTACTCTGCGCGCGAAATGTCGCGATCTACCGGATGGCTCCCGGTCGCCGGGTTCTGTTTCCTGCTGGCCTTGTTCGCCGTGCGGCTCGGCGACAGTGCGGTTCGCAACAGCTTCACCGTCGACGAGCCCAACTACCTCGGGATCGGGCTGTACCTGTGGGAGAGCGACGACTACGACTTCGCCGCCACCCTCAGTCTGCATCCACCGCTGACCTTCCACATCGCCAGCCTGCCCTTGCTCGCCTTCGATCTCGACGACCTTCCGCGCGAGCGAGGGATCGTCCGCCGACTGCTCGAGCGTGAGGAGCCGGGGTGGCGGGCGCTCCGCATCGCCGGGCGCATCCCCTTCATCCTGTTGGCGTGTTGGGGTGCTGCGATCTGCTTCCTGTGGGCACGCGCAGCCGCGGGCGACGCCGCAGGACTGCTCGCGACCTTTCTCTATACCTTCTCGCCGACGATGCTGGCCAACGGCGGCCTGATGCACTCGGACATCACTGTCACGGTCTTCTTCCTACAGACCTTGCATGCCCTCTGGCTCTGGCTGATGAAACCGACGCCACTGCGGCTGCTGTTCTGCGGCGTCTCGCTCGGGCTGGCGCTCATCTCCAAGCTGAACACCCTGTTGCTCTTGCCGGGCGTGGCACTCATCTTCCTGGTCATCGCCTTTCGCCTGCGGCCGGCTCGCCCGACGCTGCCCGCGCCGGGACCCGACTCACTCAGCCGGCGGCTGGCGTTCACGTTCGGGGCGGCGATCGGCGTATTCGGCACGGCTCTCTTCGTGGTCTGGCTCGGTTACGGCGGATCCTTTCGATCGACCGTACTCGAAGAGGGTCCCTGGGCCGGATTCCGGATTCCCGCCTACTTGCTGTCGCTGATCTTCGATGCGACCGCGAACGACAACGGGCGGCGTATCTACCTGCTCGGTGAGTTCGCCAACGGGGCGCCCTGGTACTACCTCCCTGTTGCCTTCGCGGTCAAAGTGCCCGTGGCCATCAGTGCGCTGCTGGGCCTCGCCATCGTCGCGCCCGGACAGCGACCCTGGCGACTCGGATGGTTGCTCGGCATTCCCCTCACGGTGTACCTCGTGATCGTCTGCATCGGGCTCGACATCATATTGGGCATCCGATATGTGCTGCCGCTCTTTCCGCTCCTGTTCGTCTTCATCGCGACGCAGCTCGTGCCGCTGGGAAGCGGCTGGCGGCGCATCAGCGTGGGCGTTCTCTGCGCCTGGCTCGCAATCGCGAGCCTGTGGATCCATCCCCACTACCTGGCGTACTTCAACGAAGTCGCAGGCGGGCCCTCGCGCGGCCACCGCTACCTGCTGGATTCGAACGTCGACTGGGGCCAGGACTTGACGACCCTCAGCGAATACCTCGCGGAGCGGGGCAACCCTCCCGTATGGCTCGCCTACTTCGGCGTCGAGAAGCCGGCAGAGTACGGCCTGCGCAGCCGGCGGTTGAAGGGCTGTCGGCCGGTGACCGGGCTCGTGGCGATCAGCACCAACGTTCGCGAGGGGCTGTACAAGCCCAACGGCCCCATGGGCGCACCGAAACCGGGTTGCTACGACTGGCTGAAGCCGCACGAGCCAGTGGCACATGTCGGCTACTCGATCTTCGTCTACGAGATCCCGGATTCATGAGCTGCGTCCAGACGCGCGCGAATCGCGGCGTGACGCTCGCGCGTCAGGTCGTAGCGAATGAAGACGATGAAGGAGAGACCGACCAGCGCGACCATCAACGCTGCGCCCGCGAGCGATCCCGACAGGCCGAGTACCGACGTGTAGTAGAAGAGCAAGCACGACGCGAAGGCGTAGTTCTTGATTCCTTCGGCCGCCTGGCCCATCCCGTACCAGCGCACGGTGGACTTCGGCAGTGGGCCTTGCGCGGGCACCCGAGGGGCTTCGCAGTCGTCGGTCGCCATCGCAGTAGCCATTCGTCTCGACGGCTCTGGGCCGGTTCCAGGCGGGTCGCACCGCACCAATAGCGCATCTGCACGGCCCCGAGGTCGGGCGCCACATGGGGAGGCAGCGGTATGCTCAACGGGGTCGACCGGATAACTTCCGTCGGGAGCAACGCATGTTGAAGATCCTCGGGGCACTGGTTCTGGCAGTCCCGGCCTTCGCCGCAGTCGGCTTGCTCTGGTCGCACTTGTCGATCCAAACGATCGAGCCCGAGCTGCCCAGCATCGAAGAGATCCTCGCGGTTGGTGCCGATTCCGCCGACCTCCCGGTCGCTCTCCGGCTGTTCGGCACTGCGAGCCAACCCATGCCGCGTAGCGGTGTGCTCGAACCGTCACTCGACCCCGACCCCGAGGCCGAATACGTGATGGCCTTCCCCGTGTTCGCGCTCGAATGGGCCGACGGCCGGATCTTCCTGATCGACCTCGGCATGGAACGCGCGAGCGCTCTCTCGTTCGGAGAGCCTGCCGAACGTCTACTCGGTGCGGAGCCGATCGAATTCCACGCGGATGTCGCCCAGCTCCTCGGGAGCGCGATCGATCGCGTCGCGGGGGTGGGTTTCAGCCATCTCCACGCCGATCACACGGACGGTGCAATCCGACTCTGCGAAGCCGCCGAACGAACGATCCCGCTGTTCCAGACCCCATTGCAAGCGGCCCGGTCGAACTACACCACTCGACCCGGCCTCGCGCGCATCGATCGGGCAGGCTGCCTCGACGCGACGCGTCTCGGCGAGGGACCGCTCTACGCGCTTCCGGGCTTCCCCGGATTGAGCGTATTTGCGACCGGCGGGCACACTCCCGGATCGCAGGTCTTCGTTGCACGAGTGGGAGATCCTGGTGGATCGCGACTGTGGGTCTTTACGGGCGACCTCGCGAATCACATCGACGGCATCCTTCACAACCTGCCGAAGCCGACGCTCTACAGCCTCTTCGTCGTTCCGGAGCACCGCGACAGACTCGATTTCCTGCGGCGCAGGCTCGCCGAACTCGCACGACAACCCGGCGTAGACCTACTCGTCTCCCACGACCTTCGGCAGCTCGAAGCGATGGGATTCGCGGCGAAAGGGAAGCAGCCGTAATCGGAGCCCGCTACGGCGGCGGAGCGCCACCAGCCCGCATTTTTGCGATCTCGTCGGCGAGCGCGCCCGCAACCTTCTCGATTCCGGCGGGCGTCAAGTGGTCGACATCGTCCGAGAACATTCCCGGAGAACTGCGATCGGCAAGCCTCAGGAAACGCACGCCCGGCGAATCTGAAATCGTGCGCTCGATCACGGCGAAGTTCTGCTCGAGATCGAGGTCGCGGCCCTTGCGGAGTTGTGCGGCGGCATTCGCGGGTTCGCTGTAGTAGAGAATCTCGATGTCGTTTCGGCGTGCGAAATCGTTGATTAGACGGTAGGCCCCGAAGAGTGGATGATCGTCGGCGACATCGGTGATCCAGCGCTCATATTCAGGTGGCGCAGCGCCGCGAAGCAGTGCCTCCGGACCGAACAGCCGCCTCGTGATCAGGTACGCGACTCGCTCTCGCTCAGCCTCGAACCAGACTTTCGCTCCGCGCAACAGGTGCGCGGTGCGACCATCGAAGAAAGGTGCGTCGAGGCTGCGTAGTCCCCAGCCGACGACTGAGAACTCGCGCCCCGCGACCGACAGGTTCCGGGCGCGCAGCAGCTCCACAAACGATGGATAGTGGTCCATTTCGTGGAAGCGATAACCTTCGTTGTAGAGCCACCAGTCCGAGAAACTTCGTGTCCCGACCGGGATCACGACGAGGTCCGGCCTTTCGCGCACGACGCGATTCAACAACAGGTAAAAGTCGACGCCGTTGAGCGCGCCGCCCGAGACACCGAACACCTCGAATTCGCCGTTTCCCCGCCTGGCGAGCGCCCGCTGCAGAGCGGGCAGCATCCGTTTCGTTCGCGGCAACGACCAATAGTGCGTCGAGTCCCCCATCAGGAATACACGGAATTTCCCGTCTCTCTCGAAGCGGCGATCCGCGGCGGCGAAGTGCTCTTCCATCAACCGGAGCCGCTGGGTCTTGACCGGATCCTTTTGGCCGAGAGGTGCGAGTGCCCCGTCCGAGACCTGCGCGAGTCCAACCGGAAACGCAACGAGACCGGCCGCAAACAACGCGATCGCCACTGCAACCCGGGTCGGTGGCGGAAGCACGAGATTCGCGACGACGAGTTGCCGCAAGCCGAGCGCCATGGCTGCGGCGGCGAACAGCAGCACCCAGCGGAACGCGCCGAGTGGAATCTCATGCCGAAGTTCGAGGAGCATCGTGCGATCGCTCGGTCCACTCAGGCTCACGATGTTTGGCCCGGCGACGAACAAGACACCGGTTGCGATCCGGTAACGCTCGAAGTCTGCGCGCTTCGAACCGGTGCGCTGGAAGAACGCCATCGCGCTGGTCGGGCGTCCATTCACCTGCATCGCGATCGGCTGTGCTGCGCGATTGCTCGAAATTCCGTAGATGCTGTAGCGCCCGGTGCGTTCGAGTGGGAACTGGAGCACGAGTGGCGGATCCGCCGACATTTCCGGGGCCGCCTTGCGCTGTGCTCGAATCGCTCCCTCCGGAATCTCGAACTCGGCCTTCGGGCGCAGGGGAGTGAGTTGAACCACGACCGGATCACCTTCGAGCAGCGGAAACCAGCCGTCCCATATCGATGGAAACACCAGGCACAGCAGCGCGCCGATGACTACAGCGGGGCGCACTGAATTCCGGAAGTGTTGGAGCATCCATCTCCTCAAAACTGGAAGTATATGAACTGCGTGGTCTCGGACGCGAGCAGAAAGGCCCCAACCGCAGTCGCGAGCCAGACTGCAACCTGCACGTCGACCGACTTCGCACCCCAGGCTTCCGCGAGCCTCGTCGATGCGCCCAGCAGGTGGGAAAGGAAGCCGATCGCCAGCACCGCGAGCACCAAGGGCTGCACCGGTGCAACGGGCGTTTCGAAATCGAAGAACGCGCCGTAGACCGCCAGCGCGTCGGCGAGCGACTGAGCGCGAAACAGCACCCAGCCCACGCAAACGCCGTGAAATGTGAGCAGGAGCGACACCGCCGCGGGCATCCGGAAGCCGTGACGCTCCCTGAAGAGCGCTCGGTGGGCCACCAGCCAGGCGCCGTGAAAGGCGCCCCAGAACACGAAGCCCCAGGCGGCGCCGTGCCACAGGCCACCGAGTAGCATCGTAATTGCGAGGTTGAGATAAGTTCGCCTGCGTGTAGTCCTCGATCCGCCGAGCGAGATGTAGAGATAGTCGCGCAGCCAGGTCGACAAGCTGATGTGCCAGCGGTTCCAGAAGTCGGAAGGTCCGCGTGCGAGATACGGCAGGCGGAAATTCGCCGGAATTCGGAAGCCGAGAGTCCTCGCGACCCCAATCGCGATGTCGGTATATCCGCTGAAGTCGAAGTAGATCTGGAACGCGTAAGCGTAGATCGCGAGCCAGTGATTCACCGCTCCGAAGGAGCCGGGTTCGGCGTAGACCAGATCGACGTAGGTCGCTAGAACGTCGGCGCAGAGAATCTTCTTGGCGAATCCGCGGGCGATCTGGTCGAATCCGGAGAGCAGCTCGCCCGGCGACGCACTGCGATTCTCGGTGAGCTGGGGAAGGAATTCTCGCGAGCGAATGATCGGACCAGCGACCAATTGCGGAAAGAACGAGACATAGAGGGCGAAGTCGAGGGCGCTCCCGCTCACGGCCCGGCGATCGCGATAGACGTCGATCGTGTAGCTGAGCGACTGGAAGGTGTAGAACGAAATCCCGAGCGGAAGCACCAGGCTGTTCACGAAACTCGGGTAGGCAAAAGGCGGCGCTGCCGCGATCCAGAAATTCGACAGCAGGAAATCACTGTATTTGAAAAACGCAAGCACGCCGAGGTTGCCGACGCAGCTGGCCGCCAGCCAGATTCGGCGCCTGGGCACGGAATCGGAGCCTGCAATGCGGCGACCCGCAACGAAATCGAGCGCCGTCGAGAAGACCAGCAGTACGACGTACGGTGGATTCCACGCCATGTAGAAGCAGTAACTGGCCAGCAGCAGAAGCCACTTGCGCAGGGGCCAGCTGGCGCGTAGCAGCGCGTAGAGCGCAAATACGACTACGTAGAAGAAGACGAACTCGAGCGAATTGAACAGCAACCGGCAGCCCCTGTCGGCGAATGCGCCCCGCAGTGTACGCGAGATCGGGATAGCGCGGGGCGGGATCGCCCCCACCAGCTCAGAAGCGATCCTCGGCAGAGTTCCTGTTCGGCGTGCTCTTTGCGGGCATCAGGGTCGAGTGTCCCGAGAGGTTTGCGTGCGAGCGCTGGTTTGCGACGATGCATGGCAGCCATGCGTGCCCTGCATTTCGACGGCGATGTCGCCCGCGTCACATCCGTCTCGGAGCCGGAGCCTTTTCCGGACTCCGCGCTGGTGCGTGTCTCACTTGCGGGCGTCTGCGACACCGACCTCCAGCTGGTAAAGGGCTACATGAATTTTCGCGGTGTTTTGGGGCACGAATTCGTTGGAACCGTGTGCGAAGGACCAGGTGAACTGCTGACTCGGCGTGTCGTCGGCGAGATCAACTTCGCCTGCCGGAGCTGCGCGCTCTGCAAGGCGGGGCTCGAGCGCCACTGCCCCAACCGCCGCGTGATGGGAATTCTCGATGCGGACGGCGCCTTCGCGGAATACGTGCGCGTGCCAATCGCGAATCTGCATCTCGTCCCGGAGTCGGTATCCGACGAATCCGCGGTGTTTGCGGAGCCGCTCGCGGCGGCGTTCGAGATCCTCGAACAGGTCGATTTGGCAGCCGGATCGGACTGTCTGGTGCTCGGCGACGGCAAGCTCGGATTGTTGATCGCGCAGGTGCTTCACGGCGCGGGCGCGCGAGTTCGGATCGTCGGGAAGCACCCCGAAAAGCTAGCCATTGCGCGTCGCCTCGGAATCGAAGCCGTCTCGCGCGACGACCATCGCCCCGAGCCGGTGTCTCTCGTAGTCGAAGCCACCGGGCGCAGTGACGGCTTCGATTGCGCGGTCGCAGCCGTGAAGCCGCGCGGCACCATCGTGCTCAAGACCACGGTCGCTGCGCGCGCCGAGATCGATCTCGCGCCGCTCGTCATCAACGAGGTCCAGGTGATCGGCTCGCGTTGCGGCCCGTTCCCGCCCGCAATGCGCGCGCTCGAGAACGGCTCGGTCGACGTCGGCTCGCTGGTTCAAGAGCGCGTCCGACTGGCGGACGGCCTCGAAGCACTACGGATCGCCGCGACGCCGGGAGCCCTCAAGGTCTTGATCGAAGCCGGCTGACCAACACCGCCTCGGCTCGAGCAGCTCTGTCTCCGAGCGGCGATGCGTAAGCAATCTCCTCGCCCTGCCGAGAGGCTCCTAGTCCTCGGCGCGCGCCGCCAGGATTCGATCGAGCCGCGTCTGCATCCGGCGCAGATGAACCGTCTTCCCGCCATGGACCATCACCAGCCCGGCCTTCGCGCCCTTCGGCTTCTTCACGTTCTTGATCGGGACGACATGCACGTCTGCGCGGGTCGCATTCTTCGCTTTCGAGAAATGCACGGCGAGTTCGCATGCGTCGAGTATCGAATCCGACGGAGGATCCTTCTTTCCTCCCGTCCGCAGGATCACGTGGCTACCGGGGGCGCCGTCGAGATGGAAGAACAGGTCGTTCCCGACGGCGAGCCGAGTCGTGAGGAAATCGTTGCCCGCATCGTTTCGACCGACCCAGATCTCGAGGCCATCCTCGGTTCTGTAACGGCGCGGCATCAAGCGCAGCGGGACCATGCGCTTTCCGACCTTCACCTCCTTCGGCCCAGTCGCACGCGATGTCGCCGCAGCTTCCTTCGACTCGTATTTCTTCAACAGCCTCGCGACGGTCGCGATCGCCGAAAACGTCTCGAGCGCGGCAGCATCGTTCACCGTGTCGGCGAGTTCCGTTTCGAGTGCGGTGACCTCATCGCAGGCCGATTTCACCTCCGCGTGTTGTGCGCCAGCCTTGGTGAGACCGCGCACCGCCTTTTGATACCGCTTGAAGGTCCGCTGGAGATTCGCAGCAGGCGTGAGCATCGGGTCGAGCGGGATCACGACCGGCTCGCCGGTCGTGAAGTCGGTCGCCGTGACCTCGAGGTCGCCCTTCTTCACCTGTGGTAGAACGCTCTTCAGCAGTTCGCCGGAGCGTTCGAGTCCCACCGCCAGCTCCGAATCCGCGAGTGACCGCGCGATCTTCTCGAGCTTGCGCTCGAGCGCCTTGCGCTCCTTGCGTAGCGATCGCTCGATCGCTCGACGCAACCGGCCGTGCTCGTCCTCCTCTACTGCGGACGCGTAGTGATTCTCGATCGCGAACAGGAATCGCTCGTCCGAGGTCGCCGCGAAGCGATCGCTTCCGGCCGTTGGCGGACGCGACTCGGGCGATGCCCAGGCCTTGCCGAGCGACAACTCTGGACGCGTATCAGCGAGCGGGCGCATCGTCGAGATCACGACGCCGTCGCTGTCGAGGAGGACGATGTTGCTCTTGCGGCCGAATATCGCGAGCAGCAGATCGTGGTCGCCCTCGCGGCCGCGCAGGCGCATCGCGAGCTGCCGGTCGTCATCGATCAGGCGGAAGCCCCCGATTCCAGAGTTCATCGCGTGCGCGCGCAGGTATTGCGTGAACGCGGGCGGCGTCTGGAGCTTTGCGGGTTCGCGCTGGAGGAGCCCGACGCGCGCGCAGCCCTCGCGACACGAAAAGACCAGATGTTGCTTGACGCCTTCGCCGTCGTGGTGTCCCCACGTCGACAGCACCAGCGTCGCAGCATCCGGTTGCGAAGCCGACTGTACCCGGTGGCCGTTGAAGCGCGCTTCGAGCAACGGCACCGCGCGTCGCAACTCCTCGAGATTGAGCACTGGCCTCCATCTCCATGGTCGGCGCGGATCCGTCCGCGTTAGTTTTGACAGGTTGGGCAGTAATGGGTACCGCGCTGCGCGATCACCCGCTTGCGGACCGCGCTTCCGCAAGCGAAACAGGCTTCGCCTTCGCGTGCATAGACGTGTCGCTCGAACTGGTAGGCGCCGTCACGGCCATCCGGCGCGACGTAATCGCGAATACTCGAGCCGCCGGTCTCGATCGAGCGCCGTAGCACGCGGCCGACCGCCTCCGCGAGCAAATTGCACTCTCGGCGCGTCAGCCGCTCGGCCCGGCGTCCCGGCCGCACTCCGGACAGGAAGAGTGCCTCGTCGGCGTAGATGTTCCCCACGCCGGCCAGCAGGCTCTGGTCGAGAAGCAGCTGCTTGATCGGCACTCGCCGCTTGCGCGATGCGCGGAAGATCAGTTCGCCAGAGACTTCGAGCGCGTCGGGGCCGAGGCGCTCGAGCCGCGGGTGGCTCTCGTCCGGTTCGAGCAACAGCAGCTTCCCGAACTTCCGGACGTCCCGGAAATAGACTCCCGGCCCGTCGTCGTCGAAGGCGAGCCGGAAGTGGGTGTGGTCATCCGGTCGAAACTCCGCCTGCTCCTCGGGCGCAAGAGCCTGGCGTGTCGAAGCCGCGAGTAGCCGCACGCTGCTCGCGGTCTGGCTGAAGAGTTGCCCCGTCATGCCCAGGTGGATGACGAGCCGGCGGCGATCGTCGAGTTCGGCGATCAGGTACTTGCCGAGGCGCTCGAGGGCTGTGGTGGTTCGCCCCCTCAGGCTGTGCCGCAGCGTCTCAGGAGGCGTCATGAACAGGTAGCTGGCCGCCGTGGTGCGGACCGTGCGGATCCGGCGCCCCAGCAAATGGGGCTCGATCCGGCGGCGCGTGATTTCGACTTCGGGGAGTTCGGGCACGCTGGAGGGGTAGCGTGGGTCGATTCCATCGGCACGGGTCGGCCCGCGAGCCGCCTGAATCGGACGGCCCCGGCCCGGGGTTCAGTGGTGCGCGCGTTCGGCCGATAACTCCCGGACGAATTTGCGATTTTGGAGTACGCGAAGCAATGAGCAAGAACCCGAATTCGATCTTCTCTCAGAAGCTCGATCGTATCGTCTACACGACCTATGTCCTCGGCGCGATCGTGCCGCTGGTTGCGCTCGCGGTACTCACCAATGAGTTCGTGCTGCCCGAGGTCGCGGATCGGCTGGCGTGGTTCGGCCTGGTCGCAATGATCTTCTCGGTCGGGTCGCTGTCGCTCGCCTCCTTCCTCGCGCTCCGCCACACCGTCAACCGCACGCTCGACCGCATGAACTCCGACAACCATCGCCTCACAACGCTCCTCGAAGCTTCGGGCCGACTCTCGAATGCCGTCCACGAATCCGAAGCTGCTGCGACCCTGGTGCGGTGTGCATTCGAGCTCGCGGACGCAACGGCGGTCTTCGCATTTGCGAAAGGAAGCGACGGCAAGCCGCCGACACTGATCGAATCGCTCGGCGACGGCTCCGACGAGCTTCTCCGTAAATTCTCTTCGTCGATCGACGAGATGCTGAAGCTCGTGATGAGCCAGGGGAAGCCTGCGATGCGCGGCCCCGAGAAGGGCCGGTCATGGGGCGAGAATGCGGCTGCCGTGATTCCTCTCGCAGGTGACGACGTGCCGATCGGGGCGATCGTCGTGATTCGGGCCGACAGCGACGGGCCGCTCGACCCCACGCGTGTCGACGCCCTCTCGACACTCGCGGCGCTCGCCTCCGTGTCGATGCGCAACTCCGAATTACAGGACTCCCAGCGGAACTTCTTCTCCCACATGACCGAAATGCTCGTGAGCGCTCTCGATTCCCACCTCCAGCACCAGAATGGGCACGGCAGCCGCGTCGCTCAATATGCGAACCGGGTAGGGCGGCAGCTCGAACTCGACGAGAAGCAGCTGCAGCGGCTTCACTTCGCCGCGCTGCTTCACGACATCGGCATGCTGCGCATCGATCGCGCGCTGCTCCTCAACGCGGCGGCATGCGAGAAACACCCGATCATCGGCGCGCGCATGCTCGAGCAAATCCGTCTGTGGCGAGATCTCGCACCGATCGTGCTTCACCACCACGAGCACTTCGACGGCCGCGGCTACCCGCAATGCCTTTCGGGCGAAGAAATTCCGCTCGAGGCGCGGATCATCGCGGTCTGTGAAGCGTTCGACGTGATGGTGAGCAGCTCAAGCTACAAGGTTGCGTTGGAGATGCCCGACGCAGTTCAGGAACTCAACGACTGCAAGGGTACACAGTTCGATCCGCAGATCGTCGAGACATTCGTCGACCTCGTCGAACGCGGCGTGATCGAAGCGATGTAGAGCTAGCCGGTGGAAGCTTCGGCCGCCAAGCGGTCAGGCTCCTAGGCGTCAACGACCGTGAGGCCGATCGTCAGCGCCTCCCCTTCGATCGTCACGTCGCGCACCTCCGCCCCATCCACTGGTGCGGCCCCGAGTTCGACCCCCAGCGCAAGCACGTCGTGCGCGAGTGCATCGACGCGTGGGCGCACCGCCGTCAGCAGGGTGGCGCCGCCCGCGAGCGTGAGACGAATACGCGCCGTGTACTCGAGGTCGAGCTCCTTGCGGAAGGTCTGCACGCGATTCAATACCTCGCGGTAGAGGCCTTCCTCGATCAGATCCGGAGTGAGCGCGGTGCGGAGCACGATGACGCCGGCTGAGCCCGACGCGGCCGCAAAGCCCTCCTTCGCTTCGAGCGTCACTCCGATCTCGTCGGCGTTGAGCTCGAAGATCTCGCCGCCGAGGTCGATCGGCACGACGCCGTCGGCGGCGATCGCGGCCAGCAGCGCAGCACCGTCCGCCTCGGCGAGAGCCTTCTTGAGCGCGGGCATCTGCTTTCCGACACGCGGCCCCAGTGCGCGGAAGTTCGGCTTCACCTGGCAGTTCACATATTCATCTGCGCTGCGCACGAAGTGCACCTCGCGTACGTTGAGTTCATCGCGGATCAGCTCGAGGTGTTCGCGCAGCAGTGATTCCATCTCGGGCTCGGAAAGCACGACTTCCGCGGCTTCGAGCGGCTGGCGCACGCGCAATTTGTTCGCGGTGCGAACCTGGAGCCCGGAAGAGACCAATTGGCGCACGGCGCCCATCACGCGTGACAGGCCCGAATCGATCGCGGCCTCGTCGGGCTGCGGGTAGTCGCAGAAGTGGACGCTCTTCTCGGAAGAATCGGGATTCGATCGACGCACGAGGTTCTGCCACATTTCCTCGGTGGCGAAAGGCAGGAATGGCGCGAGCAGCTTCGCGAGTGTGACCAGGCATTCGTAGAGCGTCCAATGGACGTCGAGCTTGTCGGGCTCGAGGCCGGGTGCCCAGAAGCGGTCGCGGCTTCGCCGCACGTACCAGTTCGACAACGCGTCGACGAAGTCGGTCAACACACCCGTCGCCTCGTAGAGGCGATAGGCGTCCATGTTTTCGGTCACGACGCGCGTCGTCAGTGCGAGCTCGGAGAGGATCCAGCGGTCGATCAGTGCCCGCTCGCTCGCGGGGCGCCGGCCTGCCGCGCAGGCGGCGTCGTTCGGGTCGAAGCCGTCGATATTCGCGTAGATGCTGAAGAACGCGTAGACGTTGCGGAGCTTGAGCGGCAG
>CAXMSF010000060.1:0-12454 GCA_964196055.1 uncultured Gammaproteobacteria bacterium | reverse complement strand
ACGCGGTATCGATCCGGGGGCTGTCGCGCAGCTGCGTTCACAGGCCATGCGGAAGCTCGGCGTCGAGAACATCGCCGACCTGGTCCGACTGTTCGATGAGGCAAAGCGCTAGCGCCGCCAAGAATTTCACAGGCAAGGCGGGCGCGGTGCCGAGTATGACGGCTGCCGTACTGGTATTGCATCGATACACGTGAATAATTCCCGCGAATCGTCGCCGAGCGCGTAGGCTGTTGCTGGGATCGCGTTCTCGCGATCGAAAGGCGCGAAACGCTATGGCGGACAGCGAGCCCTTACGTGTGTCGCCGCTGGCGGCGGCGATTGCTTGCGTGATCCTGTTCGGCGGCATCGCGACTGCCACCTCGCCCGCAAGGGCCGGCGAAGAGCTTCGTGTCACTTCCCTGATTAGCCATTGGTTCGGGGCGCTCCAGGCCCAGCCTTCCGAAGGCTGGGCGGTCGAGACATTCTTGGCCGAGTCACCGCTGGTCTTTTCCCTCATGGAAGCGGGTGATCCCGGTCCGGACGATTTCTCGGACTGGCTCCTTGCCTTGCGTTCGCCGCATCCGGTGGTCGAATATCGCCTCGAC
The DNA here is from genome assembly GCA_964196055.1 of uncultured Gammaproteobacteria bacterium. Lineage (GTDB taxonomy): Bacteria > Myxococcota_A > UBA9160 > UBA9160 > SMWR01 > JAFDEI01. The sequence continues at coordinate 11,870 of CAXMSF010000060.1, read as the reverse complement.
AAGCTTCGGATCGATTCATACGAAGACGATCTCGTGCGCGTGCGCTTCGAATTCGAACGGCACGCGATCGATGCGGCGGGGCTTCCCCACCTGACCCGTCGCGAGCAGACATGGCTGGTTCGCAATCCTTCGGGTGAGGTCCCGGTCGTGCTGCGAATCGACGAGCAACGATTGCTGGCCTTCCCGGGAACCGGCCCACAGATCGTCTGCTACTGAGCGGAGGCTCTTGATGCGATTCCAACCATTGATTCGATCGACCCGAGTGATTCTCGCGGTGCTGCTGCTGTCGGGCAGCGCATGTGCGAGTGACGAGCAGAGGTTGCCAGTTCACGACGGGGTCGGTGGCGAGTTCGCGGCACAGAGCAGCCTCGGGCGTGAGGTTCGCCTGTCCGAATTCTCGGGCAAGGTCGTGTTCCTGTTCTTCGGCTACACCAGCTGCCAGGACGTCTGTCCCGCGACGCTGTCACATCTCCGCTCCTTGAGCCGGACTCTCGGGCCGCAAGCGGACGAGGTGCAGGTCCTGCTGATCACGGTCGACCCCGAAAACGACACTCCCGAGCACTTGCGGGAATACCTAGCGCGCTTCGACGACCGCTTCGTTGGCCTGACTGGAAGCCAGGAAGAGATGGATCGGATTGCCGCGCTGTACCTGGTGAAGCACGACCAGAGCCACGGCATGAAGGTGACCACGCAGCACAACCGCTCGAAGCCGATGGTGAAGGAAGCCCATCTGTATTCGCATTCGCAGCAGATCTACTTGCTCGACAAGCTCGGTCGAACCCGAGCCTTCTTCTATGTGGGCTCGCCGCTCGAAGAGATGGAGCAGGCCGTGGCGGCGTTGTTGGGTGAATAGCCTCCGGCGCTCATGCGTTTCTCAACCAGGCAGAATTTAAACACATTCATGGAGGATAACCCTTGAAGAGAATCATCTATGTACTGATCGTGGCATTGATTGCGGTGATTGCGTTCCCCGCATGTGCGGAAAGACCGTCGAAGGCGGGCGACCTGAAACGGGTAACGCAAGAGCTCGTGAAGCCGCCGTTCCTTCCAAAACACTCGATTGTCGCCGAGGGCGCTCCGAAGATCGTCGAAGTACGCCTCGTGGTCGAAGAGCGGAAACTGGTGATCGACAACGCGGGAACCGAAATCAACGCGCTGACATTCCAGGGCAGCGTCCCGGCGCCGATCATCGTCGTCCACGAAGGCGACTACGTGGAACTCACGCTGGTCAATCCGAAGAATCGCAGCGACAGCATCTCCGACACCGAGCACTGGGACGGCAACACGAAGTCGAACATCATGAGTCACAACATCGATCTCCATGCGGTCACCGGTGCGCTCGGTGGCGCCGGCATGACGCTGGTGAACCCCGGCGAAGAGGCGACGATTCGCTTCAAGGCGACGAAGGCGGGCGTGTTTGTGTATCACTGCGCGCCCGGCGGGCCGATGATTCCCTACCACGTGGTCGCGGGCATGAACGGCGCCATCATGGTGCTGCCGCGCGACGGTCTGAAGGATCGCAGCGGGAAGCCGCTTTCGTACGACAAGGCCTACTACGTGGGTGAGCAGGACTTCTACGTGCCGAAGCACAAGGTAACGGGAGGCTACAAGACCTTCGATTCGGCCGCGACGGCGATGCCCGAGACGCTCGAGGTCATGAAGACCAACGAGCCGAGCCACGTCGTCTTCAACGGCGCGGTCGGTGCATTGACGGGCGACAACTCACTCACCGCCAAAGTGGACGAGACGGTGCTCTTCATCCACTCGCAGGCGAACCGCGATACGCGACCGCATCTGATCGGAGGCCACGGCGACTACGTCTGGCAGACCGGCTCGTTCGGCGACCCGCCGGAGACCAATCTCGAAACCTGGTTCATCGCGGGAGGTTCCGCCGGGGCCGCGCTCTACACCTTCGAGCAACCCGGCCTCTATGTGTACCTCAACCACAATCTCATCGACGCGGTGCTGAAGGGCGCGGCGGCTCATGTGAAGGTCGAGGGCGAGTGGAACAACGATCTGCTCGAGCAGATCAAGAAGGCCGGTCCGATCGGAAAATAGGGGGCTGGGAACTCGGCGACGGTTCGGCGCCCGGTCAGAGGATGACGTAGTTGAGCCACGTCGTCATTCGGATCACGACCTCGCGGATGATTCGGATCGCCCGCGCGCGGTCGGTGTAAACGGCTGCTACGCCGGACGTTCCGGCCGGAATCGTGAGATCGCCGATGTCGTCGAGTTCCAGCGCCACCCCGAAGCGCGAGGATGCCGATTCCGGCCGCGGCGATTTGTGAGGTGCGGTTCCACGGCAGCAGTTTCAGCTTGAAGAAGAGAAGCCAGAGGATTCCGCAATAGCAGAGCGTAGGAACGCGATCACCAGTCCGAGCCCCCCACATTTCGGCTGCGGTCGCTTTCGACGGCCGCGACGCGCTCGTCGAGGCGTTCCACCGTCTCACGCAGAGCGGCGATCTCGTCCTTGGGATCGGGCTTGGTGTAGGCCCAGATCAATGCGAACGGCCAGAGCACCCCGAGCGTCAGCAATCCAATCCAGCCCGCGACGAGAATGGCCTCCGCTTGTGGGTGCTCGCGCCTCTCCGCAATCCGACCCGGCAGCCCGCTCAGCACGAATGCGGCACCGAGTCCGGCCGCGACCAGCACGGCGAGCACGACGAAGGTGGAGTAATCGAGGCCCGTCGTCGCCGAGACGCTAGCTTCTCGGCGTGCCCAAGCCACACCTGGGTCGCCTCGGGGTTGGCCGCTTGGGCTAGACTCCCCTGCGAATTCCCATCCGGGGGGGAGGGGGCTGCCAGCATGGCGGGTGCCGGCCGATTCTCGTTGCGCGACATCGTGTTCCGTTTCGTCGCCGCTTGGCTGCTCGTGGTCGCGACCTGGAACCCGACCGGTATGAGCTTCGGTCACTGGGTCATTGCGATGGGGGAGGGCGGTGCGCTCGGCCCCGTCCACGCGTTCGTCGGTATGCTGCTGTTGATCGGTTGGGTGGTCTTTCTGGCCGCGAGCTTCCGGTCGCTCGGCCTCATCGGACTCGGGCTCGTCACCGCGCTCTTCGGGTCGTTCGCCTGGTTGCTCGTGGATTCCGGGATCCTGCCCCGCGAGAACGAGAGCGTGATGACGTGGGTCGTGCTGGTCTGCTGCGCGGGGGTGCTGTCGGTCGGAATGTCGTGGTCCCACATCTGGCGACGCTTGAGCGGGCAGCTCGATGTCGACGACGGCGATTCCAGCTGACTCCACGCGCCGGTGTTAGTTCTGGATCGAGAAGCCTCCGTCGACGAGTAGCACGGCGCCGTTGGTGAATGAGGCGGCCGGGAGCACGAAGGCGAGTGTTGCGTGGGCGACTTCTTCGGGCTGGCCGTAGCGCTGAAGCGGCACGCGTCGGCGGGCGAACGTTGCCTTGGCGTCGTCGGGGATTGGTGCCGTCATGCCGGTTTCGATCGGTCCCGGGCAGATGCAATTGAAGGTCACACCGCGGCGGCCCAGTTCGACCGCCATCGAGCGCGTCAATCCGATCACGCCGTGCTTGCTCGCGCTGTAGGCACTCGCGAAGCGCTGCGCGCCGACGCCCTCGGTGGAGGCGATGTTCACCACTCGACCCGCACCGCTTGCCTCGAGGTGGGGCAGCGCGGCGCGGACCAAGCGCACGTGGGCGTCGAGGTTGACCGCGAACGTCTCTTGCCAGCTCACCTCATAGTCCTCGGCGTCGAAGGGAGCCAGGCGGCTGATGCCGGCGTTGTTCACGAGGATGTCGATCCCACCGAAGTGATCGACCACGGCTTCCACGAGCTTCGCGATCGCATCGCTCGATTTCACATCGACCGTGAAACCCTCGGCTTCACCGCCCGCCTGTCTGATCTCGTCCACCACGCGATCGACGCCTTCCGCAACGATGTCGACTACCGCGACCCGTGCTCCCTCGTCGCTGAAGAGGTGCGCGGTGGCGCGCCCCATGCCGCTCGCCGCTCCCGTGACGATGGCGACCTTTCCCTGGATCGATCGGCTCAGCTTCGAAAGTCTCGTCACGTGATCCCCCTTCTTCTTCTTGCACAGCCGCGCACCCCGTCGGCCATGTAGCGTGGATCGGAGCGGGGCGAGCCGGATCATACCCCCGACCGCGTCGATCCGTGAGAGTCGCTATTTCCGGAACTGCTTGAAGTCCGGTTCGCGCTTGCTCAGGAAGGCGGTGATGGCTTCGACGTTCTCCGGCGTGCCGGCGAGTTCCAGCATGCCTGCCATTTCGAGCTCGCGTGCGCGGGCGATCGGTTCGGCGTGGGCCTGCTTCATCAGGCGCTTGATTGCGACGAGTGAGGGCACCGGCATGCGAGCGATCTCGCGCGCCTTCGCGAGGGTGGTGGGCAGGACTTCGTCGTCGGGCAGTACGGCGGTGGCGATTCCGCTTTCGAGCGCCTTGGCTGCGTCGAAGAACTCCGCGGTGAAGATCAGTTCGGCGGCCTGCTTGCGGCCCATGACTTCGGGGGCGAGGTAGCAGGCGGCGGCTTCGGTCACGAGGCCGAGGTTCGTGAAGGGCATGCGCAGGCGACTGCCAGCGCCGAGGTAGACGATGTCACAGTGGAACAAGGCGGTGACGCCGAAGCCGATCGCGCAGCCGCGTGCGGCGGCGAGCAGGGGTTTGTCGAGCGCGCACAACGCGTCCATCATGACTTCGAAGGGTTGCGGGCCGTCGGTTGCTTCGCCCATGTCGGCCAGGTCGAGGCCCGAGCTGAAGTCGTCGCCGGCCCCCGTCAGTACCACGGCTGCCACCTTCGGATCGTCGTTGGCGCGGCCCAGTGCTTCGCCCAGCGCGAGGAACTGCGCCGGGTTGAAGGCGTTGCGGCGCTTCGGTCGGTTCAGGGTGATCGTGAGGATGCCGTCGTCGTCGAGATTGCTTAGAACCGGTGCTTCGCTCATGTCGGATTCCGATCGCTGGCCTGCGCGCAGGCGGGTTCGGGCCCCGCAGCATAGCCGAGTAGGAAAGTCGCGACCGCGGCAGCCGGATGTCTTTCGAAGCCGCTATTCTTCTCGCCGACCGCATCCGCCGAAGAGGGCTCCCCCGTTGATCAACCAGCTGCTCGGCCTGCCCGAACACCCCGTCTACATCTTTCTCACCATGAGTGTCGGTGGGGTGTTGCTGTTCTTCACGCTCGCAGGCGTGAGCTACCGACTGTTCTTTCTCCGCAGCCGCTTCCATCCCGACTACGCCCCCGGCGACGCGGGCAACCGGCGCGAGGTCCGTGAGGCGATCAAGTGGTCGATCATCTCGGTGTTGGGCAACTCGGCGCTGGTCGCTCCGATCCACTATTTGCTCGCGACCGGCCACGGCCGCCTCTACACGGACGTCGCCGAGCACGGTTGGGCCTGGTTGTTGCTGAGTCCGATCGTCATATTGGCGGTGAGCGAAACTTCGATCTACTGGGTGCATCGTGGCTTGCACTGGGGGCCGCTCTACCGCCACGTGCACGACAAGCACCACGATTTCAAGGTCCCCACTCCATTCGTCGGCCTGGCATTTCGCCCCTTGGATGCGTTCGCGCAGGGCCTTCCGCACCACATCCTCGCCTTCCTGCTGCCGATCCACGTGGGCATCTATCTGGTCTCGCTGCTCTTCGTAACCTTGTGGGCGGTGATGATCCACGACCGCGTGTCGTTCGTGCGCTGGAAGGGCATCAACTTCACCGGCCACCACACCCTGCATCACTGGTATGAAAGCTATAATTTCGGCCAGTATTTCACGTTGTGGGATCGACTGATGGGCACCTATCGCGATCCCGATGTCGCCTACGACGACATCCCGGCGGGCGTCGTCGTGCGTGCGCAGGACGTGTTCGGTCGAGTGGCCGAAGGAGTGGAGAGTTAGACACGATCGGCCCCGATCTTCCAGCAGCGAATCGGGCGCTATGCTGGTGCGATGCCCGTCCATCTCGAGTTCCCGGAATCGCACCCGCATGTTGCGGTCGTGGAGATCGACCGACCCGAGCGCGCGAACTGTCTCGACCCCGCCATGCTCGTCGAACTCGCCGCGGCCTGGCGCCGCATCGCAGCGGACGACGACGTTCGCTGCGCGGTGCTGCGCGGCGCGGGCGACCGCGTGTTCTGCTCCGGCATGGATATGGCGGCGACGATCCCCGCTTCGCAACGCTTCGCACGCGGTGAACGTGTGAGTGAGGAGGAGTTCGAAGGGCTGCGCTCGGTGTCGACTGCGTTGCTCGCTGGCTTCGATCTGCGCAAACCACTGATCTGCGCCATCAACGGGCACGCGCGCGCGGGTGGCTTCGATCTGATGCTCGCATCCGAGATCCGCTACGCGGTGCCCAACGCCACCTTCGCCCTCGAGGAGGTCGCGCTCGGCCTTTATCCGACCGGTAATGCGACCGTGCTGCTGCCGCGACAGATCGGCTGGGTGCACGCGCACGAGTTGCTGCTCGGCGCGCAGCCGATCGACGCCGAACGCGCCCGTGTAATCGGCCTCGTGAACGACCTCGTAGAAGCCGGTGAGTTGATGGATCGCGCGCTCGCGACGGCCGCGGTGATCGCGCGCAACGCACCGCTCGCGGTCACTGCGACCCGGGCGGGAATCCGCGAGCTGATCGCGATGGACCTCGCGCACGCCTACCAGCGCCAGGAAGAACTCGGGCGTCCACTTCGGAGCACCGAAGACGCGAAAGAGGCCCAACGCGCCTTCGTCGAGAAGCGCGAGCCGATCTTCCGCGGTTGCTGAGCCGCCGGCGCGCGATTTCGTCGACAGCCCGAAAGTGGTCGAATCGCTGGCCGAGTTGCTACCCGTTGACGCTGATCGGGCGGCGGGAGCAGAGCCCGGAGGAGTGCGAGAGCGCGAGATGGCGACACAGGTGGTGCTCTTCGATCTCGGCGGCGTCCTGATCGAACTCGGCGGTGTCGACCGTTTCGGCGGGCTGATCGGCGAGATCGACGAGAGCGAAATCTGGCGGGTCTGGCTGACCTCCTACTGGGTCCGGCGCTACGAACGCGGCCAGTGCACCCGCGAGGACTTCGCGGGCGGCATGGTGATCGAGCACGGTCTGGCGGTCGGGCCGGAAGTCTTCCTCGACGATTTCCTGAACTGGCCGCAGGGCCTGATTCCCGGTGCGCTCGACCTGGTCGCCGACCTCGCTTCCCATGTTCACCCCGCGTGTCTCAGCAACACCAACGAGTTGCACTGGAACGAGCAGGTCGACGCGCAGGTGGTGCAGGCGATGTTCGAGACCCGCTTCTTGTCGCACGAACTCGGTTTGGTGAAACCCGACCGCGAGATCTTCGAACACGTGGTCGACGGACTCGGCTGCGATCCGGCCGAGGTGCTGTTCCTAGACGACAACCAATTGAACGTCGACGGAGCCCGCTCCGTGGGACTCGACGCCCACCGGGTGACGGGTGTCGAGGATTCCCGCCGCGTCCTCGCGGCACACGGACTGTTGCGGTGAGAGAGGGCGGAAAGGGGCGCCGGTGCTGCCATGAAGGGTCACGTTGACGTTCGTCGCGACTGATCGCGATTCGGTTCCGCCGGGCGCTGAGGTCGACCGGATCATCGCGGACGACGGCACCGCGCTTCGCGTTGCGCGCTGGCTACCGTCGGGCGGAACGCGCGGCACGGTCGTGATCCTGAACGGCCGCACGGAATTCGTCGAGAAGTACTTCGAGGTGATCGGCGACCTGCTGAGGCGTCACTATGCGGTGGCGACTCTCGACTGGCGCGGACAGGGCCTGTCCGATCGGCCGCTTCGGAACGCCCACAAGGGGCACGTCCGCGATTTCGGGCTCTACGTCTCGGATCTACGCCGAGTGATCACGCGCTTCGTCGAGCCGGTGTGCCCGCGACCCTACCGCGCCTTGTCGCATTCGCTCGGTGGTTGCGTCGCGTTGCACTATCTCGCTCAGCACCCCGACACCTTCGCCTCCGCGATCTTCTCGGCGCCGATGTGGGGGATCGGCCGGCGCGCTCGCATTTCCGTGCCGTTGCGTGCCCTGGTGGCCTTGCTCGATCGTCTCGGAGCGGGCAATCGCTATCTGCCCGGTAGGCGCGACTACGGAGAATTGGATCGCTGCTTCGCGGGGAACTCCCTCACGTGCGATGCCGAGCGTTTTGCGCGCTTCGTCGCACAGGTCGACGCGGAACCGCGACTCGCGCTGGGCGGCCCCACCATCCATTGGGCGCGCGAGGCGATGCGTTCGATTTCCGCCATACATGAACCGGGTTTCGTCGAGCGGGTCGAGATTCCGATTCGTGTGTGTACGGCCGGCTCCGATACGGTGGTCTCGAACGCCGCGCAGTCGATGATCGCGAGACGCCTGCCGAATGCCACGCAGCACATCCTCGAGGGCGCGAAGCACGAGTTGCTGATGGAGCGCGACGCGATTCGCGATCGCTTCTACGCGCTCTCAGAGGAACTCTGACTCTCGCTCGGCTCAGGAGCCTTCGTCGAGCGAAGCTGCAATCGTGCTCGCGAGCTGCCGGGCCAGTTCGACCTGAGCCTCGGCCAGCGCCGCGTAGCCCGGGCGCGCCAGCGGTACCCGTCGCGCGAAGCGATAGTGCGCGCCCCCGTCGTCCTTCGCGATGCGATCGATTCGCCAGCTCGCCACCAGCAGCGCGTCGCCCGCCGAGGTGCCGTGGAATTGGTCGATCGTGACGTCGATCGCGTAAGTCCAATGCGAGGCCTGTGCCTCGTTGTCGTCGACGTCGGCTCCGAGCGTGCTCGAGAGCTCGGCGCGCAGCAGGCTGCGGAGACCCTTGGCAAGCGGCTCGGCCCATTCGTGGTAACGCGCGCTTCGCACCTGGCTGGGAGCGGATTCGAGCACGAGTCCGGGGCGGTCGAGATAGGGGGCCACCGTCACCTTCCGGATTCCGACCCGCGCAGGCGAACTCACTCGCTCGGAACGATCCGGAGCATCGCTTCGCATCAAGTAGTGGATGTGGGGGGCCGGCGTCGCGGTGGTGCAGCCGATCAGCAGGAATAGCCACAGAGACGTGACGGTTCTCATTGGGACCTCGCCGGCGGAACGGGATCCAGCACGGGCTCCCGCGAGAAGATGATCGAACTCGGCTCCTCTTCGAGCGATTCGATGAGGGAAGAGGCATCGCGGAGGGTTCGGTCCAGTTCGACCAGCGTCGAGTCGAGTGACGCCGGTAGCGCCTGGAGATCGTCGTTCTGCAAGATCACGTTCAGCGATGCCAGGGTCCGCTCGACTTCGCGAAGTGTCTCGTCGGCGGAATTCGCGACTTTTTCGAGCGGCAGCGCGTTCAACTTGTCGAGCAGGTCGGCGACGCGGGCCTCGAGGCTCGCGAGGCCGGTGACGATCGTCGGAATGGTGGGGTGGCCCGCGAAGGTTCCGATCTTCACGGCTTTTGCGTCATCGTAGTCGTCGAGTGCGACGATCAGGCTGCCGGTGAGCAGATTGCCGCTGGCCAGCGACGCACGCAGTCCGTTCTTCACGCCGGCCTCGATGCCGCGGCGCAGCAGCTCGCGACCTTCCTCGGTGTCGCCGAACTCGAGTCGCCCCGGCTCGAGTCCGATCAGGACTGCGATCGGGGATCCCTGGCCGGTGCCGCCCGTTCTCGCGACCATTTCCCGCAGCAGCACGCGCTTCACGGCTCCCGCCGGCAGGCCGCGGTACTCGACGGGCGCACCGGGCCGGAGCCCGCGCACCGACTGGTCGAACTCGACCACGTATTCGAGGGAGTACCGGAACGGGCGTTCGTTGATGCTGTGTTCGTTCGGGTAGAGATCGAAGACCGCGCCGTTCTCGACCGGCCCGCCGTGTTCGACGCCCTCCGGGCGCCCGAACGAGATTCCGCCGAGCAGCAGCGCGTCGAGCGAGCCCGTCGTCAGCTCGATGCCGCTCGCGGTGGCACTGAAGTGGAGACCGCTGGTGTTCCAGAAACGCGTCGAGGTCGTGACCAGCTCGTCGTAGGGGGCGTCGATGAAGGCGTCGTAGCGGACCTGGTGGGTCTCGATCTCGAAGGTCGCACTTTCGACTCGTCCGACCTCGAAGCCGCGGTATCGAATCCGATCGCCGGCGCCGACCGAGTTTGCCTGATTGCTCGTGAGCGAGAGCTTCAGCCCCGGGGTGCCGACCTTGGTGACGGGAATGTCTTCGAGTCCGGTAAAGCTGCGCTGTCCGGGCTTGCCGATCCCCGGGTCGAGTTCGAGGTAGCCGCCCGACATGATCGTTCCGAGGCCCGAAATGCCGCCCGCGCCGATTCGCGGTCGGACGACCCAGAACTCGGTGTCGTCACGCAGCAGATGCGTCGCGGTCTTCTCGAGTTCGGCGGTGACGATGACGCTCTCGTTGTCTTCGCCGAGCCGCAAGTCCGTGACCAGGCCGACCTGGACGCTGCGCGCTCGGATCTTGGTCTTGCCCGACTCGATTCCCTCCGCCGTCGAGAAGACGACGGTGATCTCGGGGCCCTGGTTCTGCCAGGTGTAGTAGACCATCCACAGACCGAGCAGCGCGGTCACGAGCGGCACGATCCAGATCGCCGGGATCCTTCGCCGCCTGCTGACGCTGGCGCGTTCGTCAGCCATCTTCGTCCGCCAGTTGATCCCAGATCAGGCGAGGGTCGAAGGATTCGGCGGCGAGCATCGTCACGATGACGACCCCGCCGAAGGCAATCGACGCAACGCCCGGGGTGATGCGCATGAGGCTGCCCAGCGAGACCAGCGCAACCAGCACCGTCACGACGAAGACATCGACCATCGACCAGCGGCCGATGAACTCGGTGGCGCGGTAGAGCACGGTGCGCTGACGGTGCGATGTCTTGTGGCGGCGCGCCACGCTCCAATAGAGCAGTAGCAGCGCGATGAACTTCCCCAGCGGCACCATCACGCTCGCAACGAAGATGACCGCGGCCACCGGGTACGACCCCATTTCGACCAGTAGCAGCACGCCGCCGAGAATCGTGCTCTCGGTTTCACTCCCGAGGGTGGCGGTGGTCATGATCGGGAGCACATTGGCCGGGACGTAGAGAATCATGGCGGTAATGAGCAGGGCGAGTGTGCGATGGAGGCTGTCTGTCGTTCGCAAGTGCAGCGCTGCGTGGCAACGGGGGCATTCGTGCAGTGCCTCCGGCGCGAGTTTGTAGCAGACGTGGCAACACGCCAGGCCGCGGGCCGCTGCGGACTCCGTCGGGAAGGACATCACGCCCGGCATCGTTCGATCGCTCGCCACAGGGTCAGCCGGTCAAGGCTCGCCATCGTGGCGGTAAAGCAGAAGCCGAACGTGACATAGGCCCAGAAGGCCAGGCCGATCTCGACGTGGGCCAGGTGGGCGATCTTCACCAGGCTCACGATCACGCCGATCGCGAATACCTCGACCATGCTCCACGGTCCGAGGAAGTAGAGCAGTCGGCCGCCCGGGACGAGCCAGGCGGCATTGCGCCCGCGCATCAGGGGGACGACGAGCGCAATCACGGTTGCGAGCATGATGGCGGGAATCACGATGATGAGCGCAATCACGAGTACCGCGAGCAGCGTGTAGTCGTCGTGGTGGAGTTCGATCGCGGTCCGCGGCAACGTCATGACTTTCTCGAGTCCGCTTGCCTGGAGCGAGAGGAAGGGGAACGAATTGGCCATGACGAGCAGCAACAACGACGACGCCGCGAGCGCGAGCGAGCGCGCGAAGCCGTCGGCGACGTACGCCGTCAGGAAATGACCGCAGCGCGGGCAGTCCGCCCGCTCGCCGGGCGCGAGTGAGTCGATCGCGACCGCGAGGTCGCACTGGACGCATCCCACCGGCTCGATCTTCGAAGATCGGAGGTCTGTCGATTGGGCTGGGCTGGCCAACTTGGAATCTCTCCCGAGGGCTCCGAATGGGTCGCCTAGTCTACTCCAGTTTGCTTTCAGACCCGAGATTCG
>CAXMSF010000059.1:0-8197 GCA_964196055.1 uncultured Gammaproteobacteria bacterium | reverse complement strand
CTCGACGGTCTGCGCGGCGTCGCGATCCTGCTCGTGATCGCGGTTCACTATCTCGGCATCTATGCGGAGGCCAACCCCGATGCATCGGCGATCTTTCACCTTGCGCGTGGAGGTTGGGTCGGCGTCGACCTCTTCTTCGTGCTGTCGGGATTCCTCATCACCGAAATCCTGATACGAACGGTCGGACGAGAACATTACTACCGGAACTTCTACGCGCGTCGAACCCTGCGGATCTTCCCGCTCTACTACGTCTGCCTCGCGTTGATCTTCGGCATCGGCACGCTCGTCCCGGTATTCCGGAGCGAGGGCTTCCAGCAGATCGCCTCGGTGCAGGGGTGGCTGTGGCTGTACGCGAGCAACATCAAAGTCGCAATCAACCAACAGTGGCAGACCTTCGGACTCTTCGGCGGAGGCTGGGTCGAACTGTCGCACCTGTGGTCACTCGCGGTCGAGGAGCAGTTCTATCTGGTCTGGCCCGCTCTGATCGCGGTGGTTCCGGCCGGTCATCGGTTGCGGCTCACGCTCGTCGCGTTCCTGACCGCCCTATTGCTGCGACTACTCTTCATCCACCACGACAACGTCATCGCTGCCTACGTGCTGATGCCTTGTCGCATGGATGCACTCGCGACCGGCGCATTCATCGCAGTGCTGGCCGATCGCCTCGGCAGCACGGCACGACTGCTGCGATGGTCGCGACCGGTCGCGATGGTCGCGACCTTCGCAATCGCGCTATTGTGGACACTTCGCGGAAGTTTCTGGCAGCGCGATCCGCTTGTCGCTGGCGTGGGGTTCTCACTCGTCGCACTGCTCGCAGGTTGTCTCGTGGTCTTCGCGATCGCCCTGCCCCGCGAGCATCTGCTGGTCCGCTGCCTTTCTTCCCGATTTCTGCGACAGATCGGGAGGGTCAGTTACGGGATGTACTTCTTCCACTTCGCGCTGTTGAAGATCCTTTTCCTACCGATCACACCCGTGGAACGACTTGCGCCGATCCTCGGCTCCGAAGGAGCGGTCATCGTGCTTCGCTTCGGGATCGTCGTCGTGATTTCCTACGCCCTCGCACGACTCAGCTGGCTCCTCTTGGAAAGACCTTTCCTCGAGCTGAAACGCCACTTCGGCTCGGCCGACCGCAACACCCCTCTCGCCGCTTCCGATTGAAGTGGGCTCTCGCCAGGGCTGCTATCGGCGCGCGGCCCCCCCGATACCGGGCTCAACCGCGCGCCTCCGGAATACCGACAGCACGCGCTGCCGGCGGCTGCGCCGCTCGTGCGCGGACAACCACCGTCGGAAGCTGAGTGCGAGCGGCTCGACCTCATCGGACGGAAACTCGGGTTTCGCTGTTTCGCCAGGCCGCAGGAGGTAGAGGATCTTCGAGTTCTTGAGTGATTCGGCTTTGCCCACGGTCGGATGTGGGAGCGCCTCGACCGAGAAGCCCTGCAGTTCGAGAAAGGTCCGAAGACTCCTGCGCGTGAAGAGCTGCTTGTGAAAGAAGTTCATCCCGTAGGGGAAGAGCCTCTTCGATTTCAGGGTCTGCGAATGATCCTTTTCCTTGAAGGCGATGATTGCACCGCCGTCGCTCAGCAGCTGCGTGAGCGAACGCGCGACCCGTACCGGGTCGTGCGCGTGGGCGAAGGCCTCGTCGCAGAGAATCAGATCGAAACGGCGGCGCGGAAACGGGTTGTCGAATTCGGGCGCGAACAGGCGTTCCACCTGCTCGAGCCCGTAGACTTCCCGCGCATGGCGAATACAAGACGGCAGCAATTCGAGTCCATAGACCTCAGTGAGGCCGTATTCATCCCGTAGAAGGCGCGGGCCCTCCCCCGCATTGCAACGCACATAGAGCACTGACTCCACAGCTGCGAGCACACCGTGGTCGTCCAGGGTACGGATCAGATCGCGCGCGAACGCTCCCTTTCGGCGAACGAAGCGCTCGGAAAGCGGAAGCGCATCGAAGGGCAGCGGTGTTTCGATGAGGTGAAACAGCTGCGAATAATACTGTCTCGCCGCCTCGGGGGTCGATCGACGCGGCATGAAGATCAACGCGCAGCAGGAGCAGATCACGAAATCGATGTCCATCAGCGGAGCGAACTCGATCGAATCGAGACCCGGGATGCCCGGGTTGCCGACGATCAAGTCGAGCGTCGTGTCGACCCGACGTCCCGCAGGCGCCAATCGGACCGGCGGTCCGTGCCCACACGAAGGGCAGGACTCGAACTCGATCATTCCCTTCATTGGACCACCTGCATAGCGATCTCGTGCGCGGGCGGCTACAAGCCGGCCGACGACGCGCTCGAGGAGTCGGTCCGGGGTGCTCGATACAGCGGCAGCAACGTGCAGAAGCACACGAAACCGATGACGCAAACCGACGCCCAGACCATGATCTCGTCCTGCCATTGCCAGCGATCGACGATCACCCAGCCAAGCGCCGACAGGCCGAGCAACGCCGGACCAGTACCGGGCCAGCGAAGCACGAGCAGGCCATAGCCGAGCAGGATTGCGTAGTAGTAGTTGGTCAATTCGAAGGCGACCGGGATCAGTCCGATTCCGAGCGTTGCCGCGACCCAGTCCGGCTGATCGCGCACCGCGAACATGAGCAGAATCACGAAGCCGGTCAGCAGAAAGCAGTACAGCGCGATGCGTTCCGCGCCACGCGACTCGCGCGCAGCCCGCCACTCGAGATAGCGGTCCTCCGCCGTGCCACCCTGGATCAGGCGGTCCACGTGATCGGCATCGTAGGCGAGCACGGTCTTGAGTCCGACGTGGTTCTTGAGCGGCGTCGCGAGATGGGTCCGGCTGTTATCGACGAATTCGAGCCAGGGCTCGAACCCCCCGACCGCGACCAGCGAAACCGTGAAAATGGCCGCCCAGCCCGCAAGCGCCCCCGCCGCGAAGCGGAGCTGGTCGACCTCGAGCACTCGACGACGGGAACCGATCAGCGACCACAGGGCGCGCAGCGCGACCCCCAGCAACAAGGCGACCGGGAAGATCCGCAGCGAAGCGGCGACGGCGAGGCTCGCGCCCGCACTCGCGGGTCGACCCCGGCGAAGCAGGCAGATCCCGCCGATCGATGTCACGAGCCACGCCTGGCGCAAGAACGAACCGCCGGTCCAGCCGAATCCGGCGAACAGATTCGTGCCCCAGAAGATCGCGGCGACGCATAGCGCACGCCAGCCGAAGGCCCACGCGACCGCCGCCCACATCGCGCCGAGCAGCAGCGGGTCGATCGCGCCGAGGGCCAGGATCCAGCCGTCCGATGCGGGAGCCAATGCCGCGAGGGCGCCTCCGAGGGCGGTCCACGTCGGCGGCGGGTTGTAGCCATGATCGCGCTGGATCGCGTGCCATCGCGTCATGGGAACCCGATCCCTGAACCAGCCGACGTCGCGCGTGAACATGCCCCAGCGATCGACGTCGAAATGACGTTTGCAGGCATCGGGGTTGGCCAGGGTCGAGGTCGTCGGCTCGAGTTGATTCGTTTCCAGGTTGCGGAGGAGACGATCCGAAACCCCCGTCTGCGTTCCCGCCTCGGCATCCGCGATCGCGGTGCAGGCATACAAACGCGAATAGCCGAGTTCCTCGAAGTACTTGGAACCCACGTAGTAGTGAAAGGTGTCGCTCACGTGGGTGTAGTGCAGGTAGTGGAACTGCATGAAATTCCACCAGGCCAGCCCCGCGACCATGGCGAGCAGTACCAACGCGACCTCGCGCACGCGACTAAGCCATGCACTGCGGCCGCCGCGGCGGAGCACGAGTTCGAAGACGAGCAGCGCAGCGCCGAGCGCTGCAACGATCGCCTTCGCGCTCTCTACTGCGCGCCGTGCCCCCGGACCCGCTATTTCGTCAGCGAAGCTCGCCAGACCGAACGCGAGCAACGCCAGGGCGATCGCAGCGACGGAAGCACGACGGCTCAGATGACGCCCTGGAACCGTTCGCGTGCTTGTTTCGGAGCGAGATTGCCGGCCTTCGCGAACGCCTCGACGAAGTCGGCGTCGTCGAAGTCGGCGGCTTCGAGGCGAATCTGGAGTGCGCGAGCGATTTCGAACGCGTCACTGGCGATATCGACCGGGCGCACGCTCGTTCGGCCGGTCTCGGAATCAACCAGGTCCGCGAACGGCACCGGTACGATCGCTTCGGCCTGACGCGTGATCAGGACCTGCGATTCGCCGTTCAGCAGTGCGCGAACGGCGCCTGCCCCGAGATCACGGGTGTAATCCTGATCGAACGCGCACGGATCGATGCAGCGCAGTTCGTAGCCGACGTCCTTCTCGATGATCGTGGTCTTGACGCCGCGTTCTTGGAGTGCCGCGCGAACCTGTTCCTTGAGCACCCGCCCCAACGGCACTTCCGCCAGACGAATGTGCCCGTGCTCGTCGCGTTCGACATCCGCGAGGAGTTCGAGGTCGCTCGGCTCGAGGTGTTCCGCGACGCCTTCGGCGATCAATGCGACGCCGTAGGGTCGGCCGCTCGCAATCCGCTTGAGGATGGCTCCCTCGAGCGTCCGGGTGATGGTATCGAGCCGGATCGCTTCGGCGCCGAACTCCTCCGGGATCAGCGTGACGGTGGTCCCGGCCGACTTTCCCGCTCCGAGCGCGAGGTAACCCGCCTGTCGGCCCATGATCACCACGAAGTACCATCGCGGCGTAGTCCGCGCATCCTCCATCAACGCGCTCAAGATCTCGGCCGCACGCGCGCGCGCCGTTTCGAAGCCGAAGGTCGGAATGCCGGCCGGAAGTGGCAGGTCGTTGTCGATGGTCTTGGGGACGTGTGCGACCCGAATACGATCACCCGCGCACTCCGCAACGCACCGGGCGGAATAGGCGGTGTCGTCACCACCGATCGTGATCAGATGATCCACCCCGAGCTGTTCCAATGATTTCACGACATTCTCGAGGTGCCCCGGCTCTCGCGTCGGATTTGCGCGCGAGGTCTGGAGGATCGATCCACCGCGCAGGTGGATTCGCGAGACATCGGCGGTCCGGAGGTCCAGGCTGTGACTCGTGTCGCCCTGCATCAACCACTGAAAGCCCTGCCGCATGCCGATCACGCGTGCTCCCGCACGCTCTGCAGTGACCGTCGCCGCACCGATCACACCATTGATTCCAGGAGCGGGCCCACCCCCCACGAGAATTCCGAACGTCGCCACATCCACCTCCATGTTCCCGAAACTCGCCCCCACCGCAGCGAACGCGATCGCGCGCATCGCTCCGCGCGATCGCGAAGTCTAGCGTACCGTGGCAACGCGACCGGTCGGCCGCGACCGTTTCCGCACACACGATCAGTCGCAGCGATACACTCCCTCGGCATCGCATCGGCAGATCCACTTGTCTTCGTGTACCTTCGGCTGCGAACCCGCGGCGGTACAGCCGCCGTTTGCGAGGAGTTCCTTCCATGAAGAAAATCGCCTTCCTGGTCCTTACCCTGATGCTTCGACCCTGGGCAGGTCCGGCCGCCGGCTATCCGCTCGACGCATCCGAAGAGACCGGAATCAGCCGCCTCGAGGTCTTCAAGCTTGCCGAGTCGGTACTGCTCGAGCAGGGTGCACTCAAACCCGGTTCGTTGCTCCCCACGAAGAAGATCCGTCTCAACCTGCGTGGCCCGGGCTTCGAGATGCCCGCACCCGACCCCGGATTCACCGCCGAGGTCCGGAAGATGGTGGGCAAAGATGCACCTGCTTACGGCATCAGCGTTCTGGACATCACCGACCCGAAGAACCCGCGGCTCGCGGAGATCAACGGAAGCCGCATGCAGAATCCCGGCAGCGTCGGAAAGATCATGGTGTTGCTCGGATGGTTCCAGGCGCTCGCCGACATCTACCCCGACGACATCGACGCACGAAAGAAGGTTCTCTACGAAACCCAGGTCACCGCAAACGGGTTCATCAACCGAGATAGCCACGTCGTCCCGTTCTGGAAGCGCGGCGATCCCAAGGTGATCCGGCGGCCGATCGAAATCGGGGACACCGCGAACCTCTGGACCTGGTTGGACTGGATGGCATCCGCGAGTTCGAATGCAGCGGCCAGCCAGATGATTTCCGAACTGGTGCTGTTGCGGGAATTCGGAACCTCTTACCCGGTTCCACGAGCGGAGGCCGAGGCGTTCTTCAAGAACACCTCGAAGTCCCAGCTCGCGAAGAAGCTCAGTGCGGCAATCCAGAAGCCGGTGACCCGAAACGGGTTGAACGTCAACCACCTGCGCCAGGGCAGCCTGTTCACGAGGGAGGGCAAGAGCCGGATCCCCGGCGTATCGAGCACGTCGACCGCCGCCGAACTGCTCCGGTACCTCGTCTTGATGGAAGAAGGCAAGCTCGTCGATCCCTGGTCAAGCCTCGAAATCAAGAAGTATCTCTACCTGACGGACCACCGGATCCGCTATGGCGCCTCACCGGCCCTCGACGGCTCAGCGCTGTACTTCAAGTCCGGATCCCTCTACAGCTGCCGGCCCGAGAAGGGCTTCACCTGCGGCAAGTACATGGGCAACAAGTACAACTACCTCGCCTCGACTGCGATCGTCGAGACGCATGGGAGCATGCCGCCCCTCAAATACATCGTCGTGGTTCTGTCGAACGTGTTGAAGAAGAATTCGGCCGAGGTGCACGAGAACTTCGCGACCGATCTCCATGCGTTGATCGGGAGATCCCACGGGAGATAGATCTCACTTCTGCGTGTCGTCCTCATCCAGCGTGGCAGACACCCACCCACCGTAGAGCGGGTTCGGGAGCATGAACCACTTCGAACCCCACATCTCGGCATGTTCGATCACGGTCTCACGGCGTCCGCCGCGCGAGAATCGCTTCTCCTTGACGAAATCGCCGAGGTTGTCGCCCACGACCAGCAATATCCGATAACGCTCCCGAACGAGCTCTCGGCGCTTCTCCTTCGCCCTCGTCCACTGCGGTTTCTCGTATTTCGTGAGCAGCGTGTCGATTTCGTCGTTGAGCGGCAGCTCCAGCCTGCGCAGGTTCTCCCGCGTCGCATCTTCGACCACGTGCGATCGGTTGGTTACGTAGAAGACCTCGATGCCGAGCCGATGCGCGTGCTGGAGGAACGGAACCGCACCCGGAATCGAGCCGACCTCCGCGGTCTTCACCCACTCGTTCCAGGCCTTCTCGTCGAATTCAGCGCCTTCACGGATCAGCCCCATCTGGAACGGGCGGTTGTCGAGAACCGTCTCGTCGAGATCGACGATGATTGCGGGCGGAAGGTCTTCGTAGTCCGATTCCTGCTCGAGGCTGGCAGTCCAGCTCGGGTCGGCGAGCGCATCGGCGAGCTTTCGCTGTGCGGTCGCGTAGATCTGGAGCGCCACCGCGGTGTACTCCGCGGACTCGGTCGCCCACAACGCGACGTTTCGGCGGTAGGTCGGCTGCGGCGACGCCGTGCCGCAAGCCGTCGAAAAGCTCGCGACGAGCAGGGGAACCAGAAGCGCTCGAGATGTCATCCTCATCGGGCCATACCCTAACGCAACCAGGCGTAAGCGGGACCTGCTCACGGAGCGCTTTCCTTTGCGGCGCCTGAGGGCTACTCCCGTGTGGGGATCGGACCACCGGCGACGCGTTCGATCGCGCGCGGCGCTTGCTCGACGTGTACTCAGAGCAGGAAGCCACTCACCCATGCTTCGACGAATTTTCGCAGCGCCGTGAGCCCCTGCTCGGGAAGATCGCTGAACACGACACCCATGCCATCGGGGACGTCGTCGCGGACGGGCTTATCGGCCGTCTTCGCATTCACGACCACTCCCTTCGCAAAGATCGTCCCATCCGGCAACGGTAGCTCGATGCTGAGCCGGCTGTCTTCGAGAAACGGGTACTGCGTCGCGAAGTAGGCTCCGGTGACCGACAGGTCGTGGAGGATCACGTCTTTGCGGTGGCGTCCCATGAAGACGGTCGTCGGCAGTTCGGTGGGAATCCGCTGGCACTTGCGCCGTTCCCCCCCGTGTGAGTCCGACATCGCGGCGCTCATCACGAAGCGGAGTTCCCGCATCTCGTACGGGTGCCAGACACCCCAGCGCACCCCCTGGGCGCGCAGTCGCCGACAGGTCTGGCCATCCGGCCGATTCCCGGTCACGATTACACCGCGCGGACCACTTTCGAGCTGAGCGCACACCCGTTCGAGCAGCGTGTCGATGTCCGCCTGTTCGAACGCCTCCGGGATCAGCACCGCCCCGAGGCGACGCGATTCTTGTCGCGCGAGCAACTCGGCTTCATCGA
>CAXMSF010000058.1:0-8797 GCA_964196055.1 uncultured Gammaproteobacteria bacterium | reverse complement strand
GGCGGCGTCTAGAGGAGCTTCTCGGCCATGGACTTGAAGTCGGCCTTGGGCCGCGCGCCCTGGAGTTGTTCGACGACGGTGCCGCCCTTGAAGGCGAGCACGGTCGGGATCGCGCGCACGTTGAACTGGCCCGGCGTGTTCACGCTGGATTCGATGTCCATCTTGGCGACCTTCACATGGTCACCGTATTCGGCGGCGATTTCCTTGATGATCGGGGCGATCTGCCGGCACGGCGCGCACCATTCCGCCCAGAAATCGAGGATGACGGGTTTGTCGGATTCGAGAACTTCCGCCTGGAAGGTTTCGTCGGTGACGTCGATGACTTCGGCCATGCTGTGAGATCTCCTGTGCACGCGGACGCACAATCGCCCGCGGAATTTCGTGTGTCTTCTTTCCCGTCGCTGGATCGCCCGACGGGGCCGTCGCGCCGCACCGGTCCCCCACCGTAGCCAATGCTCCGCGAGTTACCTCCCGTTGACGCTGAATGCCGCCACGGGTATCGTAAATAAGCCCGATCTATTTGTTTTTATTGAATTTTTCAACTCGGGAGGCGCGGCGAGCATGGCCCGAAGCCCATCCGCCGCAGCCGCCGAGTGGGTTGCGACATGAGTCGCCGGCTTCCGAAGATCGATCGCGACAGCGTGCGGACGACGAGTATCCGCGACCGCAAGAGCCGCGTGAAGATCGCCGATGCCGCCGTACCCCACCGCGCCGGAGGATCGCTCGCGGATTTCCTTGCGGCGCTCCCCGCCAGCCTCGCAGCCGACGATCTGCGCGCGGCGATTGCGGCGACGGTTCGGGCCCATGGGCGAGGGCGGACGCTGCTGTGGGGCTTTGGAGCCCACCTGATCAAGGTCGGTCTGGCGCCGGTCCTGATCGACCTGCTCGAGCGGGGGCTGGTATCGGGGATGTTCACGAATGGCGCGAGCTGCGTTCACGACCTCGAGCTCGCGCTGATCGGCCGTACCAGCGAAGACGTTTCGGCGGAGCTCGACGACGGCAGCTTCGGCATGGCGCGTGAGACCGCAGCCGAGCTGAATGGTGCGATCGCGCGTGGCGCCGAAGCGGGCATCGGCATGGGGGAGGCGATCGGACGCGAAATCCTCGAGGGCGAGTATCCGCACAAGGAGCGCTCGCTGTTCGCCAACGCCGTCCGACTCGGGATTCCCGTCACGGTGCACGTTGCGATCGGCGGCGATATCCACCACATGCACCCGGGTGCGGATGGTGCTGCGCTCGGGGCGACGAGCTATCGAGATTTCGAAACGCTGGCCGGCCTCGTCGCGACGCTGCGCGATGGGGTCGTCTACAACATCGGTTCCGCGGTGATCCTGCCCGAGGTGTTCCTGAAGGCGCTCTCGCTCGCCCGCAACCTCGGCCACCCGGCACGGGGCTTTACCGCAGTCGACATGGACTTCATTCGACAATACCGGCCGCGGATGAACGTAGTCGAACGCCCGACGCGGCAGGGTGGACGCGGAATATCGCTGGTCGGACCGCACGAGATCTTGTTGCCGCTACTCGCGGCCGGGCTCATCGAAGCGATCCACGGAGGAGACGCGTGATGGGGCGTATCGTGCTGTGCGAAGGCGACATCAGCGAACAATCGGTCGACGCGATCGTGAACGCGGCGAACACCCAGCTCGTGCTCGGTGCGGGTGTCGCGGGTGCGATCCAACGGCGGGGCGGCCCGCAGATTCAGCAGGAGTGCGATGCGAACGGCCCGATCGAACTCGGGGATGCCGCCGTGACCGGAGCCGGGAAGCTCGCCGCGCGCTTCGTGATACACGCGGCGGGAATGCCGCCGGGGGGCTCCGCGACCGATTCGAGTATTCACGCCGCGATCCGACGCAGTCTGGAGCTTGCGCGCGAAAAGGGCTGCGAGACCGTCGCGATTCCGGCACTCGGAGCGGGGATCGGCGGTTTCCCCGAGCAGCGCTGCGCCGAAATCCTGCTCGAGGAGTGTCGGCAGCATCTCGCGGGCGAGACCACGTTGCGTGAGATCCGGATCGTCTTGTACGGCGAGCCGACGTATCGAATATTCGAGGCGGCCAGCGACGCTGCGAAGATCCGCGAGCAGATGGAGAAGCTGCGTGCTTCGAAATGATCCTTCCGGTCCCGGTAGCGTCATCCGCGCTAACCTCTGAAACCGCCGTTCACGAGGAATGACGAGAGAATCCCCATCATGGTCATCCAACTCCATCAACTGACTGCGGCGATCTATTTGATCGCAGCGCTCGTTGCGAGCCTCGGGCTTGCGCTACCCGCTCCCCGTCTCGGGCGATTCTCATTGCTTCTGCTCGGCGCAGGGGTGATCGCCCATGCGGGCTGCTTCGGCGCAATGCACGTCGATGGCGCAACGCCGTCCTTGAACGAATTGCCTGTGGCGGTGTCCTTCATGGCCTTGATCGGCACGATCTTCTACCTCGTGCTCGCAAGGAAGGCGCGCCTCGTGAGTCTCGTGGTGCTGGTCGCACCGATGGCATTCGTGAGCGTGTTCGTCGCCGGGCTCCGTCTGCCGGATCCGGCCACGATCGAGATGACCACGCCCGCCGGCGGATCCTGGGAGCACGCCCACGTGTTGCTCGCGAGTTCCGGCCTCGCGCTGCTGGGCATCGCGGGCGTCGCGGGCATGTTCTACCTGCTCGAGCACAGGCGGCTCAAGTCGAAGCAGCGGCTTGGGCCGCGCTTTCGACTTCCGTCACTCGAGGCGCTCGATCGCGTGAACTCCGTTGCGCTCGGGGCCGGCTTCCCGATGCTCACCCTCGGCGTCATCACCGGGTTGTTCTGGGTCGAGAAGACTCAAGGGAAGGTCTGGACGGGATCGCCGCATGAGGTCTGGTCCGTGATTGCGTGGCTGGTCTACGCAGTGGTGGTAGCGCTGCGCTTCACTCGCGATCAGGGCGCGCGCCACGCGGCAGCGAGTGCGGTCGGCGGCTTCCTCTTCCTCTTGTTCGCCGTGATCGGGCTCAAGTTCTTCGCATGAAGATCATCCTGGTCGGACTGAATCATCGCTCCGCTCCGCTCGAGGTGCGCGAACGAGTCGCGGTCGACGACGTCGGGCCGCCGCTCCGGCTGCTCATGACGAGCGACGAGATCGACGAGGCGGTGCTGGTTTCGACCTGCAATCGTGTCGAAGTGATCGCGTTGACCCGCAGCCTCGAAGCGGCGCGGAATCGCCTTCGCTCGTTCTTTAGTGGCGACCTCGAGGGCGGCAACCCCGACGACGGTTCCCAGCTCGAAGATCATCTCTATGAGTTCACCGAAGCCGAGGCCATGCGGCATGTGCTCCGCGTATCGTCGGCTCTCGACTCGATGGTCGTCGGCGAGCCACAGATCCTCGGTCAGATGAAGGAGGCGTATCGCGCCGCGGCGGAATGCAACGCCAGTGGCCCGATCTTGAATCGACTGTTTCAGCATGCGTTCACCACGGCCAAGCGGGTACGCACCGAGACCCGCGTCGCCGAGCGGCCGGTTTCGGTGGCCCGTGTCGCGGTGGATCTCGCGCGCCAGATCTTCGAGGATTTCAGCGACAAGCAGGTGGTGCTGATCGGGGCCGGCGAGATGATCGAGGCGGCGTTGACGGCGCTTCGTAGCGCGGGCGTCGAGTCGATTGCGGTCGCGAACCGAACCCCGGAACGGGCGTCCGACCTCGCGGTCCGGTTCGAGGCCACCGCACACGGCCTGGAAGAATTGCCCGAGTTGCTCGTCGAGGCCGACATCGTACTGAGTTGTATCGGGGGGGACCGGCCGATTTTGACCCGCGATCTCGTCAAAGCGGCGCTGCGGCAGCGCCGGCACCGCCCGATCTTCGTGATCGACATCGGCGTGCCTCGCAACGCGGAGCCCGAGATCAACAAGCTCGACAACGTATATCTCTACGACATCGACGATCTCGGCGCGGTGTCGGAGCAGAATGCAGAGCAGCGTCGCCGCGAGACCGTTCGTGCGGAGGCGCTGGTTGTCGAGGAACAGCTGCGCTTCGACGGTTGGTTCGTCGGGCTCAGGGCTGTTCCGACCATCAAGCACCTGCGGAAGCACGTCGAGGAAATCCGCAGGGGCGAGGTCGACAAGATGCTTGCGAAACTGGAGCTCGGAGAGTCCGAGCGCGAGCGGGTCGAGTCGTTGACTCGGTCGATCGTCAACAAGATCCTGCACGCGCCACTCTCGCGGCTCAAGCGCGAAGCGGAGCGGGAGGAAGGCATGGCCTACCTCGAGACCACCCGTGCGTTGTTCGGGCTGGATGAAAAATCCGAGGCACAGTCGGCTCCTACCGCAGCTGTGGCCGACGATTCGGAGAACGAATGAGTACGATTCGGCTGGCAACGCGCGGGAGCGATCTTGCGCTCACACAGTCGCGCGCAATGGCGGCGCGCATCGAGTCCGAACTCGGGGTCGAGGTCGAGTTGGTTACGATCAAGACGACGGGCGATCGGATCCAGGACGTGTCGCTCGCAAAGATCGGCGGCAAGGGTCTCTTCGTGAAGGAGATCGAGGAGGCACTTCTCGGAGGCCGCGCCGACATCGCGGTGCACAGTGCGAAGGACCTGCCGGCCACGGTGCCGGAGGGCTTGTCGCTCATCGCGTTTCCTGAACGCGCCGATCCGCGCGACGCGCTCGTCGGGCGCGAGCCCGGAACGACGCTGGCCGGCCTTCGCGAGGGTGCGCGCGTGGGGACCGGCAGCGTTCGGCGCGTGGCGCTGCTGCGCGCGTATCGGCCGGATTTCGAGATCGTGCCGCTGCGCGGGAACGTACCCACTCGATTGCGCAAGATCGAAGAGCAGTCGCTCGATGCGGTGGTGCTCGCGAGCGCGGGACTCGACCGGCTCGGATTGTCGGATCGGATCGGAGAGAGAATTTCGACCGACGTGATGTTGCCGGCGGTTGCGCAGGGGATTCTCGCAATCGAAGGCCGCAGCGACGATTCCATCTCGCACGAGGTCGCAGCTCTGGCCTGCGCGGATGCCGAAGCGTGCGCCGCCGCGGAGCGCGCGTTCTTGATTCGTCTCGAGGGTGATTGCAACGTACCGTTGGCTGCGCTGGCGGAGCCGGACGGCCAGGGCGGCATGCGCCTGCGCGCATTGCTGGCCTCACTGGATGGCTCGCAGGTGCTGACCCACGAGGCGAAGGTTGCCGTCGCGGATGCAGCGGCGGCCGGCGAGGAGGCAGCTGCGGCGATCATCGCTGCGGGCGGCGAGGCGATCCTCGCCGAGTTGCATGCAGAGGCTCGCGCGTGAACGAGGCGCCGAATCGACGCGGCCGTGTGATCCTGGTCGGCGCCGGCCCCGGCGACCCCGAGCTGATTACGCTGCGCGGGTTGAAGGCGCTGCAGCGTGCCGATGCGGTCGTTTACGACGCGCTGGCGCCTCCAGAGCTGCTCGAGCACGTGCCGGCCAACGCGACGCTCCACAATGTCGGAAAGCGTGGCCACGACGAGCCGACGCGCACGCAGCCCGAAACCACGGCGCTCTTGATCGACCTCGCGCGTGCAGGCGATGTCGTCGTTCGACTCAAGGGGGGCGATCCCTTCGTGTTCGGCCGCGGCGGCGAAGAAGCTTCCGCGTGTGCGAGTGCGGGCATCGATTTCGAAGTGATCCCGGGAATCTCGTCCTCGGTGGCGGCGCTCGCATACGCGGGCATCCCGGTTACCGATCGGCGCCTCGCGGCGTCGTTCGCCGTGGTGACGGGCCACAAGGATCCGACCACGGTTTCGGAAGAGACGCGCTGGGAGGAACTCGCCACCGCGGTCGATACGCTCGTGATCCTGATGGGAATGCGCAAGCTGGAAGATCTCATCGGCCGTCTGATCGACGGCGGGCGTGATCCGAAGACGCCCGCGGCGGTGATCATGAATGGAACGTTGCCGAGTCAGCGGGTCGTGACCGCACCGCTCGGTGAAATCGCGGAGCGTTCGCGCGCCGCCGACCTCGGCGCGCCGGCTGCCGTGGTGATCGGAGACGTAGTACGCCTGCGCGAAACCCTCAATTGGTTCGAAGGTCGCCCGCTGTTCGGCAAGCGAGTCCTCGTGACTCGTGACGAGCGCCCCGGCGGTCGTCTGGCGAATGCGTTGCGGGACGCAGGCGCCGAGCCCATCTTGGCGCCGATGATCCAGGTGGCACCCCCGGAAGATTGGCTGCCCGTCGACGCCGCACTCGAAGATCTAGCGAATTACGACGGGCTGCTGATCACGAGCGCCCACGCGATCCGCTTTCTCGTCGAGCGCGCACAGGCTCGTGGCGTGTCGCTCGCCGAAAGTGGAGTGCCGGTGTACTGCGTCGGGCCGGAGACCGCGCGCGTCACGCGCGAGGCCGGAATTCCGGTCACGGCGATTCCGGACGGGCGGCACGACGCCGAGGGGCTGCTCGATACGCTCGTTCGCCGGTTTTCGCCGAGTGGCCGGCGCTACCTGTTCCCGAGCGCCGACCTTGCGCGCGAGACCTTGCCGACGGGGCTCGTCGCCGCAGCTGCGAGCGTGGATTCCGTCGTCGTCTATCGCACGCTGCCGTCCGAACTCGGCGCAGCTGAACTCCAGACGTTGCTGGGCGAAGGCGCAGTCGACATCCTCACGTTCACGAGTCCGTCCGCGGCCCGGAATTTCGTCGAGCGGCTCGACGACGCCGGATTGAGGACGGCTGCCGGTTGCCTGGTTGGCGCCATTGGCCCGGTGACCGCGGAGGCGCTACGAGATGTGGGCTTGCCCGCGGACGTCGTGGCCGAGCGCGCGGGCGTGAAAGAACTCGTTGAGTCGTTGGTGGCCCGAGTAAGAAGCGATGTGGGAGAATCCGGATGAGTTACCCCCGAACACGAATGCGACGTCTTCGGCGCAACGACACCTTGCGCCGGATGGTCCGTGAAACCGCGCTCTCGCGTGACGACCTGGTCCTGCCGTTGTTCGTCGTCGAGGGCAGCGGTGTTCGAGAGCCCATTACGTCGATGCCGGGCGTACACCGCTTCTCGGTCGACACGGTGGTGCGCGAGGCCAAGCGGGTGGTCGCTGCAGGCGTGCCGGCGGTGATCCTGTTCGGGATTCCCGAACACAAGGACGCCCGCGGATCCGGTGCGGACGATCCCGGCGGGGTCGTGCAGCGCGCCGTCGAGGCGGTGAAATCGGCCGAGCCCGACCTCTGCGTGATCACGGATGTGTGCCTGTGCGAATACACCGACCACGGGCACTGCGGAATCATCGAGGACGGCGATGTGAGCAACGACCCTTCGGTGGAACGGCTGGCCGCGACCGCGCTCTCGCACGCGCGCGCAGGTGCCGACATCGTTGCGCCGTCCGATATGATGGACGGCAGGGTCGGGGCGATTCGCAGCGCGCTCGACGGCGGCAGCCTCGAAGACGTTGCGATCCTCGCCTATTCGGCCAAGTTTGCGAGCGCCTACTACGGTCCGTTCCGCGACGCGGCGGAGAGCGCGCCCGCCTTCGGAGATCGGCGCAGCTATCAGATGGATCCCCCGAATCGCCGCGAGGCACTGCGCGAGATGCGCGCCGACCTGGATGAGGGTGCGGACGTGCTGATGGTGAAGCCTGCGCTGCCCTATCTGGATCTCGTTGCCGAAGCGCGGCGCGAGTTCGAGGTGCCGATTGCCGCGTATCACGTGTCGGGCGAGTACGCGATGATTCACGCAGCCGCAGAGCGCGGTTGGATCGACGGCGATCGCGCAATGGACGAAGCCCTGGTGTCGATCAAGCGCGCGGGTGCCGACTGGATCCTCACCTACGCCGCGCTGGATGTCGCCGCACGGCTGGCACCCTGACGAGGGAGAGACGGTGACGATTCTCTACAAAGTCATCGAGCTGAGTTCGGTCAACGACGAGGATATCGAGCAGGCGCTCAACGAGTGGACCGCCCAGGGCTGGACCTTCGATACCATGCAGTTCGCGATGCGCGAATCGTCGAAGCGCCCGAGCATGGCCTTCATCACCTTCACACGAAACGACGAGACGTCGGACTAGCGAGCCATCGCCGACTTGACCAGTTCGACTACGTGGGGCGCCGCCTTCTCGGGCGATCCGCAGTCGAAGGGCGGTTGCGGGTCGTATTCGATCCCGAGCTGGAGCGCCTGAGCGAAGTCGTCGCCGACGAGCTTCTGTGCGATGCGAAGCGCCATGTCGATCCCGGACGACACGCCGGCAGCGGTGATGATCTTGCCCTGCTCGACCACTCGCTGAGCGGTCGGTTCCGCACCGTACGCGCGCAGCGTTTCGAGTTGGGTCCAGTGGGTCGTCGCGCGCAGGCCCGAGAGCAGCCCGGCCGCGCCGAGGATCAGCGACCCGGTGCAGACCGAAGTGGTGAAGCGCGTGCCTTCGTGGAGCCGCCGGATCTCGTCCGTCAGCTCGGCGTTCTCGCGGATTGCTGCGTCTCCGGGCCCCCCCGGAATCACCAGCAGATCGGTCGCGGCAATCTCCGATAGGCTGCGCGTGGCTTCGAGAGTCAAACAGCCGGTGTCGGTGACGATCGGCCCGGCCGCCTCGGCGGCAAAGGTGAGGGTCGCCTCCGGCAGCCGTGCGAGCACCTCGTAGGGGCCGATCGCATCCAGCGCCGTCATGTCTGGGTAGAGCAGGATCACGATCTGCATCGGGTCACCTCCGGAGGGTTGGAGGGTAAACCTTTCGCGCGTCGATTGGGCGGTGGCGGGCTTCCCGGATCCCGCTTTGTCTTCCTTCGACTTCCGTCTCCCCGCCGGAAGATCCGCTACTGCGCCAGTGCAGCGACGGCGCTTGCGCTCGAAGGGAGACTCGATGCGCATCGGACCCGCGGGGAAGGTCCGGAAAGCCGCATCCCGTCATTTT
>CAXMSF010000057.1:0-11830 GCA_964196055.1 uncultured Gammaproteobacteria bacterium | reverse complement strand
CGTCGACATCGGCTCCGAGTTCGAGGAGCTGACGCACGACATCCAGGTGGCCGCGGCCCGCCGCGATTGCGAGCGCGCTGTTTCCACCTGGCTTGTGCTCGTCGACCTCGCCTCCGTTCCGAACCAACAGGGACACGAACCCCGCGTCGCCGCGATCGGCGGCCACTACGAGCAGCGGTTGGCCGCTACGGCAGCGCGTGTTTGCGCCGACTCCCGCTGCGAGCAGAGGCGTCGCGGATCCGGAGTCTCCGTTTCGAGCTGCCTCGCAGATCGCAGCCTGCCCGGCTTCGCCGCGAACGTTCGCGCCTCGAGCGACCAGCAGTTCGACAACAGGACCGTGGCGATTGCGGACTGCGAGCTGAAGCGGCGTCGCGCTCTCGCTGGAAGCGGAATCGATCTTCGCGCCGGCTTCGAGCAACCGCTCTACGACCTCTGCATGACCGCCGCGGGCGGCTGACACCAAAGCAGTCGAGCCACCCGAATCCGGAATCGAGATGTCGCCGCCGCGCGCGATGAGTTCCACGACGGTCTTTGCATGGCCCTCCGCGGCCGCCCACGCGAGCGGGGTTCGGCTGTTCTCGTTGCGAGAATCGACGGCCGCGCCGGCGGAGAGCAATTGCCGAACGATGCGGTCGTGGCCTCTTCCTGCTGCGCGCGCGAGCGCGGTGTTGCCTTCGGAGTCGGTTTCGCGTACGTCGGCGCCCTTGGCCAGCAGGGCGGCGACGATTTCGCGGTCTCCGCGCCAGGCGGCGACGATGAGGTCGCTCCAACCCGCGTACGGGGTCGCAGCGGTGTCCAGTTTCGCCGGAGCGGCGATCCGGTTCTCGCTCCGGCTCTGCCGCAACCACGCCGCTCGCTCGTCCACACCCTCCGAACTCGCGACCTGAACCTGCGCGCCGGCCTTGCGCAGTGCTGCGGCGAGGGGCCGTTCGCTCGCGGCGAGTGCGAGGCTGTGGGCAGTGCGCCCGTCGGGGTCCTGCCCTTCGAGGTCTGCGCCCGCTCGGATCAGTGACTGTGCCGATTTCAGGCGCCCCCTGCGCGCGGCAATCATGAGCGCGGTGAGGCCACCCGAATCGACCGCGTCGGTGTCCGCACCGGCGGCGATGAGTCGGTCGACGATGTCGTGGCGCCCTTCTCGCGCGGCAGTCATCAGCGGTGTATCTCCGAAGCCGTCGCGGCGGTTCGGGTCGGCGCCCGCAGCTAGCAGTTCGACAACGAATTGGGAATGGCCCCGCTCCACTGCTTCCGTCAGGAAGGTACGGCCTTCGCCCTTCGAGCCGTCGACGTCGGCGCCCCGCTCGATCGCATCCCGGACGACATCTCGATCATCGAATTCCAAGGCGCGCGCGAGATTTGCAGTGGCGTCACCTTCTGCGAAATTGAAACGCGAGGGAGAGGCAGCCAATACGCTGGAGGTTTCGATCTCTTGCAACCGTTCGGTTGCAAGAGTGTGCCCACGAATTGCGGCCGTGCGATACCAGTGGACGGCCTTCTCCCGATCCGCCTCCACCCCCCAGCCGTTCTGGAACATCGTTCCCAGGCTGTACTGAGCATGCCAATTGCCACCCTCGGCTGATCGCAAGAGCCAGCTGATTGCGATGCCATGATTCATGGGGACGCCGCGTCCGGTGCGGTACATCGAGCCCAGTCGATACTGCGCATTCACGTCGCCTTCATCCGCCAGCACTTCGAGAATTTCCGCAGCATGTTCGAAGCGACGCTCACGGATCGCCTGCTCGGCTTCTTCGAGGTTGGTAGCGGCCGCGGGCGCCGCTGTGAGCAGCAGAACCGCGACCACGACTGACAGCGTTCGTCGTGACATGACGTCAAGCTTCTCCGTGCTTCGTTTCGATCGCGACGCCGATGGACTTCAGGAATCCGGTCGGCAGGATTCCGCCTGCACAGACGATGATCGAGTCGACGGCGAGCGATTCGATCCGCCCGTCGGTCTCGATACGGACTTCCGACTCGGTGATCTCCTTTACGTTCGATTCCAGCAACAGCTGGAGTCGACCCGAGTCGGTGGCTGCGGTGACTTTCTCGCGGTTCTTCGGCTTGGCGCGCGAGAAGCCATCGCCGCGGTAGGAGAGGGTCGCTCGCGTTCCGGGCTCAGCGGCCAGGCTCGTGGCCGCTTCGAGCGCGCTATCTCCGCCGCCCACGACCAGCACGTTCTGTCCGCGATACTGCTCGGAATCGATGAGGCGGTAGACGACCTTCGAAAGATCCTCTCCCAGGGCTCCAAGCTTGCGCGGAGTTCCCCGACGCCCGATTGCCAGAACGATTGAGCGCGCGCGGTACTTGCCGCGCGAGCTTTCCACCTCGAAACCATTCCCGTCCTGCGTGATTCCCTCGACCCTTTCCTCATAACGGATCTCGAGACCCGTGCGCCGTTCGACGTCTTCCCAGAATTCGAGCAGCGCCTCCTTGGTCGTTTCTCGCAACTTGACCTTGCCGTACAACGGAAGCTGAACCGGCGCCGTCATCACGATCTTGCCGCGCGGGTAGTGGGCGACGGTTCCGCCGAGCGTTTCCTGTTCGATCGTCTCGAATCGAAGTCCGTGCTGTTTCGCCGCGAGCGATGCCGAGAAGCCGGCCGGGCCGGCACCGACGATCAGCACATCGAGGCAGTCGCCGGTTCCGACGCCGTCGAGCGAGCGGACAGAGTCGATGGCTTGGCGGCCTTGCTCGATCGCATTCCGGATCAGCCCCATGCCGCCGAGCTCTCCGGCGACGAAGATGCCGGCGACGTTGGTCTCGAAGTTCGGCGCCACCATGGGAATGTCTACGCCGCGCCGCTCGGTTCCGAGCACCAGAGTAATGGCGTCCTGCGGACACGCCTCCATGCAGGCGCCGTGTCCGATGCAGTTCGACGGGCGAACGAGCACTGCCTTGTCGTCGATCAATCCGAGGACGTCACCTTCCGGGCAGGCGGGAACGCAGCTTCCGCATCCCAGGCACTCCGACGGATCGATGACGGGGTGCAGCGACGGCGGCTCGATCATCCCCGTGCGCTGCGATTCCGCTAGCAGCGCGCGATTCCTGGCAGACCGGCGGTTGCGATGAACGCCATACGGAATCCAGACCAGGAGGAACATTCCGATATAGCTGAGCAGTGAAAACGGGTCGATCGAACTCATGCGAGTCCTCCGGTTGGGTCGTCAGTAGTCGTAGCGAAGGCCGACGGAGATCGAGTAGCCCAGTCGTTCGCCGGCCGACGAGGGGTTCATGGGAAGCAGCCATTCGCCCCCGATTTCCGCGTCGAAGTTCATCTTCCAGATTCGGTAGTCGAATCGCAGAGACGGAATCAGCGCGAGGACATCACCGGTAGCGCTCGACATGCGGTAGCTGGTGAGCAACCTCGGGTTCACACGAAGGTCTCGAGTGATCGGATAGCGTCCGTCGATGGTCGCCGTCAGGAGGTCGTTGTCCGCTCCGTCGTAGTACCGCAGCCCGACGATTCCGATACCCGGCCGGCCCAGGAAGTTGTTCCAGATGATCTGGGACGAATAGTTGAACTCGAAGCCCGTACCTTGGATGGCGGCGATGCCGTCGGTGGCCCGCGTCCCGGAGTAGTCGGCGGCGGTGAAATCGACGGAGAGTTGGACAGTGTCGCTCAGGAACTGGTTGACACCAAACGTCAAGGTCGTGGACTTCGCCGTGTGGTCGCGAGCGAGTTCCCTGATTTCGCTTGCCGAATATTCGTCGCGGAGATCTCGGAGTTCGTCGGCCGCCTGGCCCTGAAGCGCATTCTGTGACGTCAGTGCGGGAACACGCCGGTAGGCGAGGTAGGTGGTGAGCAGCGTCGACTGGGTGACCTGCCAGTTTCCGATCAGTTGCGCGAGATTCAATTCCTTAAAGTAGAAGTCGTAGTCGACGAAGGCGGCCGCGAACCGACCCTGATCGAAGTAATGGATTTCAGCGCCAACGGCGGCGCGATCGGTCGTGCCTCTTCGCCACTGTCCGACGGCGTATACCTGCGCGTTGACCGATTCTGCGATCTTCATGATGTCGAGACTGATTCCCGCGAAGGTGTGGTCCGTCTGGATCCTGTTCGAGTCTTCGTAGTCGACGGGGAAGCCCGCAGCAGCTCCGAACTTCCAGCGCTCGCTCAATCCGTAGGTCAGGCGTAGCCCGTCGAACCTGCTGAAGATTCCCGCGGTGCTGAGGGAGCGGCGGCCGATGAAGCCCTGAAGCCGGTTGGGATGGTCTTCCGCTTCGATGAAGAGCGAGTTGGTGCGCGACTCATCGGAGCCGCCTTCCAGAAAGTCGTAGCTGTAGCCGCCTGTATATTGCGAGCGAAAGGTATAGCGATCGCTCCGAAGTCGAGCCTCGAGGTGGAGGTCGGTGAACAACGAGGAATCGGTGAGCAATATCGCTTCGTTGCGCGGGTACAGGTTCTGTCGCCGGTATCCCACGTAGGTGCTGCCAATCGCTGTGAAGTCGAGGGGTTTCGACTCGGGCGGATCGGATCGTCTGGGGGCGGGCGGCTCTGCGCGAGCGGTCACTAGAGCCTCGAGCCGCTGCCGCACGCGGTTGGCGCCTTCGCCATCCGGGTAGCGCTCCAGATAGGTCTCGTATTCCGCTTTGGCGTGAGCGAGCTGTCCCTTGCGTTCACGAGCTAGGCCGAGGAGTTCCTGGGCCTGTTTGGCTGCGGGGCCATCCGAGTGCGACAGGACTTTGGTAAAGATCGGCACAGCCCGATCGAACTCACCGGCCGTCATTGCGCGGCGGCCTTCCTTCATCATTTCTTCTGCACGCTCATTGGAGACTCGTTCTTTTGGCGTGTTCGGGAGGGGGGGATCGGGTTCGACCGGATCAAGACTGACGGCGGTGTCGCGCGGAAACGCGATTACGATGCTGCGAAGATCGTCGCCCTGGCGGACCTCGAAGCGCACGGAACGGGCAAGCCTCAGGTCGAGGATCGGTCGGCCTGCAACGATTCCGTCATAGACCACTTCGACGATTGGAGCCGGTAGATCTCGCGGTAGCTGGAGCGATTCGCGATGAAAGAACTCGGCCCCGCCCAATTCAGAGACGATTAGCGGGAAGAATTGGATGTGGATCGAATCACCGCTGTCACGCGGGCTGTGACTGAGATAGCGGACCGGCAGGTTGAAGGAAATCCGGACATTCGGAATTCCTTCGGTTTCACCCGGCTCCATTCCCTCGAAGACGCGTGCCGTGACGGGTTGCGCACGCGCAGGTAATGGAATCGCGATCGACACGGATAGCGTGAGGTGAATCACCACGACAATGACGATCGTTCGCATTCATTCGGCCCGGGAGAGTATTCGGGAAGCTTGCATCGCGTGCGAGTGTTCTGATGCATATATCGTCCGTCGTGACGAAAGTGCGGTGACTTGCATCACAAGGAAGTGACGCCGGATTTACGATGTTCGTTAGCGAGTACTCGGATAGTGGGGAGATTCCTCGCGAGTTTGTGTAGGCAAGATTGGGCGCATCCGATCGCTGCATTTGACGAAACGAGATGGCAATGGTGAGATGGCAATGGTGAGTGGGATTTCGACCGAAGCAGCTCTACGTGCTCGCCTGCCGCTACTGCCGCTCGTTGCCCTCGGGTCCGCCACTGCTCTCGCGTGGGGCTGGAATGTTCGAGGCGAGTACTACCTCTCGGCCGAATCGGGTCTGGGATACGGGCTCGGCATTCTCGGCCTGTCGTTCATGGTCTTGTTGCTTCTCTATTCGCTCCGAAAACGGGCACGAGCGATGCGCTCGTGGGGGCCGATTCGGTATTGGTTCGGAATCCACATGTTCCTCGGCGTGGTCGGACCGGTTGCGATCCTGTTTCACGCGAATTTCCGGCTCGGCTCGCTGAACAGCACGGTGGCCCTGGTTTGCGCGATCCTTGTGGCAGCGAGTGGTCTCATCGGCCGCTTCATCTATCCGAAGATTCACCACGGACTCTACGGGCACCGTTCGTCGTTGCGTGAGCTTCGGCGCGAGGCGGACCGATGGCGCGACGCCGTCGACTCTGCAGTTTCGAGTCTACCCGAAGTATCGCGGGAGCTCGCCACCTTCGAAACTCATGCGCTTGCAGAGGGCTGCGGTTACTTGGTTTCAGCCTGGCGCTTCGCCGGCTTCCGGTTGCGAAGCCGGTTCGTGCGACGCCGCTGTATGCGTCTTGTTCGAGCAGCGGGCGGCGCGGCGGACCCATCGGATGCCGCCTCCGAACTCGATGCATACCTGATGGCAATCCACCGAATCGCGCAGTACAGCGGCTACGTTCGACTGTTCTCGCTCTGGCACGCATTCCATCTCCCGTTTTGCGTAATGCTCTTTCTGGCCGCGGCGGTTCACGTCGTCGCTGTGCACATGTATTGAGGCGGCTCGGGTGAGCTGGCTTCTGGTGATACTGCTTGCCGCCGCGGCCTTCCCCGTCGCCGCGCGGGCTATCGACTTGGAAAAGCTCGTTATGCCGGGGCCGGTGATCGAGGGCCATGCCGACATCGAGGGCGATTGTTCGAGGTGCCATATCCCGTTTCGCGTCGACCAGGAGAAGGGGCTCTGCGTCAATTGCCATGAAGACGTCGCTCGAGACATCGAGAGCGGGGCTGGATTTCACGGGCGCGGGGCGGGAATTGCGACTTCGACGTGTCGGAGTTGTCACGCCGAACACCTCGGTCGGCAGGCTGACATCGTCCACCTCGATCGCGAAACCTTCGATCACCGAATCACGGATTTCCCGCTGCTTGGCTGGCACCTCGGGGCGACCTGCGAGACGTGTCATGATGCGAAGAGCCGATTCCGGGAGACGAAAGACGCGTGCATCGACTGTCACGAGGCAGATGACGCCCATGCAGGCACGCTTGGGATCCAGTGCGGCGACTGCCATTCCGAGAAGGGCTGGATCGAGACACGTTTCGACCATTCGACGACCCGTTTTCCGTTGTCGGGCAAGCATCGTGATGTGAGTTGCAACCTGTGTCACCCGAGTGATGGATACGAGAAGACCGCGATGGATTGTCAGAGCTGTCACGGTCTGGACGACGTGCATCTCGGACGTTTCGGATCGGACTGCGCTAGCTGCCACGCGCACGAAGGCTGGAAGCAAGTTCGCTTCGATCACTCTCGTGATACGAAATTCGCGTTGCGCGGATCGCACCGCCGGGCAGCCTGCAACTCATGCCATGAAGCAGGTGCGTCGAATCGGAAACCTCCGGCGGAGTGTCTTTCCTGCCACCGTTCCGACGATGAACACCGCGGCCGAAACGGCACGAACTGTGAGCGCTGTCACGGTGAAGACGACTGGAAAATGACGATTTTCAATCATGACGTTGCGACCCAATTCCCACTTCGTGGGGCGCATGGGGAAGCGAGGTGCAATCAATGTCATATGGGGATTTCCGAGGATGCCAAGGTCGACGGTCGTTGCGCGAGTTGTCACATGAATGATGACGTCCATCGCGAGCAGCAGGGTACCGACTGCGGCGA
The DNA here is from genome assembly GCA_964196055.1 of uncultured Gammaproteobacteria bacterium. Taxonomy (GTDB): domain Bacteria; phylum Myxococcota_A; class UBA9160; order UBA9160; family SMWR01; genus JAFDEI01. The sequence continues at coordinate 4,378 of CAXMSF010000057.1, read as the reverse complement.
TTGTCATGGGGAACTCGGCTGGGATCGCGATGTCTTCTTCGAACACGACCTCACGCGCTTCCCACTACTTGGCCTGCACGCCGTGATCGCGTGCGAGCAATGCCACGCCAATCCGAGATTCAAGGATGCGGAGATCGATTGCGCTGGTTGTCACATTGTCGACGATGTCCACCGGGAGAATCTCGGAAGCACCTGCGAGCGCTGCCACAACCCGAATGGATGGAATCTGTGGCGTTTTGATCATGGCAAGGAGACGGCTTTTGAATTGAACGGCGGGCACTCGGGGATCGATTGCCACGACTGCCATGGGTCCGCTGCCGACCGGGTTGCGACGACCGACGGATGCTCGGGATGTCACGCCCGTGACGACCGCCATTTCGGCGCATTTGGTCTGGACTGCGAGCGTTGCCACGGCGATTCATCGTGGTCCGACCTGGAGAAGATCCGGTGAGCTTCAGGGAAGAGGCTGCGATGACGCGAATCCGAAGACTCGGCCTTGCGATCTCGATGGCGTCAACTCTGCTCCTGATGGGGGCGCCGCCGATCCTCGCGGACCCAGTGAGCGACTTCGACCATCTCAGTACCGCGTTTCCGCTCACGGGGTCCCACGAGCGTGTTGAGTGCGAGGCCTGCCATCTGCGGGGTGTCTTGAAGGGGACGCCGCTCCGCTGTGCGGAATGTCACGGCGGCGGCGTTGGCCGACAGTCGACGGGGATGCCCTCCAACCACATCCCGGTGACCGCGGACTGCGGCGACTGCCACATCACCACGGCCTGGTCGATCGCACGGTTCGATCACAGCGGCATTTCGTCGAACTGTATCCAGTGCCACAACGGTTCTTCGGCGAAAGGGAAGTCGTGGTTTCATCTGCCCAGCTCCGATAATTGTGGATCCTGCCATCGCACTCTGTCGTGGACGCCCGCCGTGTTCGATCACCCGATCAGCACGGGCAATTGTTTGAGCTGCCACAATGGCGTGTTCGCCGAGGGCAAGCCGGGGGGGCACATCCCGAGCCCCGGGCAATGCGAGACCTGCCACAACGTGAATACCTGGGCGATTCCGGGCGGTTTCGACCATTCGCTGGTGAGCACCGGCTGTTCGGGCTGCCACAACGGCGGCTTCGCGCTGGGCAAGCACGTGGATCACATCCCCAGTTCCGATACCTGCGAGACCTGCCACGACGTGAATAGCTGGATCATCCCGGGCGGCTTCGACCATTCGCTGGTGACCAGCGGCTGTTCGGGCTGCCACAACGGCGGCTTCGCGTCGGGCAAGCACGTGGACCACATTCCCAGTCCCGATACCTGCGAGACCTGTCACGACGTGAATAGCTGGACGATTCCGGGCGGTTTCGACCACAGCGCCACCGCCTCCAACTGTTCGAGTTGCCACAACGACGTCTTCGCGCAGGGAATGCCGTCGGGGCACTTCGTTACGAGCATCGACTGTTCCGAATGCCATGGCACGCAGACGTGGGGAACGATTCGATTCGTCCACCGGTCTCCACTCTACCCGGGTAATCATTCCGGAGGAGTCGGGTGCAACGATTGTCATAGCGGCAACACCGAGCAGGCTACATGGACCGCGGCCCATCTGAAGCCCGACTGCGCCGGCTGCCATCTCGGTGATTTCAAGCAAGGCCCGCACAAGAAGACCGAGAAGCCGAGGACGATCTACTATTCAGCCGCGGATCTGCGTGATTGTACGAGTTCTTGTCACTTCTATACGGACGATACGTTCACCAGGATCGAGAAGAATCGGAGCGGAGAGCATCGCGTTAACGGGGGTGATTGGTAGCTCGACTGCGAATCGGCCCAACGCACCGTGCGAATCTCTCTGATAGGCTCCGGTCGGTGGAAGGCGAACAACCGCAGAACTCCGTCACGGCGACCCGGGTCGATGGTGACACCTTCCTGGAGCGATTGGTCGCCGAGGAGGCAGCCGAGCATCCCGGGCTGTCCGGCTTCGTGCCGCTTTCGGACGGTATCGACGCGTTGGGAGCACGGTTGATCCTGATCGACCGCGCCGAGCGTTCGATCGATGCGCAGTACTACTTCATCCTCAACGACATCACCGGTCACCTCTTCGTTTCCCGGCTCCTGGCTGCGGCGGACCGAGGCGTTCATGTCCGGCTGCTCGTCGACGACATCGCGACTCGCGGCCTGGATGTCGGCATGGCGGAGCTGGATGGCCATCCCAACTTCGAGATACGCATCTTCAATCCATTTTCGCGTCGGCTGGGGCGAATTCTCCACTTCGTGATGAACTTCCGGCGTGCGAACCGGCGGATGCACAACAAGTCCTTCACGGTGGATGGGGTCGCGACGGTCGTGGGTGGGCGCAACATCGGCGCGGAATATTTCGCGGCGCGCGAGGACGTGAATTTCGGCGACCTCGATCTACTCGGATTCGGGCCGGTGGCGCACGATGTCGGCGTCGCCTTCGACCTGTATTGGAACGACGCGCTCGCGGTGCCCATAGACGGCCTCATCAGGCCGGCCCGCGATCCGGACGCGGGCCTCGAATCGCTTCGCGCGCGCATCGCCCCATCGCTCGAAGGACTCGAATCCAGCGATTACGGTGAGGCGTTGCGCAGCACGTTGCTCGATCGGCTGCAGGGCATGGAGGGAGGCGTCGAGTGGGCACCCGCCCACGTGATCTACGATCGCCCCGCCAAGATTCGCGGCGAAGTAGTGCCCGGTCAGATCGCAGGACGGCTGGCGACTTCGCTGTTGCACGCGATCGGAAAGGCAGAGCGGGAACTCCTGGTGGTGTCTCCGTACTTCGTTCCGCTCGCGGGCGGTGTCGAATTCCTCGGTGCGACGCGCGCCCGCGGAGTGCGTTCGATCGTGTTGACCAACTCGCTCGCATCGTCCGACGTCGTGGCGGTGCACTCGGGATACGCACCATTTCGCATACCGTTACTGCGACATGGCGTGGAGTTGTTCGAGTCGCGTAGCGATGCCCGAATGGCAGGGCCGATTCGCGCGGGCGCCGCGTTCTCGCGCAGCAGCCTGCACGCGAAGATCTTCGTCGTCGATCGGCGCAGGCTCTTCGTCGGTTCCTTCAACTGGGATCCCCGTTCGGTCGCGATCAACACCGAGATGGGGATCCTGGTCGATTCACCCGTGCTGGCGCGGCGGGTCGCGGAGCTCGTCATGGCGCTGCTGCCTTCCGCAGCGTGGCGGGTCGGCGAGGCCGGGTCGGGCCGATTGCGCTGGAGCCGAATGGAATCCGGGCGTGAACTCGCCGCTACTCGTGAGCCCGGTGCGGGTTTCTGGCGACGTCTGCTCGCAGTGATCCTGCGCTGGCTCCCGATTCGCGAACAGCTCTAGCCTTCGCGTTGGCCAGCGCGCTCTTCGAGGAACGCGGCCATCTGGGGTGCGATGACACCGCGTAGTTCGATGATGGCATTCACCGGGCGCATCAGGACGTCGAGATTCGTGACTACGCACTGCTCATCGAGGGAAATGAGGTCGATGCCCTGAAGCTCCGCGTCGCCCACGTGGCCCGTAAACTCGAGCGCGAGCTCCCGGCCGTTGCGCCATTCGCGATGATAGGTGAAATCCTCGATCGTGTGAATGATCAGGTCCAGCAGGTGCACCGCAATCGTGCGCCCGTGCAACTTCTGCCAGTAAGGGGGAACGCCGATTGTGATGTCTTCCGCGAGTACCCGCTCGAGGCCGATCCGGTCCTTTTCGGCGACGATGCGGTGCCACTCACTGTCGAAGGTGTCGATCGGATCGGGCATGGGAAGCTCCTCACTGCCCATCATGGCAAACCCGCCGGGTCACGGCTCGTCCGGCGAAGCCATCGGCGCGAGCTCGTCGCGCCTTTCGAATGGGCTCAGCCGGTCACGAAAGACCCGCCGATCCGGCGGCGGACATCACTGCGGTCGGATCGGAACCCGCGAGTAGCCGCGCACGGTGCTCGTGTGCACCATTTCGAGGCCGTCGCGGTCGACCTGCCATTTCGGGAAGCGGCGCAGCGTTTCGTCGAGTGCGACGCGGGCCTCGAGTCGCGCGAGTGAGGCGCCGAGGCAGAAGTGGACACCGAGGCCGAGCGACATGTGCTGGGTGATTCGCCGTGTCACGTCGAGCCGATCCGCGCCGACGAACTCGCGTTCGTCGCGGTTCGCCGAAGCCGTGAGTAGCGCGATCTTCGAATCCTTCGGAACGACCGTGTCGTGTATCTCGACATCGCGCGTGACCCAACGCGCCTGGATCGGCGACGGCGCTTCGAAGCGCAGGATTTCCTCGACCGCATTCGGGATCAGGCGCGGGTTCGCGACGAGCCGATCGCGTTCTTCGGGGTGACTTTCGAGCAGCGTGATTGCCCAGCCGAGGAAACGGGCGACGGTCTCGTTGCCGGCACTCGA
>CAXMSF010000056.1:0-4474 GCA_964196055.1 uncultured Gammaproteobacteria bacterium | reverse complement strand
ATGGCAGCATCTCCGCGGTCTGAGCGAAGGGCCGAGCGCAAGACTGCGCGAAAGAAGAAGCGGGCGCAGCGGCGTGAACAGCGCAAGCCGGCGTTGTCCGCGCACCATCTCAACACGCCCCATCTGTGCCTGCTGCGCGCGCCGCGGATCGCAACCGCGACCCAGCCCAGCGGGCGCGACATCACGGTTGCGACGTACAACGTGCACCGCTGGACCGGATTGAACGGACGCGGGGCGAGCGACCCCGCGCGTGCCGCCTTCGTGATCTCGGAGATGAACGCGGATGTCATCGCGCTCCAGGAGGTGATGCGCCCGCACCGGGGCGACGACCCGCTCGTGACGCTCTCGGACGCGATGGGGCTGCACGTCGCCTTTGCGGCCACACGCGTGCACAAGCGCGGCGAGATCGGCAACGCAATCCTGTCGCGTTGGCCGATTTCGGGAGTCTCGATGCTCGACCTGTCGTTCTCCCGCATCGAAGCCCGGGTCGCGGTTTCGGCGCGATTGCGCTTCCGAAACAGCTCATTGGACGTGGTTGCGACCCATCTCGCACTCGCGGATCGCACCCGCCACCGGCAGGTTCGCGCACTGCTCGACCACCCCGATCTCCAGAACGCTCCCACCCTGCTGCTCGGAGACATGAACGCGTGGCGCCAGTGCAAAGCCACCCAGGCGCTCGACGAGGAGATGCGTGATCATCACAACCTCGACTGGCCCGCGTCGTTTCCGTCGGCGGCGCCGGTTTTCTCTCTCGATCGCGTGTACTCCCGTGGAGTCAAGGTGCTCGAACTCTCGGCCCATATGACACGCGCCGCCGAGCGGGCGTCCGACCACTTGCCCGTCATTGCACGGGTCCGCCTGCCGGCCTGACGGGCCGCGCAGGCAGCCACTTCGCATCTGCTGCCGGCCAACGGTAGAATTCAAGCGATGTTCGACCTGCGGATCACGACCGGCGGGCTTCTCGCGCTCTGCGCAGTGCTGGTCCTAGGCGTCGTGGGTTGTTCCAGCTACCAGGGGGCTCGTCTCTATCAGAGCGGGACGCTCGCCCTCGACCGGGGTGATTCTGCGCGTGCGGTCGAAGAACTCGAGCGAGCGGCGGAGTTGGTGCCCGAGGCATCCGAGGTGCAGAACCACCTCGGGCTGGCCTACGCGGCCGCCGGGCGCGATGACGACGCACTGAAGGCCTTCCAGCGTGCGGTCGATATTGACTGTGGGAACCTCGCGGCCGTGGAGAACCTCGCAGTCGCGCAGCGCCGTCATTCCGGGGGGAATACGCCATGAGCAGTGACGACAAAGGCTGGCTCGACCGCGAGAAGCTGAGTTTTGCGGAGCTCGATCGTCGCCGTCGCGGCGAGGGTCGCTCCGGCGACGCGCGCGAACCGCGCAATCGAGCCGAGCGCGAGCACTCGGAGGCGGCGTCCAAGCAGTCCCTGAAAGCGGCGGAAGGCATATTCGCGGGCGCAACAAGGCCGAGCGCGAGCGGCTCGCAGCCGCAATGCAAGACGCCCACGGCACGCCGGCCCTCGCGGATGCGTGCCGCGCGTATCACGCGGCCTGCGGCCCGCCGGAGGATTACCGACTGGCTTCGCTGTTCCTCGACACGGGCGACTGCGAAGTGATTCTGTTGGGTTTCGAGGCGCTCCGGGCGGGCGCCGAGAAGGGCGCGATGACGCTTTCCGGTAGCCTGCGTTCGCAGCTTCGGATCCTCGCAGAGGACTCCGACGACGCGGTTGCCGACGGTGCCGAAGAGCTGCTCGAGGCTCTTTGAGGCTTTCGGTCGGCGGTTGAATCGGCAGAACCCGTCGCCTACCGTCGCCGCATGGCTCACGAGGTCGAACACCGCACGCTCACGTCCTACCTCGAAGAGCACAGCCTCAAGAACACCAAGCAACGGAGCGCCATCCTCGATGTCTTTCTGAGCGCGACCGGCCACATCACGAGCGAGGTGCTGTTCCAGCAGGTTCGCGAACTGCACCCAAACATCGGTTACACGACCGTGTACCGGACGATGAAGCTGCTGTGCGACGCGGGCCTCGCCTCCGAGCGCCGATTCGACGACGGCATCACGCGCTTCGAAATCGCGCACGAGCACCACGACCACCTGGTCTGCACCCGCTGCGGCAAGATCATCGAATTCGAATGCGCGATGATCGAGAAGACTCAGAACGAGATTGCCGAGCGCCACGGTTTCCGTGTGTTGCGCCACCGCCACGAACTCTACGGGCACTGCGGCGATTGTCAGGAGGACGAGAGCCCGTAGGGCTGTCGTTCGATCGCCGCTTCGACCGGAGAGGCGCCACCCGCGTTCGTCACCCGCTAAGCCATTGAAATCACTACAGAACACCCTTTCGTGCGAACTACGCGAACAAATTCGCTTAATAGCTGAAATAGTGGTCGTGTGGTGGGTGTTGACAGGCTCTCACCTCAGGCAGTAGGCTGGGATTTTAAATTGAATATGATTTTCATTTTCACATTGATGCGAGAGAGCCCCCGTTGGAGCCCCACGATTTGAAGCCGACGTGCAGCGGAACCGACTCCGAACTTCCGGAAGGCGACTGTCGCTGCATGTGCGGCAGCCTGCTCGCGCGCGTCGTGGCGGGCGGGGTCGAGCTGAAATGCCGCCGCTGCAAACGCACGCTGCTGGTTCCCTTCGAAGCTCCCGAGGCCCTCGTCGCTACCGCGAAAACCGTCGAATCGATCCCGGTGAGGCGCGCCGGATGAACACGATGATCAGAAGATTTCAGAGGCCAGCGGACCCGAGCCCCGAGCCCAGTTCTTCGGAAACGAAGAAAGGGAGTGCTCGATGGCGAAGAAGGTTCGGTGGTGGATTGGATCGTTGATGCTGGCCTGTGCGGCGACCGCCGCGCACGCGGAGGAGGGGGCCGGGGTGGAGGTGCCGCCCCCCACGACGGGGGCGCTTGCGCAAGAAGATCGCATCGCTGAACTCGAACGAGCGGTTGCGGTGCTCGCGAGCGAGCTCGAGCGCACCCGCGCGGACATCACGGTGCCCGAGGAGCCCGAACTCATCAGCCAGTACGGCTTCGGCCCCGCGGCGTCGAAGATCTACGGCATCGACCGTGGCCTCTCGATCGGCGGTTACGGTGAGATCTTCTACAGCAAGCTCCTTTCCGACAAGGGCACCGGCAAGGACCGCGCCGACGCGCTCCGTACCGTGCTCTACGTCGGCTACAAGTTCAACGAGAACATCGTCTTCAACTCGGAGTACGAGTTCGAGCACGCCACTTCCGGCAGCACCGCGTCGTCGGGGAACGGCAGCGTCTCCGTCGAGTTCGCGACGCTCGACTACCTCTGGAAGGATTGGGCGAATTTTCGGGCGGGCCTGTTGCTGGTGCCGATGGGCTGGATCAACGAAATCCACGAGTCGCCGTACTACCTCGGCACGCACCGCCCCGAGGTCGAACGGCAGATCATCCCGTCGACCTGGCGTGAACTCGGTGGCGGCGTCTTCGGCACGCTCTTCGAAGACGTCAGCTACTCGGCGTACGTGATCAACGGCCTGAACGGCACCGCGTTCAATTCGGGTGGCCTGCGCGGCGGGCGCCAGAAGGGCAACCGCGCGCTCGCCGAGAACACCTCCTTCGTGACCCGCATCGACTGGTCGCCGATGCCCGAGATGCTGGTCGGCGGCTCGGTCTATTACGGGAAGTCGGGCCAGAATCAGGAGCTTCCAAGCGACCTGGACCCGAACTTCATGGTCGAGATTCCCGACACGCCGACGACGATCTGGGAAGTGCACGGCCAGTACGTCAACAAGGGCTTCTTCCTGCGCGGCCTGTTCACGATGGCGCACCTGAGCGACGCGGGCGATCTCAGCCGAGCGCTCGGTCCGGAGGGCATCGGCAACCTGAAGCCCGGCGAGGGTATCGGCGGGCAGATGCTCGGCGTCTACGGCGAGGTCGCGTACGACATCCTGCCGCTCTTCGTCGGCGAGACCGAGATGTCGTTCGAGCCGTTCTTCCGTGCCGAGTACTACGACACGCAGCGCAAGATGCCTTCCGGCTACGAGAAGAATCTGAACAAACGGCGCACGATCCTGACGGCGGGCGTCCAGTACAAGCCGATTACGAACGTGGTGCTCAAGCTGGACTACCGCAATCGCAGCGCGTCGGAGGGTGAACTCTCCGACGAGATGAACATGGGAGTGGGGTTTGCGTTCTAGGGTAGTCGGGCTCCTGATTCTTCTGGTATTCGCGGTTCCCACGTCTGCGTTTGCGACGGTCTACCACAGCCGAAGCGAGGCGTTGGAGCTGGCGTTCCCATCCGCCGACCGGATCGAAAGCAAGACCTACATCTTGAACCCGGATCAGGTCGAGCGAATCCAGCAGTCCTCGCGCGGAGAGGTCGAATCGAAGCTCGTGAAGGTCTACACCGGCATGAAGGGCGACGAAGTCCTCGGCTACGCCTTCATCGACACCCACACGGTCCGCACCATGCCCGAGGCCTTCATGGTGGT
>CAXMSF010000055.1:0-14689 GCA_964196055.1 uncultured Gammaproteobacteria bacterium | reverse complement strand
CCACACCCTTCAGCTGAAATTCGACTTCCTCTTCTAGGAGGGCGAAGCGATGGGCCTGGGCTCGGTCTGGCTCTCCGAACGTTTCGACATCAAGGACGTACCCACCTGCGCTGGAGTCGTAGCCGCGGTCACGAACTCGATTCACATATGCACGGGCGCGACCAACCACTTCATCCGCCACCCCCAGGTCACGGCCACCTTCGGCGCAACCATGAGCCGCCTGTCGCGAGGCCGCTTCGCGCTCGGACTCGCGCGCGGTGTCGGTGTGCGCAGCCAGATGATGGGCCTGCGAAATGCCCGAAACGCGGAGCTCGAGGACTTCGCCGGTATCATGCGCAAGCTCTGGCGCGGAGAGCGGGTGGTCGGACACGATGGCCCCGCCGGCAAGTTCCCCACCTCTATATCGCTGACTGGTTCGACGAACGCATCCCGTTGCTCATCTGCGCGTTCGGACGCAAGAGCCTCGGCTTCGTCGGCAAGGTCTTCGACGGCGTCGTGCTCCACACCTTCATGTCCGACGAAGCCCTTTCCCGCGCGCGCGCCATCATCCGCAAGGGCGCAGAGGAGGCCGGACGCGACCCCGATGCGGTCAAGATCTGGTCTCTGGTCGCGACGGCGTGCGACCTGCCCGAGGAGACCAACCTCAAATACATCACCGCCCGCATGGGCACCTACTTGCAGGCACCGGGCTATGGCGAACTGCTGGTCGACATCAACGAGTGGGACCCCGCCATCCTCGAACGCTTTCGAGCAGCCGAGGTCGTGCGCACCATGCCGGGTGGCATCGACAGCGTCGCTACCCCGAATCAGCTGCGTGAAATCCGCGACCTGATCCCGGAAGCCTGGTTGCCCGCCGCGGTCGGCGATCCCGAAACCTGCGCGCGGCGATTCGTCGATCAGTTCGAAGCCGGCGCCAACGGAGTCATCATCCACGCCTCCACACCCCGGCAGGTGGCGCCGGTTCTCGACGCCTACGCGAAGATCCGGTTCGACGAGAGATTCGAGGGCCGAACGGGCGTGCCCGCCTAGCAGCGAGGTGCGCCTGATCTGGCCATTCTTGCCGCGCGCGCCCTGCCGCGACGGGGGCCGGCAGGTCCCGGCCCCAAGGCGCCGGGATTGCTACGCGAGTTCGGCGACCGCTCGCGAGACCATTCAGTAGGCGCGGCCGGTGAGCCGATAAAGGTAGTTGCAAGGCGGCGTGGGGGGCCCCGCCCGGAGCTTCTCGCGGGCAGCCTTCGCAGGCCATCAGTTCGGAGATCGCTGCGAAGCATGGAAGACCACGACGAACACATCTCGCCCTCGAATCCGCTCCGCGCGCGCGTGCGCGACACCCTCGCCGGGGTGCGCCGCTCGGCCGCCGAAGCCACGGACCGCCTGAAGAGCACGGCCGCGGCCGAGCGCCTCGGTTCGTCGGTCGAGAGCTGGCGCCAGATCAAGAAGGCGTCGAACGCGCAGCGGCGCGGGAATCACGCGATGGCCTACCGACTGCTGGAGCCGGAGGTGCGAGCGAATCCCGACGATGAGCGCCTGGTCGCCACCTACTGGAGCGCAGCGCTGGCCTGCGAGCGCCCCGGCGACGCCGTCCCCGCCCTGCAGCGAATCATTCGCAAGCTCGCGAGCGGCGGCAAGCCGGAGCGAGCGGCCGAGCTGTGGCTGGAATTGCACAGCGCGGCTCCCGATGCGCGGGTCGATCCGGGAGCGTTGGTCCGCCTCATGCCGGCGCTGGTGGACCGTGCAGAGCCGGAACAGGTCGTCGAAGCGCTGCGCGAGGCCGTACATCCGGACAACAGCGGACTCTCGCCCGGCCTCGCGGTTCGGGTGGCCGAGCTGGCGCTCGAACGCGATCCCCGAACCGCACTGTGCGCAGCGCACCGCGCCCTCGCCTCGGCCGATCTCGACGCGGCCAAGCGGGCGCGACTGGAAGGTCTCGTCGCCGAACTGGAGCGCTCCGACGCAGAGGCGGCTGTTGGAACGCAAACGGCGGAGCCGTCGGTCGCAGCGCCGGAAACGGGTCCCACCGCGGCAACCGAGACGCCGGTCATGCAAGCCGCGGTCGCGGCCGCGCTACAGGCGCCTACTCCGGTGATGCGCTTCGTCGAAATCAAGGTGACCGAGGCCATGCCCACTCGGCTGCGGGAAGAAGGGATCGGGCTTCAGCTGTGCGGCGGACGCAAGGTCCGCGTCGCGTACAGCGGGATCACGGCACTGGCCGTGGCACAGGTATCGGGCGTGGCCGTTCAGCCGATCGTGGTGATCGACCTGGTGCTCAACTGGGAAGAGTCGGACGAATCGACCCTGCGCGTCGTGCGCCTGCGCAGCGACGGCTTCGACCCGCGCATGGTGATGGCGGCGCCCGCTCGAGAAGAAGAGGCGCTGCACGGCTTTCTCGCCGAACTCTTCGCGCGCAGCGACGCCGTGCCGCTTCCGGATCCCGACGGCGCACTGGGCGTGAACCTGCGCGCGTTCGACGACATCGCGACTTACGAGCGCGAGGTACTTCAGGTCAAGTCCTGAGCGGCGGCCGCAGCCAAGGCTGCGAGAGCCGCCCGCAAATCAGAGCAGTTCTTCGGCCAGGACCGACATTGCAGGCCCACCGCCTCCGATCAGCATCGATCCGACGTGTCCCTTGCGGCCCGCTTCCTTCCAGATCTGCAGACGGTCGCGGATGCGAGCTTCCGGGCCCACCAGCGCGACGTCGTCGACGAGCGCGTCCGGCACCGCGGCTGCCGCCTCGGCCTTCTTGCCGTCGAGATAGAGATCCTGGATGGTCACGGCGGCCTCTTCGTAACCCAGGCGCTTGGCGTAGTCGTTGTAGAAATTCTTGCCGCGCGCCCCCATGCCGCCGATGTACAGCGCCATGTTCGCTTTGATCGGCGCTCGACACTGTTCGATGTCGTCGCTCATGATGCACGTAACGAAGGGAGCCACCTCGAAGTCGGCCAGGCTCTTGCCGCCCCCCGCCTTCGCGAAACCCTTCTCGAGCGACTCTTCGAAAACGTCGAAGCGCTCGGGATTCATCCAGACCGGAAACACACCGTCGGCAACTTCGCCCGCGCACTCCATTCCCGCCGGTGAGATCGAAGCGGTGTAGATCTGGAGAGCAGGGTCGCCGTGCAGGATGCTCTTGAGCGGCTTGCCCAAGCCGGTCGCACCTTCACCGCGGTAGGGAATCTGATAGTGATAACCCTCGTGTGTGAGTTTTTCTTCACGCGCGAGGATCTTGCGGATGATCGAGATGTATTCCTTCGTCCGCGTCAACGGCCGGCCATACGCAACTCCGTGCCATCCCTCGACGACTTGCGGGCCCGACGGCCCCAGGCCGAGGATAAAACGTCCTTCCGAGAGCGCGTAGAGGGTCATTGCGGTCATCGCCGTCATCGCGGGCGTGCGCCCCGGCATCTGCATGATTGCCGTGCCGACGTGGATCTTCTCGGTTTGAGCGAGAATCCAGGCGGCGGGAGAAACGGCGTCGGAGCCCCAGGCTTCGGCAGTCCAGACGGAAGAGAATCCGAGTGATTCGGCGTGCTTGATGTGATCCATCGGCACGGACATGGTTGCGGGGGAGTAGCCAGCGAGTACGCCGAGCTTCATGGGGGTCTCTCCTTGCTTCTGCTTCGGGGATCCGTCGAAGTGCGGTCAACACGACACGCTGACTTCGAAATCGCCTTCCAGGCTCACGGTCTTCGGTCCGACGAGAAGCGTCCAGCTCCGGTCGATTCCGCGAACGGCGGAGGTTAACCCAGAAGCCGTGCCCAGAATGCCCCAATTCGTGTCAATTCCAGCCCTTCGCCGGCTGCTCCCGACACCACCCTCGCTCCTCGCTGAAGACGACCACCGCTCCGTGCGGCGACGCGCAACAACACGCTGCGACGCGAGGGCGCTGCCGCGCAGTGACTGTTAGTCTCGTCGCCCCACTCCAAACAATGATAGGAATCGAGATGAAGGCATTGGTACTCGGCGGCTCACAATTCGTCGGCCTCCACACCGTGCACGAGCTGGTCGCGCGCGGGCATGACGTCACCGTATTGAACCGCGGCAAGACCACGACGGAGCTGCCGCCGGGTGTCGAGCGACTGGTCGCCGACCGCACCGACGGCGCCTCGATGCGTGCGGCGCTCGCGGGCAAGGATTGGGACGCGGTCTTCGACGTCTCGGGCTTCGTCATGGTCGCGATGGGGTCGAGCCTTTCCGATCTGATCGACCTGCTCGACGGCCGCGTCGGCGCTTACGTCTACACCAGCTCGATCATGGCCTACGCGCCGTCCGGCGTCTTTCCATGGGACGAGAGCTTCCCGTCCATCGACGAAGGCCCGAATGGCTACGGCGGTTTCAAGAAGGTGTGCGAAGAGACCCTGCTAGAGCGGCACGGCCGGAACGGTTTCCCTGCGTCGGTGGTACGGCCCGCAGCGATCTACGGGCCCGACAACAACATCTACGACATGGAGATGGCCTACTTCCTGCGGCTGCTGCGCGGCCTACCGCTGATCCTGCCGCTCAACGGTCTCGTTACCGCTTCGTACGGCCATGTCGACGACCTCTGCCGCGTGATGGTCGACATGGCGACGCACCCCGGAGCCGCGGGCGAAATCTTCAATGTGACAGCCGAGGGCGTCACCGCGAACGAGTACGTCGCAACGCTCGCCGACATCGTCGGGAAACCGGCCGACATCGTCTACATGCCGTCGCGTTTGATCGGGAAGACCGAAAAGCCCGCCTACAGCCACCTCTTCGGCGCCGCGCACCATGGAATTCTCAGCATCGAAAAGGCCCGGAGCGTGCTGGGTTTCGAGCCGCGGTACGACTTCCGCAGCGGACACGCCCAGACCTTCGAATGGTTCATGGCGGAGAACCTCGACAAGACGGAAGAAGCGCCGATGGACCCGCTCTGGTTCGCGAGTTACGACTTCGACTACGAAACGAAACTCGCCCAACAGATCCGCGCAGCTACGACAACGGAGGAATAGACATGCTCGGTGAAGCTGAAATCGAAATTGCGAAGAAGCTCTTCGCCGCGTGGAGCAGCGGCGATCCGGACGCCCCCGCAGAGTTCCTGACCGAGGATGCGGTTCTGCACGACATCGTCGCGGGCAGCGACAAAGTGGGCTGGCCGGCGGTCCGCGAATTCTTCCAGGGAGCGCTGACGATTTCGCCGGGCGTCGTTCTCGAACCGGACGCGTTCTGGGTGGGCGAGACCAGCCTGGCGGTTCGTTGGCACATGAGTGCGACCGTCCAGACCGAAATGTTCGGGCCCGAGAACAAGGGCAAGACCTGGCATTCCGACGGAATGTCGACGCTCGAATTCCGCGGCGACAAGGTCTGCCGCGAAGTCGACTATCACCACGGCGGAGCGGTGCTGCGCTCGCTCGGAATCGCGGGCTGATCCGGTCAGGCCGCCGCGAGTTCGACCGGCGCATCCTCCAACGCTTCGCTCCGGGTGCCTTCGGGTCCAAAGGGCTTGAAGGTCAGGATCAGAGCCGGCATCAACAGGAAGTCCGCGATCAGTGCCACGACGATCGTGCTCGACAGCAGGATTCCGAACACCGCGTTGCTGGCCAGCAACGAGAAGATCAAGACCGAGAAACCGAGCACCAGGGTCACCGAAGTGATCACGAGCGCGCGTCCGACATCCACCATCGACGCACGCAATGCCTCTTCGTAACGCCCGATCTTCTTGAATTCGTGGTGATAACGCGATACCAGGTGAATGGTGTCGTCGACCGCAATACCGATTGCGATCGTCGCGACGAAGAGCTTGTTGTAGTCGAGTGGGATCGCGAAGAAGCCCATCACTCCGAGTATCACGAACACCGGGGTGAGATTCGGAACCATCGAAATCATTCCGGTCTTCACGCTCTGGAAGATCAGGCACATCAGGATCGATATCGCGCCGAAGGCGAGCAGTACACCCTGTGATTGACTCGTCACGATGTAATCGAGCAACTCGAGCCACAGGGCACCGATCCCCGTCATGCTGAGTCGGCTGTGCTCGACGGGTCGTTCGGCGAGATCCGAATCCAGCGCGTCGGTGAGGCTGACCATGTCGCTCGTCATCACGAGACGGACTCGCACCTCGAGATTGGTGGAGCTGTAATCGGAGGAGACGTAGCGCTCGGCCTCCTCGCCCCCCGACGTCTCGTAGAGCAGCAGGTATTGCGCGATCAGATCGCGGCTGTCGGGAAGCTTGTAGAAGGCCGGATCTCCGCCGTGAAAGGACTGGTTCAGGTCCTTCAGGATGTCGACCAGCGAGAAGGTCTTCACCACGATCCAGTCTTCCTGATCGGCGCGCAGCTGGAGGCGCTCGATTTCGCGCAACACTTCGGGGTTCTTCACACCATCCGGCTCACCGGTATCGAAGAGATAGACCAGGCTCGCGAGCCCGCCCATCACCTCGTCCACGTGTCGAGTCGTTTCTTTGAGCGGAATCCGGTCGGAGAAATCGTCGAGCCAGTTCGAGTCGACGATGATCCGACTCATGCCGACGATCGACACCAGGAAAGCAGCGGCGAAGGCGAGCAGGATCGGGACGCGGCGGCGAATCGTGAAATTCGCGACGGCGCGCAGACTCGCGCGGAATACCGCGCTGCCCTTGGCCTGTCGCTTCGCGCGCGCCACGACCTTCCGACTGGGTTCGTCGCGGCCGAAACTCAGAATCACCACGAGCAGGGTCATCGTGAGCGCAAAGGCCGCGAGCACGCCCAGCGAGGAGTAGATCCCCATGCGAGCGACGCCCTTGATGGGTACGAAGCTCATGCTCGCGAAACCCGCTGCGGTCGTGACGCTCGTGAGCAGACACGGAGCGCCGACCAGGTAGAGGGTCTCGATGAGCGCTGCGCGCCGCTCTCCGAGTACCGGCCAGCGCGCCCGGAACTCCGACAGGATGTGCACCGATTGCGCGACACCGATCGCGGACAAGAGGGTGGGCACCGCGGAAAAGCCTATGTCGAGCGCCCAGCCGAGCAGCGAGATGATCGCGACACACAGGATCACCGTCAGCATCACGAGAATCACCGGACCGATCGCTGACATGAAATTCCGGAAGAACGCCAGCAGCATCAGCCCGATCACGAGTGCCGTAATGCCCTGCAGGAAAAGGCCCTGATCGGTGATGAGGTTGTTGTAGAGCGCGTTCAGCGGGACGTCGCCGCTGTGCTCGAACACGATGCCGTCGAATTCGGGACGCGCGAGGATCTCATTGATCTTGTTGTTGGTCACCTGCGGGTAGAGATTCGTGAGCCCGTCGCCGCCCTCCGGGTCGAGTCGGATCTCGTCGAGGGGGTCGGTGCTCGAGCGATCCATTTCGATCACGATCGCGCCGTAGCGCGCATCGGGGCTCAGGACGTTGTTGACGATGTACGGCTTGGCCAGAAATCGTTCGCGCCACTCCAGCAGTTCGGCCTGCCCGATCGGCCAGGCGTCATCGAGCTGGTTGATTTCGAGACCATCCTCCACACCCTCCATCAGCTCGGTGTTCGGGAGTGACCGCACCTCGTAAATGAACGGCACCTCGTCTTCGAGTGCCGTCGTGAGCTCGAGAATCTGGCCCATCACCCTCACGTCGAAGATGCCGTGCGCGGCGTCGGGAGCGGTGTAGAGGATGTACGAGATTTCGTCGGAGCCGAATAGATCGCGGTAATCCGTGTAGGCCTGGTAGGCGGGATCGCCGGCGGCGAAATAGGACTCGAAGCTGGAGTCGACGCGCACCTGTGACGCGGCAATGAGCGCACCGACCAACAACAACAGCGAACCTGCGAGCACGATCCAGCGGTGGTCGAACGACCACGCCCCGACCGCCGCGAACATGCGGTTGAGACGTTCGATCGGGTCGGGAGCCGAGTCGGAATCTCGGGATTTGTCCACGGCCTGCCTTCGCGATGCGTCCAGGAGGGCGCCGCCTGAACGGACTGCCGAACTCTACCGCATGCATCCGAGTGATCGCAGAGAAGGCCGTGCCCCTTCCAGGGCCACTCGACCGGCTCCGAGCTTCCCGGTCAGGGATCGACCGGATCGAGGCGACCGCTGAATCCCGACGCGTCGGGCACGAAGCGGTAGACGGCGCGGCCCGACAATCCGAACGCTTCGAGCGCCGCTCGAGTGCGAGCGGGCGAGTCGAGCTGCCGCAGGTAGACGACGCCTTCATCGAACGGCGGGCGGGACGGTGTGTAGCGATTCATCGAGCGCTCGAGCTTCTCGGCTTTATGGAACCTCGGCAGCAACACCACCGCATCACGCGGCGGCGGCCCTGCTGCAACCGCCGTCTGCGGCGCCACTCGCCGCAACGCATGTTCCTCGATCAGCGCGAATCGATAGACGAAGAGCGCCATGCCCGCCGCAAGCGCAATCGGCGGCAGGCTGCGAAGCCAGCCCGCCGGAGCCCGTTCGAGCAACGCGACGGCTGCAACGACGAGCAGCCCGAGGGACTCCGCGGCGTAGATCGGGCCGAGCGCGGTCCAGTGGCCCGGATACCAGTGGAACGCGTAAGCGAGCGGCAAGGCGAGTGCGAACGCGAAACCAGCGCCGCCGTCGCGGCGCCGAAATCTCCACAGGCCCCAGAATCCCAGGCTGACGGCGCCCAACACTCCGAACATCGCGGGCAGCCAACGCACGAGTTGCCGGAACAGATTCTGCGATACCGCCAGCGACGGATCGGCGAAATGCTGCAAGCGAAATAGCGGATACACATCCCAAGGGCTGAATTCCGCAGCATAGAGTGCGTACGGGGTCAGCAACGCGTTGCCGGTGAGGGTGTGGTTGTAGAGCAGCAAGACGGCCACGCTAGGCAAGCCAGCCAGCACTGCGCCCGCCATTGCGCGCAAGCCCGGGGCTCGATGATCGCGACCCGGCACGACCAGCCCCGGCAGCATCGCCATGGCGAAAACCAGTCCGGACAACGGACGCGTCAGGAAGACCCAACCCGCGCAGATGCCGAGCGCGCCCCCCCACCCAAATGCTCGCCCGACATTCGCCCGAGCATTCAACAAGGCGAGGTAAGCCGCGAGCACTGCGGGCGTTGTAAACACCTGCGACTGGAACGATGCTTGAATCAGCAGGAAGAGTGGGCAGCTCGCAAAGAGCAGCGCCGCGGCACCCGGGTCCGCTAAACCGAGCCGTCGAGCGATCGCCGCGACGAGCAGGACCGCGAGGCAACCCGCAAAGGCCACCATCGCAGACGGCAGCCCCACGAGTGTGCCCGGTACGAGTGCGGCCGCGGTGCCGGGAGGATATTTCGCGTAGATCACGCCGCGCACGGGATCCTCGTGAATCTGCCGGCGGCGCAACACTTCGGCGGGCTCCACGAGCGGCAATGAAACGCGGCCCGCCGCAAACATCTCTGCCTGAAACAGGTAGGCGCGCTCATCGTTCGATACCGTGGTCGGCAGCAGCGACTGCGACACGAATGCGGGCGCCGCGGCCAGCAACAATGCCAACGCCAGAGTGAGTTTCGCCGGAAAGCGGGGCAGCCGCAGCCAGGCCGCCGCAAGCAGCCAGGCACATAGCGCCGCAGCCGCGATGGGCAGATCGAGCGGCTGGAGGATTTCGACCTCGGGCAACTCGGTCTCGGTCGGCATCACGCGAAACGCGACCGCCACGGGCACCAGCCCAAGGCCGAGGCCTGCGACGATCGCCCGCGTGGTGACCGGCCTGGCTGCCTCCATGTCGTCCGGCAGACTAGCAGGGTCGCGGCGAGGAGGAGTCGCGGTCACTCGATGTATCCGAGTTCCTCCAACCGTTGCAGAACCTCGGGAGCAGGCGTGTGCGGCGCAGCGTGCGGCTTCGCTGCAGCGGAGCCGCCCGGAACGCGGTCGAAATTCCATCGCAGCCGCTGCGCGAGCGTAGCCGCGACGATCGGCCGTTCCGAGGCGCGATCGCGCGTTTCGCCCGGGTCGCTTTCGAGATCGTAGAGCGCGACCGCGAACGGTCGGCGGCCGATGCCTCGAATCAGCTTCCAGCGACCGAGCGAAATCGACTCCTCGGCCAACGCATCGTACCCGCGTGCAATCGCGGGGCGCGCTGCCACTCGGTCATCCGGCGCGGCGACGAGTGGAAGCAGGCTCTCCCCCTGCATCGCCGCCGGAATCCCGATCCCGAGCAGGTCGAGGACCGTAGGCGCGAGGTCTGCAAGCGTCACGTCGGCGCGGACCCGCTCGCCCGCGGGCAACACGCCTTCGAGCTGCATCAAGAACGGCACTCGCAAGAGCTCTTCGTGCACCGTATGTCCATGACCAACCGACCGATGCTCCCAGAATTCCTCGCCGTGGTCCGAAACGAAGACAACAAGGGTCGGCCGCTCGAGCGGCAGGCCTGCGAGACGATCCAACACCCAGCCTACGTAGCGGTCCATGAACGCGACTTCGCCCTTGTACTGAGCGTTGATATGGCGCACGTCTTCGAGCGTGATCAGGTCCGGGTATTTCCGCATCCTCCACAGGCCCGGAATGGTCGAATCGACGTTGCCTTGGTAGTCAAAGCCGTATTCGGACCGGTAGGGCTCCGGTGGATCGTAGGGGGAGTGCGGATCGAGCTCGTGGAGGAAGACAAAGAAGGGCTCGGCGCCGCGTACGGTCGGCTTGATATAGTGCGACCAGACGAACTTCGCTTGACCCTCGGGATCGCTCGGGAACTTCAACGCCTCCTTGTCGAAGCTCCAGAATTCGATCATCTCATCGAAGCCGCGGGCGAAGCCGAAGCTACCCGAAGCGTTCGGGTTGTTGACTACCGCGACGGTCCGGTAACCCGACTGCTGAAGAATTTCAGGCAGATACGGGACGCCATCCGCCAGGCTGTCAGCCATCGTGAGCACACCGTGAGCGGGCGGCTGCAGGGACGTCAGCATGGCCGCGACTGCGGACCGCGTCCACGAGGCGTTGCTGCGCGCGTTCTCGAACGTGACGCCCGCCTCGGCGAACTGTGCGAGGCGTGGCGTCTTCACGTCGACCGCGCCGTAGGTCTCGAGGTGATCCTGGCGCAACGAATCCAGCATGATCACGAATACGTTGTAGCGGTCGCGCGCGAGCACCGACGGCGCTGACCGCGCGCGGGTTCCCTCGATGCGCAGCGAGCGCCAGGCACACCTATCCCCCTCGGTCGCGCCGCCCGCGCAGACGATGTCCAGGCGAACCATCTCGCCCGAGAACGCCGACAATTCTTCGCGAAAGCGCGGCGGTGCATCGCCGCGCGCTGCCTGCATCGGAGCTTCGATCTCGAGCGGCGGCAGATCCCCATCCGCGGTCACGACCACCTGAATCCGCCCTCGCCCGCCGCCGCCCACCGCCGCCTCGGAACTCCCTTCGCCGACGAGTGAGGGGCCGTCGGGAAGCATGAAGTGGAGCGTGAGGCGGCTGCCCGAAGCCATCCGGAATCCCGCCGACGATTCCGAATCCGCGCCGACCAGCGGAGCGATCCGCCCTTCGATGTCGGCGACGGAGAGGAAATCGCCCAGTTCGATCACTTCGGCTTCGTCGACGATTCCGGCATCACCCTCGCCGCAAGCCGCCAGCCAGAGTCCGAGGACGGTTGCGAGCAGGTCGCGCAGGCGGCTCATCGGTTGTTCCGAACGGCCTGCTGCGGCGCGCCGTCCGCAGCCGGGCGTGCGAGCCGATTCAGGCTGAGCCAGACGTACTCCTTGGTTCCGTCCAACTTGAAGAGGCCGAGTCCGGACTCCTGCTTCAGCCCGAACCTGCCCTCCAACGATCTGCGTTCGAGGAATTGATTCACCCGGATATCGGCCCTCAGCAGGATCAGACGCCCTCCGGGTCCCGCGAGTGAACGCGCGCGATCGATCACGACTCGCGCTTCCTTCAACAGGCCGGCTTCGTCGGCCAGCAGTCTCTGATGATTCTGGGAACCCAGGTGACGTGCGGTAGCACGCGGGTAGGAGAGGAGATCGGCAGTCACACCTGAACGCTGCAGGTAGTATTCGAGCGGTCCGCGAGTCAGTGAGGTGCAGAGCACGACATCGCCCGTTCGCACTTCGGCGATCACCGCCGCGGCCAGATCGGCCCCGGTACCGTCGACCCCACCCCTTTTGAAATTTGGATAGAACGCTCCCCTCCCGATGAGCGCGACGACCAGACAGCCGAGCAAGAGCGAGTGTCGAACTGCCGGTGGCTTCGCTGCAGCGAAGCCCGCGCCGGCCAGCAACACGAAACACGGAAACATCATCTGGTCGACGCGCCCAGGCACATAGTGGGGCGTGACGATCGACGACATCCCCAACGACGCCAGCATGGGAACCACGCAGGCCGCAATCAGCCACCCCGGCCCCGGCGCGATTCCGTTGGCCTGTCTTCGAATCAGAAGCAACGAGCCCCAGATCGCGAATCCCGTCACGACGGCGGCGGGAATGCCGTACCACTCGATGACCTTTCCACGGGCGTACATCGCCATCGAACCCGCAGGCGCCCAGGACCGCAAGCTGTCGATCGCGGTACCGAAATAGCCTTCCCGCTCCCAGCGGTCGATGTACCAGGCGTAGTGGTCGCCGTTCGCGACTTGGGTGAGCAGCGTCGGCACCCACGGCGCCATGGCGAGTGCGAAGAATACGACGGCGACGATCCACATGCCGAAACGACGAAAGAGCTGCCCGGATCCGATCACGAGCACCGCGTGAACCAGCGGCACGTAGACTGCGAAGTTGTGGGTGTAGAGCGCGACGGCGGTGGTAAGCATGCAAACCCAGAAATCGCGCGTTCGACCCTCTCGCAGGTATCGCACGAGAAACCACCACGCCGTGAGCGCCAACAACGGCAGCAGGGTGTACATCCGAGCCTGCTGCGAATAGAAGACCTGCGTGGGTGCGATCGCGAGCAGGAAGGCGGCCCACAGGCCTGCACGCCGACCGATCTCGCGGCGGCCGATTGCGAAGACGGTCGCGATGAGTGCGAGCGAAGCCAGCGTCGAGAGCAGGCGAACCGAAAACGGAGAGTCGCCCGCCACCGTCATCCACGATTTCAGCAGGAAGTAGTAGAGCGGCGGGCTGGAGTCGCGACTCAGCATGTCGAGGATGACCGAGGCTGGCTGCTTTGCGGTCAAGATCGAGTTGGCTTCGTCCACCCAGATGCTGGTCGCAGTCAGATTGTGCAGGCGCAACAAGGCCGCCAGGACCAGGATGGCGACGAACACCCAGCCGGCCCGCGAACGTGCGAGTGAACGACTCTCGGGCGGATGCGTCGCGCTCGCGTCGTGGACGTCGATCATGAAATAGTGACACCCCTCGAATCGTGAGGATCTCTGCTATCGAGGCCTTCACGCCGAATTCACCAGTCTACGATCACCGTAGCAAGGCCACGAGTCACGAGGCACGACCGTGAAAGCCTACACTCGCGCACGAGGGAGGCTAAGCTGCTGAATCGGCTCAGTGGAAGGCGCCACACCCGAAAAGACCTCGATGGCGAATGACATGGACGCAGCCACAGCAGACGCACCTGTAGCCGGCCAGCCTTCACACCGACTGTTCTTCGCCGGAGTGCTCGTCCTGGGCGCATGGCTCCGGATCCACAATTTCGACCAACCGGGACTGTGGGTCGACGAGTATGGCACCTGGTGGGTCGTGGCGGCGGACGACTACGCGGGGGTCGCCGCCCGAGCTTGGGAGGTACAGGGGCAATCGCCCTTCTACTATCTGATCGTTCGCGGTTGCGTCGATCTATTCGGACTGGCCTCGTGGTCGTTGCGTCTGCCGTCTTTGATCTTCGGAACCCTCGCTCTCGTCGCGGGCTACGCCGCCGCGCGCGAAATCTTCCGCGATCGTCGAATCGCGCTGATGGCAATGGCGACTTTGGCGATTCACGCTCCACTGATTCGCTATTCGCAGGAAGCCCGCCCGTATGCCCTCGCGCTGGCGCTCTGCCTCACTTCATTCATGCTCTTCAGCCGCGTTCTACGTGGCGGAGGAGTTCGCGATCGAATCGCCTACGCGTTCGTGACCGCCGCGACCCTCTACGCCCACTACTTGTTCGGCTTCATACTGATCGTTCAAGCCGGCTATGCGATCTTCAGGCGATCCGGCGGCCGATGGCCCGCCCTGCTGGCAATGGGCGGCTCGGCGCTCCTCACGCTGCCGGCTGTCCCGCAGCTCTGGAATCTCTTCGAACGGCGCCAGTCGCTCGATTGGGTCGAGGTTCCGGCCAGCGTGCCCGAGGCGCTCGGAACCGTCGCCCAGAAATTCGTCGACCCATGGCCGCTCGGCCTCGCAGCGCTGACTGTGGTGGTCCTGTTGGCTTCGGGAGCCCGAGCCTGGCGCGGCGACCCCGACGACCAGGCTGGCCTCGTACTCGGCTGGTTCCTCGTCCCGTTCTTCCTCGTCGCACTGATGCTGACCCTGTTCGACATCAACCTGATCGAACGCAGATATCTGCTGTTCGCCGCACCCGCCGCCCGGATTCTGATCGGTGTGCTCTTGGCAATTCCCCGGCGCCCTGCACTCACCGATGCGCTGCCATTACTCGTCTTCACCCTGGCCACATTCGTCTGGGTGCTGCTGCCCCACCACGCACGCACGCGAACGTTCGCCTTTCGCGAGAACCAGCACTGGGACACCGCCGTCGGCGAGATGCTCGCCAGCCATCGAGAAGGCGACCGGGTACTGCTCGCGAGCCGCTTCGTGGAAATGGATCTCGTCGCGGCCGGTACCGCGAGCGAGTCGACCCGCAGTTTCGTGACGTGGCCCCTCGAGGCCCACCTCCCCCCGGAC
>CAXMSF010000054.1:0-14684 GCA_964196055.1 uncultured Gammaproteobacteria bacterium | reverse complement strand
CCCTTCACGTATTCGAAGTCCGCCTTGGGGTAGTAGGCCCAGGCGTTGTCGAGGGTCGGGATGTAGACGAGGCCGGTGCGCGGGCTGTAGGACATCGGATGCCAATTGTGTGCGCCCGGTGGTCCCGGAACCACGAATGCTCGCTCGTCGGCCCAGGACGCTCGGCCGGTTTCTACAGGGCGCCCGGTTTCGAGGTCGACATGGCTGGCCCAGTTCGAGAAGACGAGTTTCTCCGCCGACAGCAGTTCGCCGGTCTTGCGGTCGAGCACGTAGAAGAAGCCGTTCTTCGGCGCCTGCATGATCACCTGCCGCGTCTCGCCTGCGATCTCGAGGTCGGCGAGGATCATGTGTTGGGTGGCGGTGTAGTCCCAGAACTCGGCAGGTGTCGTCTGGTAGTGCCAGGCCAGCTTCCCGGTGTCGGGCTCGACTGCGAGAATCGATGCGAGAAAGAGGTTGTCGCCGCCGCCCGGGCTGCGGATCTCGCGGTTGTACACCGAGCTGTTTCCGACCCCGACGTAGAGCAGGTCGAGCTCGGGGTCGTACGCCATCGAGTCCCAGACGGTACCGCCGAGGCCGGCCTCGAAGAGCGAATCCTTCGACCAGGTGCGTGCGGCGATTTCGAGCTCTGGATGCTCGAACGGCCTGGTGGGATCGCCCGGAACGGTATAGAAGCGCCAGCGCAGTTCGCCGGTCGCGGCGTCATAGGCGCTGAAGTAGCCCCGGACACCGAATTCACCACCGCCGTTTCCGATGAAGACGAGCCCCTTCGCGACGCGGGGGGCACCCGTGATGGTGTACTCCTGATCTGGATCGACCGTGCGCACCTCCCAGTCCGGCTTGCCGGTCTCGGCATCGAGGGCCACCAGGCGTCCATCGAGAGTGCCGAGGTAGACACGACCCTTCCAGACTGCGACGCCGCGGT
The DNA here is from genome assembly GCA_964196055.1 of uncultured Gammaproteobacteria bacterium. Classification (GTDB taxonomy): domain Bacteria; phylum Myxococcota_A; class UBA9160; order UBA9160; family SMWR01; genus JAFDEI01. Next base: position 13,762 of record CAXMSF010000054.1, on the reverse strand, counting down.
TCACGATGTCGCAGCAGGCTCGACGCCCGGTCGCGCCGGGAACCTTCGGGTCGTGGCGCCAGAGTTCGCGTCCCGTCGCTGCATCGAGTGCGTAGACGCGGCTCCAGGTTCCAGTTGCATACATCACGCCGTCGACGATGAGTGGTGTCGCCTCGAGGCCACGCGTGGTGCCGGTTTCGTACGCCCACGCGAGTCCGAGCTGGTTCACGTTTTCGCGGGCGATCGACTCGAGCGGGCTGAATCGCTGTTCCGACCAGGTGCGGCCGTGAGCGAGCCAATTGTGCGGTTCCGAGTCGGCCGCCGAAATCCGGGCTCCGTCGACGCTCGCGATTCCGCGCCCCGGCTCGTTCGCAGCAGCGGAGGCGGCGAATCCAGCGACCAGTGCGACTGCTGCGACCCAGCCTGCGACCCGCTTTCCGGCGCTTTCGTGCAGCATCCGCATCCGCTCCGCTACGGCGTCTCGACGGTCGCGAGGATGGCGTCGATTACGTCCTCCGGGCGTATGCCGTCGGCTTCCGCTTCGTAGCTGACCATCACGCGGTGTCGAAGCACATCAGGCGCCATTCGCTTCACGTCGTGGGGGGTAGCGTAGTCGCGCCCGTCCATGAAAGCCCGCGCGCGGGCCGCACGCACCAGATACATCGACGCGCGCGGCGACGCGCCGAGCGCGACGATGTCCATTGCGTCGGGTTCGCGCGGACGGTTCGGCTGCATCGGACTGTCGACCTGCACGCCCGCCGCGGTGAGGTCGCGCGTGGCGCGGACCAGGCGGACCGCGTAGTCGGAGACGGCCGAGTCGACATGCACGTCGGCGGCTGCGCGCCGCAGCATCGCCACGGCTGCGGCGTCTGCAACGGCTCGGATTTCGGGTGGCTCCTCGTGGTCGCGTGCGACGATCGTGCGCTCGTCTTCCGCGGACGGATAGGGAACTACCAGCTTCACCAGGAAGCGGTCGATCTGTGCCTCCGGCAGCGGATAGGTGCCTTCGAGGTCGACCGGATTCTGCGTCGCCATCACGAAGAAGGGCTGCGGCAGTGCGAAGGTCTCTTCGCCGATTGTCACCTGCGCCTCTTCCATCGCCTCGAGCAGGGCGCTCTGGACTTTCGCCGGCGCACGGTTGATCTCGTCCGCGAGTAGCACCTTCGTAAAGATCGGGCCGCGGCGCACGACGAAACTGCGTTGGTCGGGAACGTAGACCGGTGTGCCGACGAGATCGCCCGGAAGCAGGTCGGGGGTGAATTGGATCCGCCCGAATCCGAGGCCGAGCACCTTCGCGAGTGTTCGGATCGCGGTGGTCTTTGCGAGCCCCGGGACGCCTTCGACGAGAGCGTGGCCGCCGCAGAGCAGTGCGATCAACAGGCCGTCGATGAGCTCTCGCTGCCCGACGACGACCCGCGAAATTTCATCGGTCAGGCGTTCGACTCGGTCAGCCGCCGTCTCCATCGCGCGATTGTAGCCGCTCGACGATGCGTGAGCTTCGCACGCCCGGGACTTCCCGCAGGCGCACGACACGCCCGCCTCGGCGCTGCACGTCCTCGGCACCCACGATCGCGTCGAGCTGCCAGTCGCCGCCCTTGGCGAGCACGTCGGGCCGGACCGCGCGAATCAGGCTGAGGGGCGTGTCGTCACGAAAGATCGCGACCCAGTCTACACACACGAGCGAAGCCACGACCTCGGCTCGTTCGCGCGCGGGCAGCAGGGGGCGCTCCGCCCCCTTCAGTCGCCGGACACTTGCGTCGCTGTTGACCGCCACGACGAGGCGATCGCCGAGGCCGCGCGCCTCTGCGAGGCTGCGCACATGCCCGATGTGCAACAGGTCGAAGCAGCCGTTCGTGAAGACGATGCGCTCGCCGCGGCTTCTTGCCGCTCGGACGCGATGGAGCAGCTCGTTGCGCGTACAGACGCCAGCTTCCCCCGTGATCTTCACGAGGCGTCAGGTTCGGCGGGCGCCGGGGCTTCGGGGCTCGCTTCTGCGGCGGTCGGGTTGCCGAGGCGGAGCATCGATTCGATTGCCTCGACGCCCTTCATCATGAACATCGGCAGGGTCTGGAGTACCACGCTCGTGGGTCCCTGCTCGACGATGCTCGCCGGTCCCGATGCGAGCGCGCTGAACGGCACGGTGGTGACGTCCGGACCCTCCCAGGGGCCCGTGAGCTTGAAGTGCGCCCCAATGAGGTTGTCGTTGGTCCCGAGCAACAACATGTTCACGATCGGAATCTTCTCGATCACCTTGTCGATCTGGCGGAACAGGAATAGCGCAACCTGTGCGTCGACCACGTTCGGCGGTCGCAACACATCGAGGGTTCCCGAGGCGAATACGCGCAGGTCGGGCCCGTCGAGGGAGAAGCCCGTCGTCGACATCACGCCGTCCTGGAATTCGAGTGAGGTTTCGGCGCGTTCGTAGCGGACTTCGTCGCGCCTGATGAATGGGTTGTAGGCCTGGCTAGCGAGTGCGAGCGCGACCACCGCGGGGATCACCCGACGCACGACGCCATCCATCGCGGCGATTTCCAACAAACCCGTGAAGTCCTGCATCAGAGGCACGCCGGGGCGCAACGAACCGCGAAACGATCCGCCGATGTCGACGAGGCCGGAGCCCAGTTCCTTCGGCTGGCCGAGCTGCTCGGCCAGCGCCTCGACCTTCGCACCGGTTGCGGAGAAATCGACTTCGAATGGGACCACGTCGGCCGAACCGACGTCCAGCATCATCGTTGCATCGAGCTCGCCTGCGGGATACAGCTGGCTCTCGATCCGGTTGAAATAGAAGCGACCGCCGCGCGCGCGGAAGCGCGCGGTGCCGTGCTGTTGTTTCCACGGTCCGTCCTGCTGGATGCCGATGACGACGTTGCCCTCCACCCAATCGTTCGAGGTCGCTGCGACCGGCGGGCCGGGTTCGGGCGCAGACGCGGTCACGGCGACCCGAACCCGTTCCTCGGGCTCGAAGGTCCATTCCGCCTCCCCGGAAACGGGAACACCCGCCCACACGCCGTTGTCGGAGTCGAAGTGGAGGCCGTGTTCGGTGCTCCATAACGCGACAGACGTCTTCTCGATCGGCCACAACAACATCGGATGATGCAGACGATCGATCGTGAACCCGAGCGCGGTCGAAATCTCGGGTCGGTCCTCGTCGGGGTCGGGCTTGAACCACTCCCACAGCGGCTGAAGTCCGAGCAGCGGGACGCCGCCGGATTGCAACTGTCGCCGCACCGGGTCGCCGGCGAGGAAGTTCGTGACGCCGTCGATCGAGACGTCGAGGACCGGCAGCGGGGTGCCGTTCAGCATCGCGCGCGTGTCGATGACCTCGGCGTGCTCACCACTCCACCATAGACGGCCCTGCAGGCCCTCGATGAGGTCGTCGTCGCCGACCGCGACCTCGGTGTCGGAGAGCGTCGCGTCGATGAAGAATTCCTTCGGCGGCGTGCGGGTGCGCCCCGCCAGAAAGTCCTGCCAGGCTGCGAGCGTGGCGGAGCCGCCGGCGCGCAGCGAATGCAGGCGCCCCTTCTGGACCACCCGGACGATGTCTTCGGCCTCCTCGCGTTCGACGTCCGGCAGCCAGCCGATCAGGTGCCGGACCTCGGCGACTTCGACCTCCCGGAACGCGAGTGAGACCTGTACGAAGGAATCCGATCGCAGTGGGCGCGCGACGGTGCCGTCTGCGACCAGCTCGAGTTCGCCGCCGCGGACGAGTCCGTTCCGAAGTCCGACTGTTTGCGGGGTGATCTCGATCGCGCCACCCAGCTGGATCCGATTGGCTGCGATCTCACCGGCCTCGTGCCCCGGGCCGACGCTCCGAACGCCGTGGCCGACCAGGTCGACCTCGAGTCGACCGCTTCCCGGCTCCCCGGATTCGAACGCAATGGCGCCGCTGACCGATGCCTCGATGCGCGCTGCGGGGTGGAGCGAGCGAACGTATGGTGCGAGCGCGTTGGTCTCGAGGCCGGTCACCGCCATCGTGACGCGGATGTCGCCGCGGCGATTGCGCGTTCCCTCCCATTCGATTCGCCCGCGATCCCCGCGTGCGTCGATCAGTCTGGCCTTGATCACGAGCCGGCTGGTTCGGGTCAGTCGGCTGCGCCGCAGATTGGCGCGGACCGATTCGAAGGCGAGGAACAACGGTGGCGCCAGCGGGTGCTCGGCCTGCGCGTCGATGAAGACGACGGTTCCGTTGCGAATCTCGAGTGAGTCCGCGATGTGATTCTTCTCGAGAATCGCCCGCATCGTCGATTCGACCCTGATCAGAGGCCCGAGCAAGGGTTCGCTCTGCGCACTCTCGGGCCGGCGGTCGCCTCGCGTGCGTTTGGCGAGCGAGGCGAGCGGCGCGGGCGTCCAGCCACCGGCCGAGTCGCGTTCGATCCGCAGTCGGGCGCCGTCGAGCAGGATGCGGCTGAATTCCGGCTTGCCGATGAGCAGGGACAGGGGCCGGATCGTGGCCCGGATCCGGTCGACCTGGAGGCTCGGCGCGCGATCTTCATTGCGCCAGACGAGCACGTCGCTACCGATGAGTTGGAAGCCGAAGCCCAGCGTCAACCGGGCGTCGCCGATCGTGACTGGCGACTCGATCAGGTCCGTCAGACGGATTTCGGCCTGAAGGCGCAGCGAGTCGCTCGCCATTCGCTGCGTGAGCGAAAAGCCGATGGCGGCGGCACCAGCGAATACCACCAGCCCCACCACGATTCGAGCGAAGGCTCGACGCAAGGACCCCCCTTCGAACTGCCCAATCTAGCCTGTTCCCGGTTTCGTTATCGGCGATCGGCCGTGCGGGGTACAGGATCGGATGGGGTGTAAAGCCCTCGTTTTGTCTTCGAGCACTTTCGAAGCCGCTGTAGTTGCCGGTGCATGAACTCTCATTGGGCTTCGTGCGCCCGCGTTTGAGCGAGCCACGCCCCGGATTTTCAAGGGATTGTGGAGCTGGACCCTATTCCCCGCACCGGGCGTCCAAGGTCGCATTCTTCCTAAAGAAATCCGCCAAATGGACGAAACGCCAACAAGCTGAAACGAGTGTACGTGAACGCCCGCCCTCGACTGACCGGGCGATCGGAGAGAAGGCAGGATATGGAAAATGAAGGATCACGAACGATTCAGATGAATCGTGTCCGGGAACTCCGTGAGAACCGGCTGATGACTCAGGCTCAGCTGGCTCGCAAGGCCAAGGTGGCGCTGCGTACGATTCACAGTGTCGAAAAGGGTATGAACTGCCGCATGGACACCAAGCGGAAGATCCTGCTCGCGCTCGGTAAGCGTTTCGAGGAGAAGGATCAGGTATTCCCGCCGGTCCGTCGTTCCATCCCCGAGATGCCGTTCTCGCACTGAGCGGGCGGTTCCTCTACCCAACAAAGCGGTCGAGTACCCCCTCGGATCCGGCGCTTCTGCCGTCGGACCGGCCCGTTTTTAGAACTCACGTCGACTTCGGTATCATGCCTTCTCCTTCGTCAGAGCATGGCGCTCGTTGGAGGAGCGAAACATGCTGGATCGCGTCACACTCCTGGCCGACGTCGCCGAGATCGTCTCTCGCTCACACGATCTCGACGAGACGCTGAGCAACGTCGTCGATCTGGTCGGCAAGCGCCTCGACGCGGACGCCTGCTCGGTCTATCTCACCGGCGGTGACCTTCGCCATCTGACCCTCAGCGCCACCATCGGGCTCAATCGCGAGTCCGTCGGGGTCGTCGAGTTGCCCTACGGCAAGGGCCTGGTCGGACTGGCCGCGAAGACCCGCCAACCGGTCGTCTCTTCCCATGCTCGCGAGCATCCCGACTACCAGTACTTCCCCGAGACCGGTGAGGAGCGCTTCGAGTCGCTGATGGCCGCGCCGCTGGTGGTGCGCAGCACGACGATCGGCGTGTTGGTGGTCCAGACCCGCGAGCCGCGCGAATTCGACCGCCACGACGTCGGAATCTTCCAGACCTGCGCTCAGCTGATTGCGCCGGTGGTGATCAATGCGCGTCTGCTCGCACTCGTGGGACAGTCGTCGAAGGAGCGGGATCGCAGCAGCGAAGAACTCGCTCACTCGGGGATTCCGATTCCGCACGGCGTCCCGGATCGTCCCGACGTGAACGTCGAATTTCGCGGAATTCCGACGTCGCGCGGGATTGCGATCGGGCCGATCTACCGGCTTCCCGATCAGGCCGACTTTTCGGAGCTCGACTACACCCCCAGCCCGGACGTCGATCGCGAGGCGGAGGACCTGAAGCAGGCCTTGCAGGAGGCCCGTCGCGAACTCGACAACATGCGTGAGGATCTCGGCGAGCAGTTCGGTCCGGATTTCGCGGCGGTGTTCCACACGCACGTGCAGATCCTCGAAGACAAGGCCTTCGTCATGAAGCTGGAAGGCGAGGTGCGCGAGACGGGAAACGCGCTCGAGGCATTGCGCGCCGTGCTGGACGAGTACCGCCGCACCTTCCAACGTATCGAGGACCCCTACTTCCGCGACCGGGTGATCGACGTCGAGGACGTCGGGCGGCGTGTAATGGAATGCCTGGTGGGGGTCCGAGGGCACGTAACCGGCATGGCGCCGGGCTCGATCGTCGTCGCGGACAACATCTTGCCGGGAATGTTCGCGAAGCTCGAACTCGACAAGGTGGCGGCGCTGGTTTCCGAGCACGGTGGGCCGACGTCGCACGGCGCGATCTTCGCTCGAACTCTCGAGATTCCGGCGGTGACCGGTCTTCCGGGAATTCAACAGGACGTGCGCGAAGGGGAGATCGCGATCGTCGACGGCGGCGAGGGGCGCATCTATCTCTCACCGGACGAGAGCCTGGTCACCGAGTACGAGCGCGCACAGCAGCGATACGAGGTGGTGATCGAGCACCTCGACGCGCTGCGTGGCCGGCCCGCTGAGACTCGCGACGGGCGCCGGATCCGACTGACGGCAAATGCCGGTCTGGTCGGCGACCTGCGTCTCATCGAGAAGCATGGTGCCGAGGGGATTGGTCTCTTTCGAACCGAAATGCTCGCCATCGCGCATCGCGGCTTTCCGGAAGAAGAGGAGCAGGAGCAGTTGTTCGAGCGCGTGGCGGGTGCACTCGCGCCGAACCCGATCACGATCCGGACGCTCGACCTCGGTGGCGACAAGGATCTTCCGAATGTCGGTGTCGTCGGTGAGGCGAATCCGCAGCTCGGCTGTCGCTCGATTCGACTCAGCCTGGCGAACGATCCGGCTTTCTGCGCGCAGTTGCGCGCGATCCTGCGCGCGAGTACGGCCGGCAATGTGCGTCTGCTGTTTCCGCTGATTTCATCGCTCGACGAGTTGCGCCGTGCACGGGTGCTGCTCGAGGAATCGAAGGAGCAGCTGCGGCGAGCGGGCGCGGACTTCGATGAAGAGATCCCGGTGGGCATCATGATCGAGGTGCCGTCGGCGGCGATTCTCGCGGATGTGCTGGCGCAGGAGTGCGATTTCTTCGCGATCGGCACCAACGACCTGACGCAGTACACGCTGGCTGTAGACCGCGGCAACGAGCACGTTGCTCATCTCTACGATTCGCTGCATCCCGCCGTGCTCGCGTTGATCGACGCCAGCGTGCGCGGAGCGAAGCGCGCGGGGATCTCCGTCTCGCTGTGCGGCGAGATGGCGAGCAACCCGCTCGCGATTCCGATCCTGGTGGGTCTCGGGATCTCGGAGCTGTCGAGTGCGCCGGGTGCGATTCCGGTGATCAAGGAGATCGTCCGGTGCCTCGACTCGGGCGATACCGCGGAGGACGCGCGGAGAGCTCTATCCGCTGGGACCGCGGCCGAGGTTCACGCGATCGGCGCTGCGCGCCTGCGCGAATCGGGACTGCTCGACCACCCCGACATCGGGCCATGGCTCCGGAGCATCGTCGAAGGCATCTAGCTGGTGTGTGGGCGCTCCGGGCTCAGCCGGTCTTGCGCATCTTGCGGGCGGCCTTCTCGGGCTTCGCCTGCGGTCGCTGCTTGAGCTGGAACGGCGGGTAGACCGGAACCCGGACCTTCATGGTCGTGCCGTCGGGCCGGATCAGCTCACGCTCGATGACTCGCACCGGATCGAGCCGTTCGCTCTCGATGTTGGAGATCGGTGAAGCCTGCTTCCCGTCTGCGCGCTTGGATTTTCTTCGCACCGATTCGCCCTTTCACCGTTGTCGATCCTCCATCGGGCCGACGCGCTCGGGGCGTTTCCGCCATCCGACCGTCTACTCCTATTGATCGGCGGAACCGCCCTTTGGTTCCAAGTTATTTTTGGGAAAGCGAAGAAAAAACGAAAGTATAGTCCTAAAGAAAACCCGCCAAGAGCGGGTTAATTGCCTGCGATGCAATAGAGCTAAAATAGCACATGGTCGAACCTTGGCAAGGGTCTGGGGGTAATTTCTCGATAATCGAAGCTCATGCCGTGAAGAACGCAGATTCGGTCACGATTCGGTCGAGAATCGAGCCCAAGTGCTGAATTTCGAAGTGTTGGAAATCAGCCTACGACGTTCACCAGACGGCCGGGCACCACGATCACCTTCTTCGGCTCACGGCCATCGAGATGTCGGATGACGGCAGCGTCGGCGAGGGCGATTTCGCGAACCGCATCCTCAGCTGCGTCGCATGGGACGTGGATCTCGCTGCGGCGCTTGCCGTTCACCTGGACGGCGAGGGTGACGGTGTCTTCGACGAGCAGGGCCGCATTCGCAGTCGGCCAGGGCTCGCGCGCGAGACTCTCTTCGTGGCCGAGGCGCTGCCACAGCTCCTCGGCGAGATGGGGAGCGAAGGGGGAGAGCAGTAGCAGGAAGGTGTCGGCGGCATCGCGCGGCAGCGGGCCGGCCTTCGTGATGTCGCGCACGAACACCATCAACTTCGAGATCGCAGTGTTGAACTGCATCTCCTCGATGTCTTGTGTGACGCCGTGGATGGTCTTCGCAGTCAGACGCGCCTGTGCCTCGTTGCCCCCGCCCTCGGCGATCGTGGCCGGCCTCTCACCGTCGGCGTCCTCGTCGATGACGAGCCGGTAGGCGCGCTGGAGGAATCGGTAGACGCCCGGAATCGAATCCGTCGACCACGGGGCGCCCTTGTCGAGCGGGCCCATGAACATCTCGTACAGGCGCATCGCATCGGTGCCGTACTCGGCGATCACGTCGTCGGGGTTCACGACGTTGCCGCGGCTCTTCGACATCTTCTCGGTGACTTCCTCGAGCGCGAGCCCTGGAATGGTCGGATGCATCGGCACGCCGTCGTCGCTCCAAGCCACCTCCTCGGCCTTGACCCAGCGGGCCTTCAGCGTCGCGCCGGTCTCGCTGTGTGCAATGGACTCCTCGAGCGCTTGCGTCTCGCTGGACGGATAGGCGGTGACACGGGCGTCGGCGATGTCGTTCGGATTGTCGTCGTAGTAGCGGTAGCTGTAGCCGAGGACCATGCCGGGGTTCAGGAGTTTCTGGAAGGGCTCTACGGTGTGGACCAGACCGAGGTCGAACAGCACCTTGTGCCAGAAGCGCGAGTACAGCAGATGCAGCACCGCGTGTTCTGCTCCGCCGACGTAGAGGTCCACCGGCATCCAATACTTCTCGGCTTCCTGTGACCACGCTGCGTCGGTGTTCCGGGGGTCGCAGAAGCGCAGGTAATACCAGCAGCTCCCGGCCCATTGCGGCATCGTGTTCGCATCGCGCCGAACGCGCTTTCCCGTCTCCGGATCGACGGCCTCGATCCAATCGCTCGCCCGCGCGAGCGGCGGCTCGAATTCTCCGCTCGGTTTGAAGTCGTCGAGGTCGGGCAACAGCACGGGCAGGTCGCTCTCGGGCACGAGAGTCGTGGAGCCGTCCTCCTGGTGGAAGATCGGAAAGGGCTCGCCCCAGTAGCGCTGTCGGCTGAACAGCCAATCGCGCAGTTTGTAGTTGATCGTGGCCTCGCCTCGGCCGTGCTCTTCGAGCCAGTCGGTCATCCGCCGCTTGGCTTCCGGTGTGCGCAGGCCGTCGAGGAAATCGGAGTTCAGATTCGTGCCGTCTTCGACGAATGCCTCTTTCGCGACGTCACCACCCGCGACGACCTCGACGATCGGCAGATCGAAGCGACGCGCGAACGCGTAGTCGCGGGTATCGTGGCCCGGAACCGCCATGACGGCACCGGTGCCGTATGTGGCGAGCACGTAGTCCGCGATCCAGATCGGGATCCGCTCGCCCGTGACGGGGTGGGCCGCGAAGGCCCCCGTGAAGGCGCCGCTCTTTTCGTGCGTCTCGGCCAGGCGCGCTCGCTCGCTGCGGCGGCCCGCCTGGTCGACATAGGCTTCGACGGTCTCGCGCCGTTCGGCGGTCGTGAGCTCGGCTACGAGCGGATTCTCGGGGGCCAGCACCATGTAGGTCGCGCCGAACAACGTGTCGGGCCGAGTGGTGAAGACCTCGACGTGCTGGTCCGCGTGGTCGGGCAGGGCGAACGCAATGCGCGCTCCCGACGATCGCCCGATCCAGTCGCGCTGCATCTTCTTGATGGCTTCGGGCCAGTCGACACCGTCGAGGTCGTCGATCAGCCGATCTGCGTAGCGGGTGATCCTCAGCATCCACTGGCGCATCGGTACGCGGGTTACCGGGTGGCCGCCGCGTTCACTCTTGCCGTCGATCACTTCCTCGTTCGCGAGCACGGTGCCGAGCGCCGAGCACCAGTTCACCGGCACTTCGGCGAGGTAGGCGAGGTCTTTCTCGTAGAGCTTTCGGAAGATCCACTGGGTCCAGCGCACGTAGCCCGGATCGGTCGTGTCGATCTCTCGCGACCAGTCGTAGTCGGTGCCGAGCGCCTGGAATTGGCGTCGGAAGTTGTCGACGTTTCGCTGGGTCGTATCACGCGGATGGGTTCCGGTCTCGATCGCGTACTGCTCCGCGGGCAGGCCGAAGGCGTCCCAGCCCATCGGGTGCAGCACGTTGAAGCCGCACATCCGCTTGTACCGCGACAACACGTCGGTCGCGATGTAACCCTTTGGATGGCCGACGTGTAGGCCCGCTCCGGAGGGATAGGGGAACATGTCGAGTACATAGAACTTGGGCTTCTGCGAGTCGTTCTCGGAGCGGAAGACCTCGTTCTCGCGCCAATGGGCCTGCCATTTCGGCTCGAAGCTGGCGGGGGTGTACGGCATGGCGGGGAAAGTGCCCGGCCGTACGGAGCAAGTCAACGCTGGCAGCGCCACCCGAGGACCCGTTCGATCAGTTCAACCGCCGGGCGGAAGCTTTGGCCGCAAAGCGGCCAACGCGCAGCGAGGCGAGGACCCGTTCGAGCGAAGCAACCGCCGGGCGGAAGCTTTGGCCGCAAAGCGGCCAACGCGCAGCTAGCCTCCCGGTGTGTCCGAATCGGAATCCACGCCTGCAAGGGTGTTCGTCGTGTCGGACGGCACCGGTGGCACCGCGGCCAATACGGTGACTGCGGTGATGCTGCAGTTCGAGGTGGAGTGGGATCTCCGGACCTTCGGCAACATTCGTCACGAGCCCGAAATCCGGCGAATCGCAGCAGCGGCCGGACGGGCCGGAGCGATGATCGTCTTCACCCTCGTGGACGAGGAGATTGCGGCTGCCATGGTGGGCGAGGCGGCGCAGCGCGGCGTTCCGGCCGTCGATCTGCTGGGGCCCGTGCTGGCGAAGGTCGCGGAGGTGTTGCGGGTGAGGCCGCGATCGCAGCCCGGCCTGCTACACGCGATTTCGGACGACTATTTCCGGCGCATCGAGGCGGTCGAATTCGCGGTCCGGCACGACGACGGCGCGAACGTCGCGGGCCTTGTCGGCGCGGATCTGGTGCTCGTGGGGATCTCGCGTTCATCGAAGACGCCGCTGTCGATGTACCTCGCACAGCTCGGATACAAAACGGGCAACGTGCCGATCGTTCCGGGCGTCCAGCCGCCCCGCGAACTCCCTGAACTCGACCCGAGCAAGGTCTTCGGGCTGAGCATCGACCCGGAGATGATGCTCACGGTTCGGCAGGAACGAATCCGCAGCCTCGGTGTGCCGGCCTCGGACTATGTCGACATGGAGTCGGTGCTCGTGGAGACGCGTCGTGCGCGGCGGATCTTCCAGCAGTACGGCTGGCGCGTGGTCGATGTCTCGGGACGTGCGGTCGAAGAGAACGCGGCCCGTATCCTGCAACTGATGGATGCGGGCCGCGGGCTTCGCTGAACGATCGCTGTGCCCGCTACCAGAGACCGATCGGCGATCGCCCACCCCCGCGGCTGCGTCGGCGACTGCGTTCCTGGCGCCGGTTGCGTCGCATGCGCGCCTGGAGTTGGCTGCGGCTCTTCGCCATGGCAGCGGCGTCGGGTTTCTTCGTCTTGCGAATTTCGCAGAACTTCTCGTACGCCTCGATCTCATGGTGGAGTTGCTCGACGACGAGTTGCACCATGATCGCATCGTCGAGGTAGCCGATCCCGGGAATGCGGTCGGGGATCAGATCGTCGGGGTCGACGAAGTACGTGAGCACGTTGAGCACGCGCACACGGTCGGGGCCCGTGAGCCGCCAATCGGGGTCCTCGAGCATGTCGACGAGCAGCTTCAGCTTGAGAAAGGCCTTGTGGACGAATTCGGGCGCTTCGGCCGCGACGACCTCGCGCATCAGCTCGGCCGCACTCGCCAATACGACCGACTCGTCGGTCGCGTGCTCACCCTGTTTGACGGTCTTCAGGCACTTGCGAAAGTAGCGGAGATCCTTGTCGCTCAACTCGATTTCGATCTTCATCGTCGGAATCCGGCTCCTGAACCGGGCAGCCCCGCGTTCTGCGGCCCGTTCGATTGAGGCGCGCGCCGCTTGCACCGGCGCAGATGCTAGGTCGTTCGGCGCGACGCGGCACCCTGATGCGGATCCCGACCCGGTCACGCTCACTGGACGGCGATTTCGAGCGGCGGCGCTGAGCCACGAAAGCAGCAGGGCCGAAGCGACCGCCGGCATCGGCCTTGTGGAACTCCCAGTCAGCAGCCGGTCAGCAGCCGCTCCGATGCCGCACTCGATCGGCTGATTCCTGTGCAAGGGAGGCGGTCATTCCCTGGAAATTCTTGACTGTTCCGGCCGCCAACCACTAATCTAGCGTGCCAGCTCTCGCCCATTATCGGAAGGGAACGTAATGATTGGGACTCCCCCCACCCTACGGCGCCCGTTATTGGCCGTCGCCATGCTTCTCCTGCTGCCTGCGAGCACGGCCGTGTCACAAGAGCCGGCCGCCGACGCGGAGGCCGCTGCTGAGACAGCGGTCGACCCGCAGGGCGCATCCGCGGAAGCCGAAATTCCTGCAATGAAGAAGGCGCTCGGAGGCATGCTCGACGATCGCTCGGCGGGAAACGACGACTCGGCGAAAGTCCAGAAGCGCATCGACGCGATCAGCGATCAGACCGACGAGCTGCTGGCAAAGTACCGGACGGCGCTGAAACAGACCGATTCGATTCGCGTCTACAACAGCCAGATGCGTGAGTTGATCGCATCGCAGGACGCCGAACTCGCCTCACTCCAGAGTCAGCTCGACCGGATCGAAGTCGTCGGCCGCAGCGTGATGCCGTTGATGTCGAAGATGGTCGACGCCTACGAGTCGCTGGTGGGGCTCGACCTGCCGTTCCTGCTCGACGAACGCAAGGAGCGGGTTGCGAGCCTCCGCAAGCTGATGAGCCGATCGGATGTAACCAGTGCCGAGAAGTACCGTCGGATCATGGAGGCGTATCAGATCGAGAACGAGTACGGACGCACGATCGAAGCCTATCGCTCGACGATCGAGCTCGGGGGTCGCGAGGTCACCGTCGACTTCCTTCGCTTCGGTCGGATCGCGCTCGTCTACCAGACCCCGGACGGCACCGAAGCCGGCGTCTGGAACCAGAGTACG
>CAXMSF010000053.1:0-14514 GCA_964196055.1 uncultured Gammaproteobacteria bacterium | reverse complement strand
CATCTCATGATCGTCGACACCCTGATGCTCGATGATGCGGACCGCGGCGAAGTCGAGGCCTCGATCCGCTACCTGGCGCAGACCGCGGACTATTACGAGCGGGTGATCTTCGAAACAGACGACCACTAACCGCGCACTCGGCGAGTCGATGTCGATCCGGCACCGCGTCTTGCCGCTCTTCACATTCGCTGTGATGTTCGTCGTGGCGGACCACGCCCATGCGACCGACGGCCCACTACTGCTGTTCGGGGGTCGGAACCACGAAGAGTTCATCGGCTGCCTGAATTGCTACCGGAGCGAGCCCTTCTCCGTCTGGAACGAAAGCGGCGAGTACGGCAACCCCGAAAACGAGAATTCGATCTGGAACCCGAAGGGCCCCTACGGATCGCGCAAGAGCCCGCTCAGCCCCTGGAATCCACGCTCGTCGATCCCCCCGCTCGTGGTCGACCGGGTCGGCAACCTGTACGGCTATTTCACACTGAATCGCGGCTATCCAAAGCGAATCCGGCGCAACGATACACATCAGGAACGGGAGAAATTCCAGATGCTGGCATGGCTGCTCGACAACTACGACTGGGTGGTGAGCCACCTGGAAGAAGTGCGCCGGCAGTATTGAGAACCCGCCCGACTGCTGATTCCCTGCGGTCACGGCGGTAATTGTCGCTGTTCCGAAGCAGTACTACGCTGAACGGGCGGTTCGCCGCATCATTGCGGAGTGGGTATGGCTCTCCAATTCAACGGCCCGGTGCGACGAATCCCGTGGTTGCTACTGCTCGCGATCGCGTGCACGGGCCCCACGGCAGTGGCACCCGAGCCGAAAGCGAAGGCGACCACGGCGGTCGCGAAGTACATCGTGATGATCGAGGGCCGGAACCTGATCTTCGCATCCGGCGGAAAGCCGAAGCGTTTCGGATTCTCGACGACGCGCGACATCGAAGCCCACAGCCCGGAAGAGGCGGAGCAGCTCGCGATCCAGTCCGTGCGCGAGGATGAGGAGCTGAACCGGGCGCTGCTGAACGACCCCTCCGACCCTCCGCGCATCGCCGTGACCCAGAACGTCCGGGTCGAGTCCTTCGAATCGCATCGCCGACCCGATTCCGAATACATCTTCTACGCGGACCGCGACACGCGCTAGCAGGGTGCTCCGCGTCCGAAACGTCCGCGTCGTCACGGGAAACACTTCGTGTTTCCGGCTCCTCGGCCAGGTCAAGAGTCGGTGGCATCGCCCAGCGTGAGTTCGACCATCAGATCGTCGGCAATCTCTTCGAGCAGGTCTTGAAGCTCGTCCATCGGCGCTCCCAGGGGAATGCGGAGGCTCGCTCTCGCGGTAAAGAGAATCTCACCCGACATCGGCGCGCTGGTGCATTCCGTCAGCAGTTCGTCGAGGTTGATGTGCCTGCTCGCGAGTGCGTGCGAGATTTCGCGAATGATGCCGGGGCGGTCCGCACCGATCAGCTCGAGGGGGATTCTCCGGAATTCCGATTCGACGTCGGAATCCGCGCTGCGCTCGACGACGACCCGCAGGCCGTGGGATTCGAGCGCGCTGAGCGCCGCGACGAGCGCGTCGGCGCTCGCAACGGGAACACTCGCGCGCAGAATACCCGCGAAGCGACCCGCCATCCTGGACATCCGGCTCTCGAGCCAGTTCCCATCGTGCTCCGCGACCGTCTGCGACAACAATCCGACGAGGCCGGGTTTATCCTCCCCGATCAGCGTGAGGACCAACGACACCGACAATGGCACTCCCTCCGCACAGTACATCCGCCAGTATAGAGCTTCCGGGCGATGCCTCGCAGCTAGTCGTGCCCTCCGGATCTCGGGTCGCCGAGCCCGGTCCGTGGCGTGCGGTACACTTCGCATCCGCGAAATCCGAGGTGAGTCCCGCAGTGAAAGAGCAGCCGTGGTACCGACAGGGCCTGCGATTCGAGTGCAGCCAATGCGGCAAGTGCTGTGGCGGCGGCCCCGGAACCATCCGGGTAAGCGACGACGAGATCGCCGCGCTGGCCGATCGCCTCGGTCTCCCGGATGCGGAGTTTCGCCCTCGCTACACCTACCGCCTGCGCAACGGCGACGTCAGCCTCGTCGAAAAGGAGAATTACGATTGCATCTTCTTCGACCGCAAGCGGGGCTGCACGGTCTACCACGACCGACCGAAACAGTGCCGAAGCTGGCCCTTCTGGAGCAGCGTCATCTTCTCGATCGAGACATGGGATGACGAGGCCGCAGAGTGCCCCGGCATGAATTGTGGTCCGCTGCACGATGCCGCCGAGATCCTACGCATCGCCGACGACGACGGCACCAGCGGCCACCAGAATCGATCGGCGCCGGGATGAGCCGGATGAGCGTGGTGGGCTTGATCGCTCTGCTCTGCACCGGCGCGGCGCTCGCCGACGACGGCGGGATGAGCTGGACCTTCGAGGTGCTCGAAGTCGCGGAGAGCGTTCCGGAGGGTCACATCATTCGGCTCAGACCGAGCCCGCCCGGGAAGCACTTCCCCCGTTCGTGCAACCCCTTCGTCATCTATTCCATATTCGACGTCCGTGGCTGGTCGCCGACCGCGCAGAGCAATGTTTCGCGCCATAGCCACGATCGCGCCATCAAGACCCTCGAACAAGCCAACGTGTCGGACCGCCTGATTCGGATCGGAACGCTCGGCAACGGCTTCGCCGCGATGGTGGAGAAGTCGCGCTGCGAGGTCGCGAGCCTCGTGCTGCAACACGTGGTCCGCGAGGGAAGTGCGGCGATCATCTCGTTCTACGATGAGCCGTAGAGCGCAACGAAGCAGGCGAGTGGGAACGTTGAAAGGCGATCTCCGCCGCATCCGGCCCGGAGACACGGATTGAGCATCGTTGTCTGTCATACGTGCAGCACCGAGTGGGCAGCCACGGCCCGACCTTGCTGCCCGACCTGCCTGCTGGCGAAATGGACGTCGAGCCCGAACCTCATCACCGAGAAACACGCACCCGAGAACGCAACCGCGATCCGTGAAGACTATCGCTCGGTCGTGTCGGAAGAAGTCGTGAACAACCTGCGTGCATTTCTCGCCGACGCGGTCGCGAGCGGAACCTGGTACTACAACGTGGAATACGAGAAGTACAACCACGTGACCCGCCTCCCGCTCGAGCAGAAACCGGGTGCCGGGGTGAGCTCCGGAAACAGCCAACCCGATCGACACCTCGACGACTTCGTGATTGCGGACGCGGATTTCGACCCGCACCTCTTCGTAGACGACCGCAACGAGACGCGCCGGAAGCTCGCGTCGGGGATCTACCGACCACTCGATGCTTGCAGCCGCGCCAAGTGCGACAATTTGAGCCAGCCGCGGGTCCGCAAATGCGTGCTCCACGCCGATCCGCCGATCGCCACGAAGAGTCGAGCATGACGCCCGGCGCGCAACCGGCATGCCCGGCGGCGGGCCGGAGCGAGAGCTAGCAGAGGGAGCGGCCGGCAGATGGCGTGCGCGACGTTCGAGAAATGCATCACGATCTGCTCCACCGCGGACGCGATCTACGCCGAACTCTCCGACCCGAAGCGGCAGGTCGGGCTGCAGCCCCTACTCGTCGAAACCGAGGAACTCGAGGCTACGGCCCCTGCTTCGTCGCGCAGGTTCATCGCAGTCGAGGCGGTCCCGGTCACGCTCGGATGGACGCTGCGCAATCGAATCGAGGTTCGCATCGATC
Source organism: uncultured Gammaproteobacteria bacterium (assembly GCA_964196055.1). GTDB lineage: Bacteria > Myxococcota_A > UBA9160 > UBA9160 > SMWR01 > JAFDEI01. The sequence continues at coordinate 10,834 of CAXMSF010000053.1, read as the reverse complement.
TGACTCGACCCGGAGAAGTCGTCGAGTTCCATGCGCGAAGTTTCCCGGGAGTTCGCGTAACCAGTCGCTATACCCTCACACCCGACGGTGACCGAACGACGGTGCACGGATGCGTTCGCGTCGAAATGTCGCGGCTGCTGCGTAGCTTCGTCACGACTCGGGCCGACGCCGCACATGGGGAACTGCTCCGCAACCTGAAGCGTCGACTCGAGCCGAATGGAGAGGCAAGATGACGAACTCCCGCGAGAGACTCGTCGCGGGCGCATTTTGTACCTTCGGATGGCTCTCATCGCTCACCTATCCATTCCACCTGATCGCTCCGCACCTGCACCCGTGCGACGACGGGAACGCGCTGCCCTATCTCGTCAGCCTCGTCGCCGGCCCCGCGACGCTCGCCATGGCGGTGCTGTTGCTCACGTTGGGCGCCGGGCTCGGAGTGGTCGTGCGTTGGCCCTGCCTGCTCCACCTCGGAACCGCAGCCGCGGCCGTGATCTTGCTCCCCTCCTACCTGGTGAGCGCCACGGTCGAGGGTCATTTCATCTGTGCGGCGAACGCCGCCGGTGGCCCGTCGGACTTTCCGTCGGCCGCGTGGCAGCGTGCCTTCGCCCCGGTCCACGACGCGACGATCGTGCTGTTCGGGGGATTCCTGGTCTGGTATTGGAGACGCGCGGCCGGCGGCGACGCCTGATGCGCGCGGCCCTCTGCACGGTGCTTCGAATGCTCCATGTCGCCATCGCGCTCGCCACCGCGGCGCACGCAGATGAGGCTGCCGAAGCCGTCCCCGCCCGGATCTCGACGAGCCCGTGCTTCGAACGCGCCGCCGCTGTGGCCTATCTGCACCGATTCCAGGATCAGATCATGCTGCATTGGGTGATCCCGCAAGACTCGCTCTCCGACCAGACGGTCACAGTGCGCTTCCGGCTCTCGGAAGACGGCTACGTGGTCGCTTGGAAACTCCAATCCTGGACCAATCACCGCATCGCGAACAGCGTCGAACTCGCCTTCCGAAACGCCACGTCGGCGGGTCCGATTCCCGAGCCCGCGAAGTGCCTGGTCGACCGCAAGGTCGAGATGCGATTCGAGAACCCCTACTGATCCGACCGAGGAACCCGCACGATGCCGAAGCTCCCAGGGATACTCCTGCGGTCGCCAGACGGCCGAATCCGAGCATCCAAGCTCCGTTTTCGGTATGAAGTGCCCTGCATTCGACACCCGAAGGAGCGAAATCGTGAGTGAAGCCGAACGAGGAATGATCGACGAAATTGCGGTCGACGCGACCAATCTCTATCGCGAAGAGATCTTCACGGATCTCAAGGTCGCGACGATTCGACGCCTGGCCCCGATCCTCCCCGACGGTTCGGACGATCCCGCTCGCCCGGTGATCTTCGTGGGGCAGACCACCCTGATGTCGCAGGCCGGCCCGGTGCCGGTGCAGTGTCCGATCGAAGCCGTCTCGCTCGAAGAAGCCATGAATGGCTTCCCGGCCGCGGTCAACCAGGCGGTCGAGCGGATGGTCGAAGAAGCCCGCGAAATGCAGCGTCAGGAGGCCTCGCGTATCGTTGTGCCCGGGCGCGATACCGGCCCCGGCAAGATCACACTCGGCTGAGCCCGAGTTCAGGGCCGAAGGACGGCCCGTTACGAGTAGAGCCGCGTGGTCCTTCGCCCCCCTCCCCCGCGCTGTACACGGCTCTGATGACGAATGCGGCGGATCGCCCGCAGGAGGGGAGCGAGTGAAAAGACTTCTCTGGCAATTGCCGATCGTCGTCGGAGCCGGCGTCGCGCTTTTCTTCTGGTTCGGCGCCAACCTCGAGCGCTTCGTCAATCGCGTCGACTCGGTCGTGCTGCCGGGTGTGACCGACGAGGCGCTCCGAATCCACGACGAGTCCCTGGTCGTGGATCTCCACGCCGACTCCCTGTTGTTCGACCGCGATCTCAGCGTCCGCAGCGACGTCGGTCACGTCGACATTCCGCGCCTGCGCGAAGGCGGCGTGGCGCTCCAGATGTTCACCGCGGCGACGCGCATGCCATTCACCTTCGATCTCCACGAAGTCGACGCGGACAGCAGCGACATCCTCACCGTCGGCTTCATCGCCCAGCGCGCACCGATGGCCCGCCTGGGCCCGCGCGACCGCGCCCTCCATCAGGCCGGGCGACTCAGCGAGTTGATCGAGAACTCGGAAGGCGGCCTCGTACCGGTCCGAACGCGCGCCGAACTCGATGCTGCCATCGCGGCACACCGCGAGAACGCCGACGTTGTCGGCGCAATCTTCGGCGTCGAGGGAGCCCACGCGCTCGAAGGCGACCTCGACAACCTCCAGCTGCTGTTCGACGCGGGCGTCCGGATGATCGGCCTCACCCATTTCTTCGACAACGAGTTCGCGGGCTCCGCTCATGGAATCGAAAAGGGTGGCCTCAGCGACCTCGGACGCGAACTCGTCACCCGCATGCAGGCGATGGGGATCGCGATCGACCTGGCCCACCTCTCGCCGGCCGCGATCGACGACGTGCTCGAGATCGCAAACAAGCCGCTGCTCGTCTCCCACACCGGCGTCCGAGCCACCTGCGACTCTCCCCGCAACCTCTCGGACGAGCACATCCGAGCCATTGCCGATGCCGGTGGAGTCATCGGCATCGGCTATTTCGAGCTCGCGATCTGCGGGACGGATCCGACCGAGATCGTCGCCGCGATGAAGCACGTCATCGAACTCGTAGGCGATGAACACGTAGCGCTCGGCTCCGACTACGACGGCGGAACCGAGGTCGCATTCGACACCAGCCAGCTGCGCGCCCTCACCCAGCAGATGCTCGACGACGGCCTGTCCGAAGAGTCGATCCGGAAGATCGCCGGGGAGAACGCGATCCGTGTGCTGCGGCGCACCCTGCCGCGCCGCTGAACTTCCCCACAGCTGCCGATCACTTGCCGGCCGATTGCGCGACGGTTGCCGACCACGGACCGACTTCCGCATTTCTGTGCGCCGCATCACTCATGCCGGTGCCGCCTTCGGTCGTTAGACGGTAGGGCTGCGAACATCGCGCTCGGCGACGATGGATCGTGAACCCGGAGGAAGCAATGAGCGAAGCAGGCACGCGCAAACTCGAAACCAGCCCACGCGATCTCGACTTTCGGGATTTCCGCAGGCGGCACATCGCGTCGATCGTGGTGCTGTCAGGCGGTGTGGTCGGCAGCGAGCGCATTCTCGACGACCCGAAGATCCGACTGGGTCGCGGGCCCGGGGTCGAATTCGAATTCGATGATTCGGCGATGTCGCGCGAGCACGCAGTCTTCGAATTCGCAGACGGCGCCTTCGTGCTGCGCGATGCCGGCAGCACCAACGGGATTCGCGTGAACGGCGAGCGGCTGATGGCACGCGAACTCGACCACGGCGATCGGCTCGAAATCGGCGAGCACGTATTCCAGTTCTTGATCGAGAATCGCGAGCAGACACCACCGACCTACGTCATCGCTGACGAGTGACGGCACGCACCGCGAAACGCCCACCATGTCGAATTCGCCGCGCAGGACCATTGGGAACTACGAAATTCGTCGTGAACTCGCGCAGGGCGGGATGGGCGTCGTCTACCTCGCAACACAGCCCGCGCTCGAGCGAGACGTCGTAATCAAGAGTCTCAGGCGCGGTCTCGCAGACGATCCGAGCCTGGAGGAACGCTTCCGGCGCGAAGCCCAGGCGGCCGCCGCGATCCACCACCAGAACACGGTGGCGGTCTACGACTGTTTTGCATGGCGCGGCGAGCGCTTCATCGTCCAGGAGTACGTCGCGGGTGAAGACCTCGCAGCCGTCCTGCGCATCGTACGACGCATCGAACCCCGAATCGCCGGAATGATCGCGCTGGAGATCGCGCGCGGGCTCGAGGAGGTGCACGCCCGCACCGTGGTGCACCGCGACCTGAAGCCGGGCAACGTCCTGATCGGTCGCGCGGGCGAAGTGAAGATCGCCGACTTCGGAATCGCGCTCGAACAGCAGAAGAGCGCGTTGACCCAGGTCGGCCACGCAGTCGGCACACCGGGCTACATGTCACCCGAGCAACACCGCGGCGAGCGGGCCGATCAACGCAGCGACATCTTCTCGTTCGGCGTGCTGCTCTACGAAATATTGACGGGCGCGCTGCCGTTCCAGCAGTCGGACGAAGCCGACGAAAACGAGCCCTCGCTGATTCATCAGATCGAGGCCGGCCACTACGTTCCGGCACGCAGGCTCACCCCCGGCATACCGCGATCGCAATCCGCGTTGATCCGGCACTGCCTGCACGCACGCCCGAAGCGCAGGATCCAGAGCGCGACCGAAATCCGCCGAGTCGTCGAACGCAGCATCGGCCGCCTGACTCCCGCGGAATGCCGCAGCGAGATCGCCGCATGGCTCTGGGAGCGCGGGGTCTTCGTCGCCGAGGGCAACGAGACGGGAGTCATCCCGCCCCCTGAGAGCCGCCGTGCGCGACGCCACCCCGTCCGTACGGCCGCATTCGCGGCGGCGAGCGCGGCCGTTCTCGCAGCTGTCGGCCTGGTCCAGGTCGACGACTTCCCGCTCCCGGAAACGATGCCGGTCGCCAGTGAGCCGCTCGCGCGAGTCCGCTTCCGGGTCGACCCCGCGACCGAGGTGCGCATCGACGGGGGGCCGGCCCTGCGCGTTCCCGCGGGCGACGCGGTCGATCTCGCCCCGGGAAGTCATCACGTATCGTTCCGGCATCCCGAACTCGGAACCAGCGAGCAACGCATCATCGTCGTCCGCGGCGAAGAGCTGAGCCTCGAACCGATCTACGCCTCGCGATCCGAGCGGCACTGATTCGAGCGCGAACGCAGCAACGCCCACCGTGCGTGATATTCTTGCCGCGAATGACGGACATCGGACTCACCCACATCGCCCTCGAAGTCAGCGACCTCGATGCGAGCATCACCTTCTACGCCACCTTCGCGAAGATGCAGGTGGTCCACCGCCGCGCCAACGTGGTGTGGCTCAGCGACAACACCCGCCCGTTCGTGATCGTGCTGATCGAAACCGACCGGATCGAATCGCCGCTGCGGCCGCCCGCACACCTCGGCGTCGCCTGCGCGACCCGCGAAGAGGTCGACCGACTCACAGAACTCGCGCGCGAGGAAGGCCGCCTGATCAGCGGACCCGAAGATGCCGGCCCGCCCGTCGGCTACTGGGTCTTCATCCGAGGCCCGGACGACCACACCCTCGAGCTGTCCTACGGCCAGGAAGTAGGGCTCACCGTAGCGGGCGGTGAGTCGTCGGGCCCCGGCCGCGGAGCACCCTGCTAGAGGCGCTTGCGAAGGTTCGCGGCGAGGATGCGTTTGCGCATGCGAAGGTGGACCGGGGTGACTTCGAGAAGCTCGTCGTCTTCCATCCACTCGAGCGCCCACTCGATCTGGAGCGTACGCGGCGGAGTCAGTACCGCGGCTTCGTCCTTGCCCGCAGCGCGCACGTTGGTGAGCTTCTTCGGGCGCGTGACGTTCACGTTCATGTCCTTCTCGCGGCGGTTCTCGCCCACGATCTGGCCCTCGTAGACCTGAACGCCGGCACCGACGAACATGATTGCTCGCTCCTGGATCCCGAACAGCGAGTAGGCGGTCGTCTTGCCCTGGTCGGTCGAGACAATCGCTCCGACCGACCGCCCCTTGAGTTCCCCCGACCAAGGCTCGTAGCCCCGTACCGTCCGGTGCAGCAGGCCGTCGCCGCGCGTGTCGGAGAGGAACTCACCGCGATAGCCGAAGAGTCCGCGGCTCGGCGCAACGAAGGTGAGCCGCACCTGGCCCTCACGATTCTCCATCGAGATCAGGCGCCCCTTGCGCGTGGCGAGTTTCTCCATCACGACGCCGGTGGCGAATTCCGGCACGTCGATCACGACGTCCTCCACCGGTTCGCACTGCTTGCCGTCGACCTCGCGCTGGATGATCTCGGGCCGCGAAACATTGAATTCGTAGCCGTCGCGGCGCATGGTCTCGATCAGCACCGCGATCTGGAGTTCGCCACGCCCCGCGACCACGAAGGTCTCCGGCGTCTCGGCGGGTTCTATATGGAGCGAAACGTTACCGAGCGCCTCGCGCCGAAGTCGGTCGCCGATCTGGCGGCTGGTGAGGAATTTTCCGTCCCGCCCCGCGAACGGCGAATTGTTGGGCGAGAAGCGCACTCGAATCGTCGGCGGGTCGATGTGGATCCGAGGCAACGCCTCGGGAGTTCCAGGGGCGCAGATGGTGTCACCGATCTCGATCGAATCGACGCCGGCGATCACCGCGAGGTCACCCGCGAGCGCGCAGTCGAGATCGACGCGAGTGAGGCCACGCGCGCCGAGCAGCTTGGTAACACGGAAGGTCTCCGTCACTCCCGACTCCGTCACGCGCGACACCATCGCGCCACGATCGAGCCGACCACGTGTAACCCGCCCGATCACGAGTCGACCGACGAAGTCGTCGTAGTCGAGCGTCACGGCGTGGAACTGCAACGGTCCGTCGCTGTCGACGTTCGGTGCGGGCGCGTGTTCGACGATCGCTTCGAGCAGCGGTCGCAGGTCGCTGCCGAGTTCGGTCGGGTCGAGCGACGCAACACCTTGCTTGGCCGAGGCGTAGATGATCGGGAAGTCGAGTTGCTCGTCGGTGGCGCCCATCGCGGCCAGCAGATCGAAGACCTCGTCCACTACGGCGTGAGCCCGCTGCTCGGGGCGATCGATCTTGTTCACGACGACCAAGGGACGCAGGCCGTGCGCGAGCGCCTTCCCGACCACGAAGCGCGTCTGTGGCATCACGCCTTCGACCGCGTCGACGAGCAGCAGCACTGCGTCCACCATGCCGAGTACGCGTTCCACTTCGCCGCCGAAATCCGCATGGCCCGGCGTGTCGACGAGGTGAATCCTCACTCCCTCGAAATCGATCGCTGTTTCCTTGGCGTGGATCGTGATCCCACGCTCGCGCTCGATGTCCTCGCTGTCCATCACCCGGTCGGCGACCTGCTGGTTCTCGCGGAAGGCGCCGGTTTGACGCAGCAGTCCGTCCAACAAGGTGGTCTTGCCGTGGTCGACGTGGGCGATGATCGCCAGATTGCGGAGGTCTTTACGCGGTTCTTTCATGGGAACGGCGGCAGGCTAGCAGATTCGCGATTCGACGCTTGGAAGCGTTGCCCCGGCTCGGTGTTCAGAAATCGAGCGGGAGTTCCAGGAAGTCGCGATAGATCATGTCGCGGTGCTCGAGCAGGATCGGGTCGGCCGCCTCGCGGGGCCCCCCTTCGCCGAGTTCGTACTGACGGCGCAAGAATCTCGGCATCGAGCACTGCGCTTCGGGCAGCGGACTGAGCAACGCCGCGAACACGGCCCAGTAGATGTCGAGTGCCGTGATCGTATCCCCGATGAAGAAGCGACTGCCGCGGTCACGCTGTGCGCTCAGGCGCTCGCTCAGAGTGCGCAAGATCTCGCCGACGCGTCCCGGGGCGGCGGCCGCGGCTTCGGCGCCATAGCCGTAGCGGTCTCCCATACGGTGAATCGGAACTGCAGCGGGCGAATCGGCGAATTCGGGGACGGTCAATACCTGGTCGAGCAACATCAGCCGACGATTCCACCCGAAGCCGTCTTCGCCGCAGATTTCGTGACAAAGACCGAGCATCGAGACGCGATCCGACGGGTCCGCCGGAATCAGCCGCGGAGTCGACGCGAGCCGCTCGACGAAATGCAGGATCTCGGCCCACCCGGTCCGCGGCGGGTCATCGCCATGAACGACGATCGGCGCGTTGTCGCGTCCGGTCCACTCTCGGAGCTCGGCGTTCTCCCCCCCGGCCTCCTGGGCGACCGGCGTGTAGGGGATCCCTTTGACGCGAAACAGGCCCTTCGCCGCCTCGCCCCAAGGGCCCGGAACCCCCGCGGTCAGTACCAGAAAGAGATCGCCCTCACGCCGCTTCGCGGCTTCGATCGACAGGTAGTCCACGTTTCGCCCTCACGTCACCCGGAGCACAGAATCCGATTCGCCCGATTCGTCCCCGCCACGACGAGGCGCCGCGACCGATAGCGCAGCCACCCTCGGGCCGGGTATCGTATCGGTGTGCGGTCGCTTTCGCACCGATTGCCAACCACAAGAGAGGTCCCGTGCCCAGAGAACATCTCGACAACCGCATCCAAGAACTCCTCGACGAACTCGAGAAGATCGAGCCCGCCGATCCGGTTAGACGGGATCGTCTCGCACACGTACTGCTCGACATCCGAAGCATGGTCGCCGAATCAGAGCCGCAGTCGGACGAACACGAATCGCTGCGCGAGCGATTCGACGAAGCCGCTCGGCAATTCGAGGAGAGTCACCCCACGCTCACCGCCGTGGTCGGGCGGGTAGCAGACGCCCTCGCCAACCTCGGCATCTGACACGCCACCCGGCCTGCCCGCTCGGACCCAGCCAGGCCCAGCCGGATCCGGCGCACCCGGATCCATCCGGCAATTCAGCAGAATCCGCAGGCCCGTGTAACCGGCCTCACCGCGCCGGATTCGGCGGCTCCGCACGATACGCGACAGCGCTAGCGAAGGCTGCCGTGCTGCCTTCGCTACCGCTCACTCGATCATTCCAGTCTCAGCGGAATCGACGCAGCCGCGGCGAGGTGGCGGCCGGACGTCTCGCTTCATTTCAAGACAGAACCGCCGCACGCCGATGAGTTCAGCTCCCGACCTGCGTCAAAGCGGTGGTCGATGAAGTACCGCTGCGTGCGGGTATTGCGGGTAATTCAGCTCGAGGTGGAAAATGCATCTGTTCCGAACGGCGCAAGAATCGCGGTGGTCGATCGCCATACTTCTTGTCCTGATCTTTGCGAGCGTCGGCTGTGCATCCCGACCGAAGAGTTCCGATCTGGAAGACGGAGCCCGTGCCTATCGTGAGGGGCGCTATGAGGATGCCGAGTTGATCTGGCTCGAGGCGCTGTCCGAGTCGGAAGCGATTGGGCCCGAAGACCCCAGACTCGCACAGAGCCTTCACATGCTCGCGAACCTGGCCGTGAAGCAGGAGCGCTACGAGGATGCGATCTCGCTGTACGAACGCTGGATCGAAACTCGAGAAGCGGGCCTGCAACCCAAGGATGCGATTTTCGCCGACGGTCTCGAAGCACTCGCGGGCGTCCGCATGGTCCGGAGTGAATACGACGAAGCGGTAGCGACCTACAAGCGCGCGCTCGCCGTTCGCCGGTCCGACTCGACGATCGACAACCTGGCACTCGCGGGAAACCTCGAGAGCCTCGCGGCGGCCTACGAGGCGGCCGGACAACCCGACGAGTCGGAGGCGTTGTACGCGCGTGCGATTGCGATCCGCGAGGAGATCTCGGGTGCGTTCGACGTCAGCGTCGCGGTCAGCCTGCACGACATCGCGGTGATCAACCACGACAAGGGCCGCTACCTGGAAGCCGAGAGTCAGTACGCGCGCGCGCTCGACATCGTCGAGGCGAACTCAGGCTGGGATTCCGAATTCTCGTCCACGCTGCTGACCAACGCGGGCGCGCTCTATCGGGTTCTCGGCGATCACGCGAAGGCGGAGCAACTGCTCCTGAAGGCGCGCGCGGAGCGCGAGGAGCGACTCGGCGCTGAAGACGTCGACACCGCGGTCACGCTGAACGAACTCGCTTCCACCTGGGCTGCGATGCGCCGACTCGAGGAAGCGAAGGCACTACACGAGCAGGTGCTCGAGATTCGAACGACGCACTACGGCACGAACTCGCTCGCGGTCGCATCGACCCTGAACAACCTCGCACTGGTCGAACAGTCCCAACGCGACTACCGCGCAGCAGAGGAGAACTTCGAACGCGCGATCGCGATCCGACAGCGGATGCTCGGGCCGAGCAATCGCAAGGTGGCCGCGATCCACAACAATCTCGGCCTGCTCTACAAGCTCGAAGGTCGGCTCACCAAGGCGCTCGAGCAACTGCAGACCGCTGTCGAGATGCAGGACGAGGTCCTCGAAGCGAATCACCCCGAAACCGCTCAGACACTCCACAACCTTGCCGAAGTCCTGCTGCTTCTGAACGACCTCGCGAACGCGGACGCCGCCGCGACGCGCGCAGTCGACATGAAGAAACGCGCCTACGGCTCCGACCACCCGAACGTCGCCGACACCCTCGCGGTCCTGGGAACGCTGAAGGCCGCTGAAGGCGACTACGACGCCGCCGAGACGATCTACCTGCGTGCGCTCGCGATCTGGCAGAAGCGTCCGGCGACCGACGAAGTCCGTGTAGCGGAGACGCTCGCGAACCTCGCGCTGATGCGACAAGCGCAGGGCCGAAACTCGGACGCCTTTACGCTGTACGAACAGGCGATCGCGATCTTCGAGCAGACGCTCGGCCCGAACGACACCAACACACTGCGCGCGCGCTACAACCAGGCCGCGACCGTCGCCGGACAACAGAACTACGCACTCGCGCTCGACCTCTACCGGAAGATGCTCAGTGCAGAGGAGGCGAGAGTCGGACCGGATGACCCGAGCCTCGCGCGACCGTTGATCGGGCTCGCCGGCGTGAACCTGCAGATGGGCGACCAGGCGCAGGCCGCGACACACTTCGAGCGGGCCGCGACGTTGCTGGAACGGGCCGATCCGCCGCAGCGGCTCGCGCACGCCTACGCGCTCAGCGGCCTCGCCGACAGCCAACTGACGCTCGGACAGCCTCAGCTCGCCGAATCGAACTACCAACGCGGGATCGAACTCCTCGCGAAGAACCGCGACGGCAGCGCGCGCGAGTTCGCCACGATGAGCGCGAACCTCGCCGGAATCCAGGCCGCGGACGGTCGCGACGCGTCGGCGATCCCGCTCTACCAGCAGTCGATCGAAACTCTCGAACAAGCCTACGGGGCCGACCACGCGGTTCTGGCA
>CAXMSF010000052.1:0-3979 GCA_964196055.1 uncultured Gammaproteobacteria bacterium | reverse complement strand
GATCGGGCGGGTCCTGCGTGATGTTTCCGAGACTCATGTGAATCGGGTCGGAGACATTGAACGTCGTACTCCCACCGACCCCGACATCCGTGAAGACGACGTCGCTTCCGAGGAACTGCGCCTCCGGCAGTCCAAGTGCCTGGGCCGGGCCCTCGAAGACGATGACGCCGCTGGCACCGGTGTCGTAGATCATCCTCAGGTTGGTCAGTGGAAATGCGAACGAATCGAGCCCCGAGTACGGCGCTGCAACGGCGGTCGGGCGCAAGACGACGTTCGCCTCGGGTAGACCGATGGAGTTCGGAAGAACTCCATCGATGTCCAGCGCCTGGGCGTGACCGGCCGCGAGCACCCACAACATCGCAAGCGTGCAATAGACGAGCACGCCGCGGGCAGAACGGGCGCAGGCACATCGGCATCGAAGCCGGATCGTCGTAGTCGGTTCCATGCTTTTCCCCGGAGCCCTTTTCGACGGATCGGTCTGCGGACTTTCGAACTTCCCGATCTGAGTGAGCGCCGACGCCTGCTCCGAAGGTTTCACGCGGTGGTATTCCGCAGATGAAACGACTTCTGCCTCCACCGCCGCTATCACCGGTGCGAAGCTGCCTGTTCAGCGGGCTTCTGCTCGTCGGATGGTATCCGGAGTTCGACATTCACTCGCTCCCCCGCTCCCCCGCTCCCGTTCAGATTCCGAACTCAGCTCCGATCGATACCCGCACGAACCCAGTTTTCGAGTAGCTCTTGTCGGCCGGACGCAGGCCTCGGCACCCGAATGGAGTCGGATGCTCTTTGATGGAGGTCTTCGAATGTGAGCTTGCCTCCAAGAATGTCCCGACCGAATTCTCCGGACCAGCCGGCATACCGTTCGTTTCGTGCGTTCTCGAGTCGGCCGTCTTCAATCAAGCCAGCGGCGGCCAACAACGCTCGAGCGATCGTGTCCATCCCGCCGATGTGAGCGTAGAAGAGATCGACCGGATCCATGCTCTGTCGGCGCAGCTTCGCGTCGAAATTGAAGCCCCCTGTCGTCAAGCCGCCGCCGCGCAAGATCTCGTACAGCGCCAGCGTCATCTCCTCCACGCTGTTCGGGAACTGATCGGTATCCCAGCCGTTCTGGGGGTCGCCCCGATTCGCGTCGACGCTCCCGAACACGCCGTTCGCCATCGCGAACGCGAGCTCGTGCTGGAAGCTGTGCCCGGCCAGTGTCGCGTGGTTGACTTCGATGTTGACCTTGATTTCGTGTTCGAGATCGAATTTCTGCAGGAAGGACAGCACGTGCGCGACATCGTGATCGTATTGGTGCTTGGTGGGTTCGTGGGGTTTGGGCTCGATCAGGATCGTCCCCTCGAAACCGATCTTGTGCTTGTGCTCCACAACCATCTGCATGAAGCGACCGAGCTGCTCCGTCTCCCGACGGAGATCCGTATTGAGCAGGGTTTCGTACCCCTCTCTCCCCCCCCAGAGCACGTAGTTCGCGCCTCCGAGGCGCTGCGTCACCTCCAGGCAGTGCTTCACCTGCGCAGCCGCGCGAGCGAAGACCTCGGGGTCTGGATTGGTTGCGGCACCTGCTGCATAGCGTGGGTGGCTGAAGAGGTTGGCCGTGCCCCACAGCAACTTCAGGCCCGTTTGAGACATCCGCGCTTCGATCCGCTCTGCAATCCGGTCGAAGTTCGCGCACGATTCGCGGACCCCGTCGCCTTCGGGCGCGACATCCCGATCATGGAAGCAGAAGAAGGGAACACCCAGCTTGCTGAAGAATTCGAACGCGACGTCGGTCTTCTGCTCCGCCCGGGTCAGCGCATCATGGCCGCTGTCCAGCCACGGACGATCGAAGGTGCGTTCTCCGAAGACATCGTCTCCGGGCCAGCAGAAGCTGTGCCAATAGCAGACGGCGAAGCGAAGGTGGTCTTCCATCCGCTTTCCCAGTACGAGCCGATCGCGGTCGTAGTAGCGGAAAGCGAGGTCGTTCGTGGTCTCGGGTCCCTCGAAGACGATTTCGGAGACTCCACTGAAGTATTCGTTGTTCACGATCTGACCTCCTCGTCGGGCATTCCTTCGCCGCCCGCCCACTGAAACGATTCGCGCAGATCCCGATAGAGAGATCGAAAGTGCGGAAGCCGGGCCGCATAGTGATCGGCCAGACCCGGAATTGGCTCCGCCACGAACGCTTCGGGCAACTCCCCGCAGACTTCTTCGCGACTCGCGCCCGAGAGGCCGAGCCGCGCGAGTCGCGCAGCCCCGAGTGCCGGCCCGACTTCGCCGCCCGTGCGATAGACGAGCGGTCGGCGGAGCACGCTCGCGAGGATCGTCCCCCAAAGCTTGCTCCGAGAGCCCCCGCCGATCACCGACACCTGATCGATCCGGCTACCGGCCTCGATCAGCACCTGTTCGGCATCCGCGAATGCAAAAGCGACACCTTCGAGCACCGCTCGTCCGAGGGTCGCGCGATCGGTTTCATGTGAGAGCCCGTGCAAGACGCCACTGGCGTGCGGATCGTTGTGCGGCGTCCTTTCACCGGAGAGATAGGGGAGAAAGGTCACGTGTTCAGCGGGGCGATCCCGTGCGGCGATCTCGTCGAGCAGCCGCGCTTCGTCGCGCGCACCCGTGACGTTCTTGATCCAGGTCAAACAGCTCGCTGCAGAAAGCAGCACCGACATCTGATGCCAACTGTCGGGCAGTGCATGACAGAAGGCGTGGACGGCACGTTCGGGGTTGGGCCGAAAGGCATCTCCAGCCACGAAATAGACGCCCGAGGTGCCCAGGGAGATCAGCGCGCGGCCAGCTTCGACCACGCCCGCCCCGACGGCGCCGGCGGCCTGATCGCCTCCGCCCGCCACGACCGGAATGCGCTCGCAGCCCCACTCGGCCGCGACGGCGGCACGTAATCGCCCGGTCACTTCGGGCCCCTCGAACAGAGCGGGCATGGCGCTTTCGTCGAGCCCGCAGGCCTCGAGCATCTCGGCGGAGTACGCGCGCCGGCCGACGTCGAGCCAGAGGGTGCCCGAGGCGTCCGACCGATCCGTCGCGTACTCGCCCGTCATGTACAGCCGAAGGTGGTCCTTTGGAAGCAGGACCTTGCTCACGCGATCGAAGAGCGCGGGCTCGTGTCGCTTCACCCAGAGGAGCTTCGGGGCCGTGAATCCGGGCATGGCCAGATTGCCCGTGATCCGTCGCGCGTTCGGAACGCTGGCTTCCAGTGCGATGCACTCCGCCTCGCTACGTCCGTCGTTCCACAAGATGGCCGGACGCAGCGAGCGATCGGAGGAATCGAGCAGGCTCGCTCCGTGCATCTGCCCCGACAGCCCGATCCCCTGAAGGTCGCGCAGTCCCTTCCCGCCCGGTCGCGACGCCGCGAGCGCAGACACGGCCTGTCGCGTGGCCTGCCACCAACTGCTCGGATCCTGTTCCGAGAAGAGCGGCTGCGGACGGCTCACCTCCAGGGGTGCGCTCGCCTCCGCGACGATCCTGTCGGCGTCGTCGAGCAGCAGTGCCTTGACGGCAGAGGTCCCGAGATCGATTCCTAGGTACACACCGGCCCCGTCGATGTTCGAGCGACCCGCCGTGTCGGAAGCGTGCTGTGCGTTCTCAATATTCGTCCTAGCTGAAATCGTTCAGGTTTTCGGCCTCGCCGTCAACGCCCGTCCGCGAATGAATACTGAGAACAGACAGCGGGCACGCTGTCGCGGTGCCGCTACGCGAGGATGTGGCGCGCGATCGTCATGAATTTTCGGTACTGGTCGCGGATCAAGAACTGGCTGTCGTTGAGTTCCATGCAGCCGATTAGAACACATCCCGAGCCCGCGATCCCGAACGATGCCCGGTGAGCCCTCGCGGCAAGCTATGTTCTCTTGCCCATGGATTGCGATCCGCGCCTGCCCGTCATCGTCGGCACCGCGCAGCTGGTGCAACGCACTGACGACCCCGCCGATTCGGCCGAGCCCCTGCAGCTCATGACCGAGGTGGCCCGGCGCGCCGCCGAGGATGC
>CAXMSF010000051.1:0-7686 GCA_964196055.1 uncultured Gammaproteobacteria bacterium | reverse complement strand
CCTTGCGCAGCTGATTCTGCGCGGCGTCGGTCGTTTCGACGCGTTGCTGGAGCGCTTCGATCGCGGCGTCGTCGAGCCGCGTCTGGGCCGCGGCCGCAGCGCCGATCGCGGCCCCGGCCTTCGCGAGATCCTGTGCGAGAGTGGCCGCCCGCGCCTGCGCCGTGTTGCGCTCCCGGCGGGCGGTTTCGAGCGCCGCCTCGAGGCTCTGGGCGTGGGAGGGAGTCGCCGGGCGCGCGTCTTCGCCGGCTCGGCCCGCGCGCTTACGGGCCTTCTCGAGCTTCCGCCGCGACTGGGCGAGTTCCTCGCCGCTTCGTTGCTGTTTCGCGACCGCCTTGTCGAGCTGTTTGCGGCACGCCTGCAATTCGTCCGCGACCCGTTGAGTCGCCTGCTCGCTGTCAGCGAGTTCCCGCGCGAGCGCCTGCTTCCGGACGAACAGCAGAGCGGCGGTCGCGACGGCGGCGGCGAGGAGGAGCCAGGGGAGCAGCAGGACGAACGACATCGTGGTCCCATCATACCACCCCGGCGACAGGCGACCCGCGGCGGGCGACCGGAAACGCTCAGGCCCCGAGCAGATTCAGTCCTTCGAGGATCACGAGGCGGAGCGCGACCAGCGTGAGGACGGTCTTGAACAAACGCTTGAACCAGAGCTCGTTCACCGATTCGAGGACCTGGCTACCCGCCCAGGTGCCCGCAACCACCATCGCGCTCAAGAACAGCAGCATCAGCGCGTAGTCCGCGAAGACGAAACCCGCGACTGCGAAGACCGCGATCTTGACGAGGTGACCGAGCGCCTGACTGGCAGCCTTGGTGCCGATGATTCCCTGGCGTTTCAATCCGAGGTTCAGGAAGAACGGCGCGATCAGCGGCCCGGTCGCTCCGACCGTCATGTTGATCATTCCGACGACGCCACCGAGGATCACGAAGCGACGGCGCGGGGCGCTGCGCTCGGGATGGCTTCCCATCAGGAGCAGGGACGGCACCCACGTCGCGATCAGCACGAATCCGCCGATCAGCAGACGTGCGACCGGCGGTGACAACGATTCCGCAATCTGCAGGCCGACGAAGCTCATCGGGACGAGCAACAGGCAATAGGCGCCGATGATCGGCCATTGCACGTGCTCGCGTTGCACCCAGGTTCGCGAGGAATTCGATACCAGCTGCACCACGCCGTGGAGCGGGATCGCGACCAGGGGCTCGAGGAAGAGCAGCATCACCGACAGCAGGACGATGCCACCCGCCATTCCGACGATCGCCGACAGCATCGAGGTCGCGAACGCGGCGACCCCGAGTATTGCGATCTGGAAGGGTTCCACCCGGGCTAGCTGGGCTGCACTTCGCGGCGAGCCAGCCATTCGAGCAGTGTACGAACCGCCTCGACGTTCGGGAGTCGACGCGTCGCGGCGGTCGTAGTGTCGGCGCTGCCGACCCGAAACGTCATCGCGAGGCCGGCAAGAAAACGAAACGCGTCTTCGTCGGTCTGGTCGTCACCCACGTAGATCACCCGAACGTGCTCGGACCAGGCCGGGCCGTAGAGGGTTCGGAGGATGTGGAGCACCGCTCGCCCCTTGTCCCAGCCGATCGGCGGCCGCGCTTCTACGGCGTGATGTGCATCGCGCGCCTGGTAGCCGGCTTCGTTGATGATGCGACGTGCGTCGCTGATCAACTCCTCGCGGTTCTGGGTGGGTACGGCGCGGTAGTGATAGGTGAGGGTCGGGCCCTTGGCTTCCGTCCAGGCTCCGTCGACTTCGAGGCGCGACAACGAACGCGCGAGTTCCTCCGCGCGATTTCGGTAGTGCACGAGGTCCTCGTGGATGAAGTGCGGAAAATCGCTGCCGTCTATTTCGAGTCCATGATTGCCTGCGAATATCAGACCGGCGTGATCGACCATCGAGGTGACGTCCGCGAGCGCGCGGCCGCTTACCACCGCGATGCGGGTGTCGTCTCGTTTTGCACAAGTTTCGAGTGCGGCGCGCATGGCGGGCGAGAGCGTTGCGAGTGAGGGATGGTCGCGTAGTGACGAGAGAGTGCCGTCGTAGTCGAGAAAGAGCGCCAGCCGGTAGCCGTTGATGAATTCGCCAAGCCAGGCTTCGAGGTCACTGTCGCCGAGCGGGTGCAGCTCTGCATGCTCGTGATCGGCGGCCTCGAGGAATGTGCGAACCCAACTATTGATGTCGTCGCGCTTCTCGCGGCGGCGCAGTGCGACCATTCGCGAGCGCCGCTCGGCCTCTTCCATTTCCAACGCGCGGTGGATCGCTTCGGCGGTACCGTCGATGTCGTATGGGTTGACGCGCAGCGCTTCGCGCATCGTCTGCGCCGCCCCCGCGAGCTTCGACAGCACCAGTACCCCGGGGTCGGCGACCTGACACGCGACGAACTCCTTTGCGACCAGGTTCATGCCGTCGCGCAGTGGCGTGACGAGCGCGACGTCGGAGTCGCGATAGATCGCGCACAGGCGCTTCTGGTCGACGGCGCGGTAGAGGTAGCGGATCGGCGACCAGCCCGAGTTGGCGAAGCGGCCGTTGATGCGGCCGACGTGTTCTTCGATCTCGCGCTTCAGCTCCTGATACTCCGCGACGTCGGCTCGGCTCGGCACCGCGATCTGGAGCAGCGCGACCCTTTCTCGATGCTCCGGATACATCTCGAGCAGTTTCTCGAAAGCGAGCATGCGCTCGGGAATGCCCTTGGTGTAGTCGAGACGGTCGACACCGAGGACCACGCGCTCGTCCGGGTTCTTCGGCGGGGCGCCGTCGTGCAGAGCGAGTGACTCGAACAGCTCGAAATCGATCCCGAGCGGAAACGCACCGATGCGGGTGGTACGGTCGCCGTACTCGACGAGGCCGTCGGTGCGATTGACCCGTGCGCCGAGACTGCGTTCCGCGCAGTCTAAGAAATTCGTCGCGTAGCTGCGCACGTGGAAGCCGATCAGGTCGGCCGCCAGCATTCCGCGAAGGAGTTCTCGATCCCACGGCAGCAGCCGGAATACGTCGTGAGGCGGAAACGGAATATGGAGGAAGAAGCCGATCTCGGTTTCGGGCAGGTCGCGGCGGATCCGGGCCGGCGCCAGCATCAACTGGTAGTCGTGAACCCAGACGAAGCTCGCGTCGCCCGCCTTGGCGACCACCGTGTCGCCGAAGCGCTCGTTGACGACGCAGTAGGACGCCCAGTCCTGGCTGTCGAAGCGCGTCCGATCGACCATCGAGTGCATCAGCGGCCACAGCGTGGCGTTCGAGAGCCCCTTGTAGTAGTGCGCGATCTCGTCCTCGCTGAGCGCAACGGGCGCGATGTCGTACTTCTCTCCCTTGGCGGAGAGTGACTCGCCCTCGGGCAGATCGGTTCCGGGCCAGCCGATCCAGGTTCCGCCGCGCTTGCGCAGCACCGGCTCGAGCGCAGTAATGAGGCCACCCGCCGATGGCGCGCGTTCGATGCCGTGATCCGTCTGCGTGAAGGTAAACGGCAGGCGATTGCTGACGACGACGATGGGCCGATTCGGGTCGGCAATCCCTCTCTCGTCTCTGGCCACGTGTCGAGATTACACCAACCCGCAGCGGCCGGCCGCTGCGATGGCAAGTCAGGACCCGGTTCGCGAGACCGCCGCGACGATTCGCGCGTCGTTTTCGAAACGGCTGCCGGCACCGTCCTCGATGCGCCTGGAGACGCTGGCCGCCTCGAGCATTCGCCGCCGGATGAAGGCCTCGGCGATGTCGCGCCTCGAATCGTCGACTGCCGCCTGCTTGAGCAACTCTGCGCCCGCGATCACGTCGATCACGGTCTCGGCCATCAGCTTGGCACGTGAGAGCGCGTAGTTGAGGTCCGAGAACAGCACCTTCAGGGTCTCGTCCAGGCCGTCGATCACGTTTCGGATCCGATCGGCCAGCGGCGAGAGCTCCGGATTGCTCGCGGCTGCGTCCAATTCGGCTTTCACCTCGCGTAGCACTACCTCGAGCACTCCCTTGCCCATTTCGCGCAGCGCGAACGAGGCCTGAATCTCGCTCGTGCCCTCGTAGATCGTGGTGATCACGCTATCGGCCAGGTATTTGCCGACATTCGCGCCTGCGGTGAAGCCGACGCCGCCGAAAACCTGGACTGCGTCGCGAGTGATGTCCGAGCAAACCTCTGTTGCGAAGTACTTGCAGAGCGGAGTCAGCAGGCGGACGCGGGCGGTGTCGCGTTCCAGTTCGGCCTGGATCTCGCTGCGTTCGGCTTCGGAGATGCCTTCTCGCTGCACGGCTGCCTCGCGCGCGATATTGAAGTCGAGCAGGCGGTAGGTGCGGTAGAGCAAGGCGCGGACCGCTTCGTTGTTCACGATCATCTTCGCGAGCATGCCCATCACGAGCGGCTGTTCGGCAACCGCCTTGCCGAATTGCTCGCGTTGGTTCGCGTATTCCGTGGCGTCGTAGATGGCCGCGTCGGAGAGGCCCAACGCCTGCGAGGCGACGCCGAGTCGCGCGGCGTTCATCAGGTCGAGCATCGCGCGGAAACCCTGCCCCTTCTTGCCGAGTCGGGCACCGATGGAACCCTCGAAGATCATCTCGCAGGTCGGTGAGCCGTGGATGCCGATCTTCTTTTCGAGCCGCGTGACCCGCACCCCGTTCTCGCTGCCGTCTTCGCGATGCCGCGGAACGAGGACCAGCGACAGACCGTTGGTCGTCCCCTTCGACTGCTCGAAGGTGTCATCGTCGCGCGCGAGGACGAGGTGGACTTCGGCGCCGCCGTTCGAAATGAATATCTTCTGGCCATCGACCTGGATCTGCCCGTCCTCGCGGTCGACCGCGCGCGTGGTGATACCACCCAGATCGCTGCCGGCCTGCGCCTCGGTGAGGTCCATCGAGCCCTGTACTTCGCCCGATGCGAAGCGCGGCAGGAAGGCTCGCTTGATCTCTTCGCTGCCGTATTTCGCGATGTCGCTTGCAACGCCCGTCTGGAGGCCGATGATCATCATCAAGCTCGGGTCGGCACGCGAGATCATCTCGAGTACCCAGCCGTTCATGGTCGCGGGGACGCCGTAGCCCCCGTATTCCTCGGGGACCGGAAGGCTGACCAGGCCGGCTTCCTGCAGCTGCGCGTAGGCCTCGCGCATGTGCGCGGGCGGGGCTGCACCGCCGTCCGGCGTGAGTTCCGCCTCGGCGGACCAGTTTTCACGGGCGGGCTTTTCGAAATCCGCGGCAAGCGCGGCCACGGTCTCGAGAATCGTGCGGTAGGCGCCGACCTCGGCCGCGACGTCGACCGATTCGCCGCTTCGCAACGTGAGCAGGGGTTCCCAGTCCATCAGCCGGTCGACATAGAGCCGCATACCGGCGCCGAAGTAGTCCTTCACAGCGGAATCTCCTGCGAAATTGGACATGGATGTTAGCTTATGCGCCCAATGTCGACGTTCGAGAAAGTCCTGCCGGTCGTAGATTTCCCTGACTCCGAGTCGCGTGTTCGCGATTTCTGGAAGGAGCACCGGATCTTCGAGGAATCCCTCGAGCGGCGCCGTGGCGGACCGCGCTTCGTGTTCTACGAGGGCCCCCCTACCGCAAACGGCCTGCCGCACAACGGCCACGCGCTGACGCGTGTGATGAAGGACGTATTCCCGCGTTACAAGTCGATGCAGGGCTTCCACGTTCCGCGCAAGGCCGGCTGGGATACGCACGGCTTGCCCGTGGAAATCGAGGTCGAGAAGGATCTGCGAATATCCGGCAAGGACGCGATCGTGGAATACGGCGTCGAGCCCTTCGTGCGCCGCTGCCTCGACAGCGTCTTCCGCTACACCAAGGAATGGACCCAGTTCACCGAGAAACTCGGATTCTGGGTCGACCTCGACGACGCCTACGTGACCTTTCACCAGAGCTACGTCGAGAGTGTCTGGTGGGCGCTGTCGCAGCTGCACGAAAAAGACCTGCTCTACCGCGGCTACAAGGTGGTCTGGTGGTGGGCGCAAGGCGGCACCGTGCTTTCTGCGGCCGAGGTCGGTGAGGGTTACAGGACCGTCGACGATCCGTCGGTCTACGTTCGCTTCCCACTGCGCGACGAGCCCGACACGGCCTTGCTGGTCTGGACCACCACTCCGTGGACGTTGCCGTCGAACAGCCTGGCCGCGGTAAATGTCGACGTCGACTATGTGGTCGTGCGCGATGGCGAACAGAAGTTGATCGTCGCCGCGGCGCTGCGCGAAACGCTCGCCGAAAAGGTGGGGCGCGAACTTCCGGTCGAAGCGACGATTCGCGGCGCCGACCTCGTGGGTCGCGAGTACACGCCGCCCTTCGACTGGTTCTCGCGCAACCACACCGACCTCGCGTACTGGCGCGTGGTGGGTGCCGACTTCGTCGAACTCGACGCCGGCACCGGTGTCGTCCATATCGCGCCCGCCTTCGGCGAAACCGACTTCGAATTGCTGCGCCGCGAGCAGCAACAGCACGAGTTGCCGTTGCTGTGCGCAGTGCTTCCCGACGGTGGTTTCGATCCCGCGATTGCGGACGAAGCCTACGCGGGCCGCTGGGTGAAGGACTGCGACAGCCGCCTCGCGCGCGAATTGAAGCAGCGGGGCCTGCTCTGGCATGCCGAGCAGATCCGGCATGAGTACCCGTTCTGCCTGCGCTCGGACGACGACGCGCTGATCCAGTACGCACGCCCCGCGTGGTACATCCGGACCACCGCGCACATCGATGACGCGCTCGCGAACAACCAGCAGATTCAGTGGTTGCCCGAGCACATTCAGGAGGGGCGCTTCGGTGACTTCCTGCGCAACAACGTCGACTGGGCGCTGTCACGTGAACGCTTCTGGGGTACGCCGCTCAACATTTGGGTGAACGACGAAAGCGGCAAGACCGACGCTCCCGGATCGGTGGCGGAAATTCTCGAACGCAACCCGCATGCTTTCGACGCCTTCGACGCCGCCCTCGCGGAGGATCCATCGCTGTCGCCGCATCTGCGCGTGCACAAGCCGTGGATCGACGATGTCACCTGGACGAAGGCGGGCGAGCCGGGGACCTACCGGCGCGTGACCGAGGTGATCGACGCCTGGTTCGACTCGGGCTCGATGCCGTTCGCGCAGTGGGGTTACCCGCATGCCGGACGCGAGGAGTTCGAAGCCGCCTACCCCGCAGACTTCATTTCGGAAGCGATCGATCAGACGCGTGGCTGGTTCAACTCGCTGCTGTGGGTTTCGACTCTGTTGTTCGGCGACCGCGGCCTGCCGCGTCCGTACAAGACGTGCATCGTGCTCGGGCACGTGGCGGACCGCGACGGCAAGAAGGAGTCGAAGAGCAAAGGCAACTACACACCGCCCGAGATCATTCTCGACCGAGTACGGCTCGAATTCGCAGTGCTCGACGCCGGTGACGAAGCGCCCGAGGCGGGCTGCGCCGTGGTGGCGCGTGAAGACTACGAGGGCATGGATCTGCGGGGCAAGAGTGCGAAGGTGCTTCTGTACCGCGACGACGCAGCCGACGCGGCGCGTGAAATCGAGCTGCGCCCGGGCCCATTGCCCCGCCGCGTGATCGCAATCTCGCAGGCGGACCGCGAAGCGCTCGGCTCCGGCGTTGCGCCGTCGGGCCGCGACACACTGCCACGCGAAGTCCCCGGACTTCCGGTCGAGCAGAAACTCTGGGTCGAGGATCCGAGTTCGCCGGCGCCGGGCGCCGATGCGTTCCGCTGGTTCTTCTACTCCTCGAACCCGCCCTGGAACCCGACGCGCCACTCCCTTCA